>JANMSS010000325.1:0-18865 GCA_031389585.1 Burkholderiales bacterium | reverse complement strand
AGACCCTGCCCGCCACTCTTGCGAGTCCGCGTCAGCAACCCGACATCGCGGGGCCGCAGGCTGACGCCTACGCATGGGCATGGAGCCGTGAGTCGAGATGGCCCGCAGCGACCGGCTGAACGAGGCGATCACACGGCTGAGGCCGGCGCGAGTCGCCCCGACCCGAAAGGCTGCCCTGCCAGTCAGCGTCGGCTCAGGCGGCGCATGCGCTCGCTCGGCGTGACGATGTCGGTCAGGCGGATGCCGAACTTGTCGTTGACGACCACCACCTCGCCCTGGGCGATCAGGTAGCCGTTGACCAGCACGTCCATCGGCTCGCCGGCCAGCGTTTCGAGCTCGACCACCGAGCCCTGTGCGAGCTGCAGGATGTGCTTGATCGGGATTCGCGTGCGGCCCAGTTCCACCGTCAACTGCACCGGGATGTCCAGGATCATGTTCAGGTCGTTGCCCGCGCCATCGGGACTCATTGCGGGCGCGGCCAGATTGGCGAACGACGCCGGCGCTGCCTGCTCGACGGCGGTGGCCACTTCGCTGGCGGTTTCGGGCTTGCTTTCCTCAAGCGCAGCAGCCCATTCGGCGGCCATGGCGTCTTCGGTACCAGCGGGGTGGGTTTCAGGCGGCATTCGAGGCTCCCAACCAGCCCACAGGGGAGCTGGAAATCAATCGATCGATCTTGATCGCGTAGCGGCCATTGGCCGTACCGTAGTGGCAGTCGAGCAGCGGCACGCCATCGACCTTGGCCTGGATCGCGGGGTCCAGGTCCAGCTCGATGAAGTCGCCCGGCTTGTACGCCAGCAGTTGCTCGACCGTGGTCGGCGCGGTGGCCAGTTCGGCCACCAATTCCACCTCGGCGGCCTCGATCTGCGTCGTCAGCAGGTTGATCCAGCGCCTGTCGGGTTCGGTCGAATCGCCCTGCACCGTGCTGTAGAGCACATCGCGGATCGGCTCGAGCGTCGAGTACGGGATGCAGAAATGCAGCGTGCCCGAGGTGCCGCCGATCTCCAGCGCGAAGCTGGTGGCCACGACGATCTCGCTGGGCGTGGCGATGTTGGCAAACTGCGGCTGCATTTCCGAGCGCTGGTATTCGAGATCGAGCGGGTAGATGCCTTGCCAGGCCTTCTTGAACTCGGCGCAGATCACCTCCACCAGGCGCGAGATCACGCGCTGCTCGGTCGGGCTGAAGTCGCGGCCCTCGATGCGGGTGTGGTACTTGCCGGCCCCCCCAAACAGGGAGTCGATGACCGAGAACACCAGGTTGGGCTCGCAAACGATCAGGCCCGAGCCGCGCAGCGGCTTGACGCTGACGATGTTGAAGTTGGTCGGGACCACGATTTCGCGCAGGAATGCGCTGTACTTCTGCACCTTGATGCCGCCGATCGAGACCTCGGGGCTCTTGCGGATGAAGTTGAACAGGCCGATGCGGATGTTGCGGGCGAAGCGCTCGTTGATGATCTCCATGGTGGGCATGCGCCCACGCACGATGCGCTCCTGGCTGGCCAGGTTGTAGTCGCGCACGGCCCCCTGCGGCACCTCTTCCTGCTCGAGCTTCTGGCTCTCGCCGGTGATGCCTTGCAGCAGCGCATCGACTTCGTCTTGCGAAAGAATCTGTTGATTCATGGCTTGGCAACGCTCTTGTCAAGGCGACGCGCGCGGCCGCGGCAGGCGACGAGGGGAGTCATTTACTGAATGATGAAGTTGGAGAAGTGCACGGCGCGGATCGGCGCCTCGTCGTCGTCATCGCCCGCGCTCGGCGCATTGCGCCCGCCGCTGGCAACGCCGTTCGCGGGCAGCCTGATCTCGTAGCCCAGCGGTCGCAGCGCCTCGCGCCGGATCTCGGCGGCCAGGCGCAGCTTGCCGTCGCGCTCGATCAGCTGGGCGGCGGTCTTGCTGCCCAGCGTCAGCAGGATGTTGTTGCGGATGGCGGGCAGGTAGGCCTTGAGCAAGTCAGCCGACTTGGGATCGGCGAGTTCGAGCGTGACGCCGACCTGGGCGTAGCGTTCGGCCTCGCGATCGGCCAGGTTCACGGTGAAGGGGTCGAGCGGCACGAAGGTCGGCGCATTCTTCAATTCGGCCTTGACCGGCTTGGCCTCGGCGACTTCGGCGACTTCGGCCACCGGGCCGTCTTCGCCTTCGGCCGCTGCAGCCGTGGCAGCGCGCTGCTTGAGGAACCACGCCGCGGCGCCGCCGCCGACGGCCAGCAGCACCGCCAGTGCCACGGCGATGATGATCAGCGTTTTGCGCTTGCCCCTGAACACCGGCACGGCGTCGGTTGTGCCGCTGGCGGCGGCGGGGGCGGCGGGGGCGGCTTGGGCGGCGGACATGCAGGACTCCTGGGGTGGCGGGCCGGCGGCGCGCGCGGCGCCAGCGTGGGTTTCACGACCCCATTATTAAGAGCGGGCGCTTTGCGAAAGGCCCGATAAGCAGGCTCTTTGGGCGCCTGCTTCAGCGGCGCCTTGCACGCTACGCCACCAGGTCGACCAAGCCGCGAGCAGTGCGAAGCGCAGGGGCCAGGTTCGTCTCGGCCGGCGGCGAAGTGGCGCCCGTGGCCACGCCAGGGTTGGGCGTGCGGGGGCTGCGATCAGCCTGCGCGCCCTGGCGCGCCTGACCATCGGAGACACCGCCGCCGGCCAGGGTCAGGCCGCTGTCGTGCAGGGCTGCGGCCAAGGTCGGCAGGCTGGCCTCGATGGCCGCGCGGGTGCTCGCGATCGCGGCACTGAAGTCGATGCGCGCCAGCGTCCCGTCGAGCACGATCTTCACCGCCACCGGACCCATCTCGGCGGGATGGAGTGTCAGTCGCGCCAGTTGCAGCCCCTCCTGGACCAGCCAGTTGACCTGGGTGGCCAAGGCCGGCGCGAAGGCCGGCGAGTTGACTGCGGCAGCCAGGTGGGCCGCGAATGGCGTGGCCGCAGCCGGGCTGGCCGCAGGTGCGGTTTGTGGCGCGGCAGTGGCGAGCGGCGTGGCCACGCTTGACCCTCCCGGCGTCAGCGCCGGCGTTGTCGCCGTGTCGGCGCCCGGCTTGGCCGCGGTGGCTGCCGCGCTGTCGGTGGCGGCCGGCGCCGAGGCTGCCGAGGCTGCGGCGGGGCTGCGCTGGCTCAGCGCCGGGCCCGCCGGCACAAGTGCGGCCAGGGCCGTGGCGGCGGCGTGGCGCGGCGCGCGTGTGAGGTCGGTGACTGCGCCTGTGCTGCCCTCGGGCGTGGCGTCGGGTTCGGCTTGGGCCTCTACCGGTACGGCGCTGCCCGCAGATGGCAGCGCTGCGGCCAGGGCGCCCATGGCGGCGACGGCCGGCGAGGCCGGCCACCCCGGGAGCAGCATGGCCGCATCGGGCGCGACCAGGACCTCGGTCGCCGGCGGCTCCTCGAGCATGGCGCTGTCGCCGCGGCTGAATTCAGGGGCGGTGACCGGCCTGGCCTGCGATGTCGGGTCGGCGGTCGAGTCCGCATTGGCCTGGGGCGCACCCCCACGCTCACTTCGTTCGCTGCCCCCCGAGGGGGCGTCAGCCGCCCCTTCGACCTCGCTCAGGGCAGGCTTGGGGCGGCCCGGCGTCGGCTGAGTCTTTGCCGGGCGATCCAGCGCCGCCTTCGCAGGCTCGCGTGCCTGGCCAAGGGCCGCGGCAAAAGCGCCGCGTTGGCTGTCGCCATCACTTGGCGCCGCAGCGCTGGGCAACGTGGGCGCGCGCGAGGCCGGGGGCCAGAGGGCGGCCATGGCTTTCATGCCCGCACCCCACCGAGGCCGAAGCCTGGGTTGCCGCGGGTCTGCGCCATGCGCATGGCGTGTTCGTCGTCGGCCTTTTGCTCGCGCCGCTCGACCATCTGGCGCTCGGCCTGCATGCGACGCTCGATCAGTTTGCGCACCGAGGCCAAGCGCAGTTCATGCGCGCTCAGCGTGTCGCCGGCGCGGGCCTGCGCGGCCTGGGCCTGCCTGATCGCGAGGCCCTGCTGGGTGATCGCGACCTCGAGCCGATCGGCGAAGCCCTGATAGCAGCGCACGATGTCGAGTCCGGCGCCGCGCGCGAACTGCGCGCTCCAGCGCTGCTGGTAGTCGCTGCGGTAGGCCTCGAGCTGCGCGGCCTGCGCGCGCGCTGCGTCGCTGCGCGCGCGCAACTGGTTGAAGGCGGCCAGCGCCCGATTGCGCTCGGCTTCGGCTTGTTCGAGCAGGGTGGTCAGCGGATCCATCGGGTTCTCAGTTAGGGCCGACGCGACACCGCCGATGGGTCACGGGGCATGCCCAAGCGGACGCCGTGGAACCGGCTCCGCCGGGCCACTGGCGTCGCCCCCCTGGGGGGAGGCGCCGCAGGCGCTTCGGGGGGGTCACGTGATGCTCTCGGCCAGTTGTTGCAGGCTCTCGGCCAGCGTTGCGGATTGATGCATGTCTTGCTGCAGCAGGGCGGTGAGCGCGGGCTGGG
This sequence comes from Burkholderiales bacterium, assembly GCA_031389585.1. Classification (GTDB taxonomy): domain Bacteria; phylum Pseudomonadota; class Gammaproteobacteria; order Burkholderiales; family Burkholderiaceae_C; genus CADEEN01. The sequence continues at coordinate 14,463 of JANMSS010000325.1, read as the reverse complement.
CGCGCACGGCGGCGTCGAGTTCGGGGTCGTGCCCGGGGGCGTAGGCGCCGAGCTGGATCAGGTCGCGCGCCTTGTTGACCTTGGCCAGCAGCGCGCGCGCGCGGCGTGCGGCCAAGACATGCGCCGCACTGGCCACACTGGTCATCACGCGCGAGACCGACTTCTCGACGTCGATGGCCGGGTAGTGGCCGGCCTCGGCGAGTTCGCGCGAGAGCACGATGTGGCCGTCGAGGATGCCGCGCGCGGCATCGGCAATCGGGTCCTGCTGGTCGTCGCCTTCGGACAGCACCGTGTAGAAGGCCGTGATCGAGCCGCAACCATCGCGGCCGTTGCCGCTGCGCTCGACCAGCTGCGGCAGCTTGGCAAAGCACGACGGCGGGTAGCCCTTGGTGGCCGGCGGCTCGCCGATGGCCAGCGCAATTTCGCGCTGGGCCATGGCGTAACGCGTCAGGCTGTCCATCAGCAGCAGCACATGCTGGCCGCGGTCGCGGTAGTGTTCGGCGATGGCCGTGGCGTAGGTCGCACCCTGCATGCGCACCAGCGGCGGCGCGTCGGCCGGCGCGGCGACCACGATGCTGCGCGCCAGGCCGTCCTTACCGAGGATGTCTTCGATGAATTCCTTGACTTCGCGGCCGCGCTCGCCGATCAGGCCGACCACGATCACGTCGGCCTCGGTGTAGCGCGCCATCATGCCCAGCAGCACCGACTTGCCCACGCCGGTGCCGGCAAACAGGCCGATGCGCTGGCCGCGGCCGACGGTCAGCATGGCGTTGATGGCTCGCACGCCGGTATCCAGCGGGCGACGCACCGGGTCGCGGTCCATCGCGTTGATCGGACGGCGCACCATCGGTGCCGAGCGCACGTTGGCGATCGGACCGCGGCGGTCCATCGGCTGGCCATGGGGGTCGACGACACGGCCCAGCAGGCCATCGCCGACCGGCAGATGCAGGCCGCGGTCTTCACTGCGCCGCCACGGATGATTTTCGGCACCCAGGCGCGGCGGCACGGCGGGTGCCGGGCGCGGCAGCACGCGGGCGCCGCTGGCCAGACCATGGACTTCGCCGGTGGGCATCAGGAAGGCGCGGTCGCCGTCGAAGCCCACCACTTCAGCCTGCACCGGGGGGCCGCTGTCGCCATGAACTTCGCAGACCGCGCCCACGGGCGCGCGGATGCCCGCGGCTTCGAGCACCAGCCCGGTCACGCGCACCAGGGAGCCGGCGCTGGCCAAGGGCAGGGGCGCATTGGCGTAGGCCTCGAGGTCCGCCAGGTAGCGCTGCCAGCGCGCGACGCGGCCGCTCGAGGTCATCGCCGTCATAAAGCAGCACCCTCGTCATCCAGCGTCAGCGATTGCCCGAGCGTGGCCGCGGCCTGCTGCCATCGCACCTCGACACGGGCATCGATGCTGCCCAGATCGGACTCGATATGGCAGCCGCCACGGGCCAGTGTGGCGTCCGTGAGCACCTGGGCGCCACGAGCAGCCAGCGCTTCGCCCGCGCCGGCCTTCACCAGGGCCTGGTCGTCGGGGTGGACGAAGACGCGGATATGCCGGGCCGAGAGCAGCACGGCATTGATCGCGTCGGCAGCCACCTGGGCCACCAGCTCGGGTCGCGCCACCAGTTCGCTGCGCACCACCTGGCGCGCCAGGGCGGCGGCGACGCGAGCCACGCTGTGGGCCATCTGGCCCTCGAGTTCGACGAAGGCTTGGTCGAAGGCGGCCGCCAGCTGTGCGATCTGCGCCGCCGTCTGTTGCGCAAAGCTCTGCTTGAAACTCTCGAGCGCCACCAGCCCGTCGCGGTAGCCGGCTTGGTAGCCGTCCTGGTGCGCGGCCTGCTGCTCGGCGTTGCGCTGGGCTGGGGTGGCAGGTGCGGCGGCCGCGCTGCTGTGGCCAAAGGCATCGGGGCGCCAGGCGGAGAAGGCCTCGAGCTCTTCGCGCGGAATGAAGCGCGCGTAGGTCGGGTTAGACGTATTGGTCATCGCCACCGCCGCCAATCACGATCTGCCCTTCGTCGGCCAGGCGGCGCACGATCTTGAGCATTTCCTTTTGCTCGGCCTCGACCTCGGAGAGCCGCACCGGGCCGCGCGATTCGAGGTCTTCGCGCAGCGTCTCGGCGGCGCGCGTGCTCATGTTCTTGAAGATCTTCTCGCGCAGCTCTGGCGTCGCGCCCTTCAGCGCCACCACCAGCGATTCGCTCTGGACTTCCTTGAGCATCGCCTGGACGCCCTTGTCGTCGAGCTTGTCCAGGTCGTCGAAGGTGAACATGTTGTCCATGATCTTCTGCGCCAGGTCGCTGTCGGATTCGCGGATGTAGTCGAGCACGCCGGTCTCGATCGAACCGCCGAGCAGGTTGATGATTTCGGCCGCGGTCTTCACGCCCCCCAGCGAGGTCTTGCGCAGCTTGTCACCGCCGGCCAGGACCTTGCTCATGACCTCGTTCAGGTCTTTCAGCGCGCTGGGCTGGATGCCATCCAGCGTGGCGATGCGCACCAGGACTTCATTGCGCTGGCGATCGACAAAACACTTCAGCACCGAACTGGCCTGCTCGTGCCCGAGGTGGACCAGGATGGCGGCGACGATCTGCGGGTGCTCGTTGCGCAGCAGCTCGGCCACCGAGGAGGTGTCCATCCACTTCAGGCTCTCGATCCCCGAGACATCGCTGCCCTGCAGGATGCGGTCGATCAGCAGGTTGGCCTTGTCATCGCCCAGGGCCTTGCGCAGCACGTCCTTGACATACTGGTCGGTGTCGGCCACCAGCATGCTCTGGCTGCCGGCCAGGCTGTTGAACTTGTCGAGCACGCCCTCGACCTTCTCGCGCGGCACGGCCTTCATCTTGGCGATGGTTTCGCCCAGGCGTTGGACTTCCTTGGGTTCGAGAAGGCGAAAGACATCCGCGGCTTCTTCCTCGCCGAGCGACATCAGCAGGATCGCGGCATCCTCGAGGCCGCCGTCGTCGAGGGCGCCGCTCATGGGCGCTTCCCCGGCACGTCACGCCCGACCCGCGCAGGGGGACTCGTCCGCAGGGCGGCTGCCGGGCTCATCAGGCAACCTCCGTGCTTCGCACTACGGTATTCGCCTTTCGGGCGGCTGCGCAGGCTCATCAGGCAACCTCCGCGCTGCGCACTGCGGTATTCGCCTTGGGAGCGGCCCTGCGGCTCATGCCGGATCCCCCTTGACCCAGGTGCGCACGATGTTGGCGACCGCCGCCGGGTTCTGCTTGGCGAGCGCGCGCGCGTCTTCCAGGCGTTCGCTGTTGCGCGGCGCGTCGAGCGCCGGCCGGCGCAGGGTCGGCAGGGGCAGCGCGTCATTGGCCACCATGTTGACTGCCGAGCCGCTAGGCGGCGGCGACAGCGCGGCCTTCAGGGCCGGGCGCACCAGGCCGAAGAAGATCAGCAGGGCCACCAGCGCCAGCGCGGCGGGCGTGGCGCCGGCGCTCAAGAGGTCGGTGAGCCACTCCTGTTGCCACAGCGGCAGCTCGGCCGCCTTGGGCAGCGTGTCGACCTTGAAGGGTGCGTTGATCAGTTTCACCGAGTCGCCGCGCTCCTTGGTGAAGCCGATGCTCTCCTGCACCAGCGCGGTCAGCTTCTCGATCTCGTCGCTGGACAGCGGCGTGCTGGTGGTCTTGCCGTTGGCAGCCGTGCTGACGCGGTGGTTGACGACCACCGCCGCGGCCAGGCGCTTGACGTTGCCGGTGGCGTTGCGGGTCACGCGCACAGTCTTGTCGACTTCATAGTTGGTGACGCTGTCGCGGCGCTGGCTGGCGCCTGCGGCCGTGCCGGCCGCGGCGCTGCGCAGCGGCGACGAGGCGCCGGTCAGCGGCGCCGTCGCCGGTATCGGCGGCTGGTTCGAGGTTGCGCCGGGCACGCCGCTGGGCGCGGTTTGCGCGGCGTTGCCGGCCTCCGAGCTCTGCTGGCTGCGCACGGCGGCCGGCTCACTGCCCTGGTTCGGCTTGAAAGATTCGGAGGTCGCTTCGGTCTGCGAAAAATCGATGTCGGCGGCGATGGTGGCGCGCAGGTTGTCGCGGCCGACCACCGGCTCGAGGATCTCGATCACGCGCTTGACGTAGCTGGCCTCGACCTGCGCCACGTACTGCAATTGCTGGGCGTCCAGGCCCTGGCCGGTGGCGGCCTCGCTGGCGCCTGAGAGCAGGGCGCCGGTTTGGTCGAGCACGCTGACGGCCTTCGGGCTGAGTTCGGGCACCGAGGCCGACACCAGGTGCACGATGCCGGCGATCTGCGTGCGGTCCAGGGTGCGCCCGGGGTGCAGTGTCAGCAGCACCGAGGCCGAGGGCTTTTGCTGTTCGCGAAAGAAGCCGTTCTGGTTGGGCAGCGCCAGGTGCACGCGCGCCGCCTGCACCGAGCCCAGGGCGCCGATCGAGCGCGTCAGCTCGCCCTCCAGACCGCGCTGGAAAGTCAGGCGTTCCTGGAACTGGGTCTGGCCGAAGCGGGCGTTGTCCATCAGCTCGAAGCCGACAATGCTGCCCTTGGGCAGACCGGCCGTTGCCAGCTTCAGGCGCGCATCGTGGACCTGCGCTGCCGGCACCAGGATCGCATTGCCGCCATCGGCGTGGCGGTAAGCAATGTTCATCTGCGAGAGCTGCGCAATGATGGCGCCGCCGTCCTTTTCGCTCAAGTTGGCGTACAAGACCTTGTAGTCGCCCTTCTGGCCCCACAGCGCCAGCGCAACGACGACGGCGGCCAGCCCGGCGACGCCGATGCCCAGCGTCAGCCTGGCCTTGGCCGACAGGGTATTCATGGCCGACAGGCTGGCATGCGTCGGCGGCGCGACGGGGGTTCCGGCATTGGCAATGGCGTTGTCCATGGGCAGCGTTGGGTGTCAAAGCGGTGCAGGCTCGCGGGGCACATCGGCCCAGACCTGCGTTGATGGGGGCCATTGTTCGGCACGGCCCGGCAAAGCTATAGGGCGAACAATCGGCGAAAGCCGCGCTTGTTCGCCTCGCTGCGCGCACGCGTGTGCACCTACAGTGCCGGCATGCCCCGACCTGCGGCCCCTGTGCTGCACGCCGCCGGGCGTGACAGGAGTCACACTGCATGGACAGCGTTCGTCTCAAGCCCTTCGACTTCGCCCAGGCCGTGGCGCGAGCCGGCCTGCAGACCAATGGCCAGCCGCTGGCGCCTGCGCGGCCCGCCGCGGTCGAGGGCGGCGGCTTTGCTGCGGCAATGACCCAGGCACTGAAGTCGGTCAGTGCGCAGCAGGCGCAGGCCCAGCATTTGCAGCGCGAGGTCCAGCTCGACAACCCGACCGTCAGCCTGGAGCAGACGATGATTGCCATGCAGAAGGGGCAGATCGGGTTTCAGGCCGCGCTGCAGGTGCGCAACCAGTTGGTGCGGGCCTATACCGACATCATGAACATGCCGGTCTGAGGCTTCGCCGCAAGCCCCGGTCGGCGAACCGGACTGCGGCCACCGGCTTCGACGTCGAAAGTACGAGCCCCGCCGAAGCGGGGCTTTTTTGCGCGCCAGACACGCTGGTCAGGTTATTTATTGGGTGTACACTAAAAGGGTGCGAATCGAATTCGATCTGGCCAAAGACCGGACCAACGCCGCCAAGCATGGCGTGGCACTGGCCAAGGCCGGCGAGCTTGAATTGGATTGGCTCTTGTGTCGCCCCGATACCCGTCGCGACTACCGTGAGTTGCGGGAAATCGGTTTCGCGCCCATTGGCGAGGATGTGTTCTGTGTGGTGTTCGTGCAGCGTGGCGATGTGCTTCGTGTCATGAGTCTGCGACGTGCGAGCCGCAAGGAGGTGAGAAGCTATGCAAGTGCGCTCGAAGACGCGGGCCTTTAAGCTGCCGACGGCGGAGCAGGAGCGGGCGATCCGTGCCGGCATCGCAACCGACCCCGATACCTATGAAGTGCCCGTCGACGAAGTCCGCCAGATGCGGCCGCTGCGGGGCCGCCCGCCGGCCGAGGTGGTCAAGACGCCGGTGAAGATCCGCCTCGATCCCGATGTGCTGGCCGCGTTGCGCGCAAGCGGGCGTGGCTGGCAAACCCGTGTCAACGCCTTGCTGAAAAACGCTGTGAAGCGAGGACGGATCTGAGCTTGGCATCGACCGTCGCCGGTCGATTGGTTGATGTTGATCAGATCCAAGCCGTCGGCGCGACGGCGCAAGTACCGGCTGAAGTTCGTCGCCTCGGCGTGGAGCGAGTGGTGCCAGCTCGACGGTTCGGTCAAGGATCGAGCAGTTCTTGTCGGACCTGTCCAAACAGGCCGCGGCGTCGGATGATGATGAATAGCGACTGCGCGAGTCGCTATCAAAGAGCCCCGCTGAACAGTGACAGCATATACGCTATCATTTCGCGATGCCGATCATGGTGCTGGATAGCAACGTTTTGGTCGCTGCGCTACTACGGGACGGCGGTCGTGCGCGCGCCGTGCTTCGCGCATGTCTGACCGATCTTTACCAGCCGGTACTTGGGCCGGCGTTGCTGGCAGAGTACGAAGATGTCCTGGGTCGCGCTGAACTTTTGTCAGGCTCCGTTCTGTCGGGGGCCGAGCGTACTGAACTTTTCGATGGTTTTCTGAGCTGCTGTCGCTGGGTCGAGGTGTTCTATGCGTGGCGACCCAACCTGCCGGATGAGGCCGACAATCACTTGATCGAACTCGGTGTCGCCGCGCGCGCCGATGCGATCGTGACTCGCAAATTGCGGGATCTGTCTCGCGGCGAATTGAAGTTTCCCTCGCTCAGAGTCGTGACGCCCGAGCAATGTCTGGAGGTATTTCCATGTCCACACTGACAATCCGTTTGCCCGACGACAAGCATGAGCGTCTGAAGGCCCTGGCGCGATCCAACTCGATCAGCATCAACAAGCTGATCGACGAACTCGCCACCGTGGCGCTGGCCAACTACGACGCCAGAGTGCGATTCGAGACCCGGGCTGCGCGGGGCAATTCCAAGCGCGCACTGACGTTGCTCAACAAGCTCGATCGTGCGGGCTGAGAGTGTGAGAGTCTTTCGGTTGCTCGGGCACCGGGCGCAATTGCTCGGGCGCAACCTGGCTTCGGTCTTGGACGTGGCCTTGGGGGCGAGCCGCACCACGTCCGCGCCAATGCGTGAGTAACGGCGCTTTCGCAGCGCAGTTCTCCGGTTCGCGCCGACCGTCCCTTTCCGCGGCCGTTCAACCCAGCGAAAACTGCCGCTGGCGCTTTTGGGTCTGGTTGATGTAGCGTTGCAGCGTGCGCTGTGCCCCGCCATCGAGCCTGGCGAAGGCGCAGCCCAGGCGTTGGCCGGGCTGGGCCGAGCCTATGCCGCCGCTGATGTGCTGCAGCGTGAGGGTGGCCTCGAAGCGGGCGTCGGCGTCGAGCTCGACGCGCACACCGGCGATGGTGCTGCCGGCGGCCAGCGCCGGCACGCCGGCCGGCAGCGCCAGCGCGCAGCCGCCCACGCTCACGTCGAGCACGCGCAATGCCAGCACCAGCTCCGGCAGGGCCGGGTGGCGAAAGGTTGCGCTCGGCGCCGCGTTGGCGGGGGTGCGTACGCGAAAACTCTCGCGCCGCTGGAAGCGGTAAAGCGCGTTGGGCAGCGCGGCCTGCAGCGCGCTGGCGTCGGTGCCGTGCACCAGCACCAGGTGCTGCAGGTCGAACTGCAGCTTGACGCTCTCAAGGTAGGCCACCGCGGTGGCCTCGCCGGCGTCGACCAGGGCGCGAACCTGCGGATGCGCCGCGTCGGCGGCCAACGAGACGCGCCGCTGCGTGCCGTCGACCGTCCACACCGTGGTGGTGTAGGTGGCACCCCCCGGCGCCGACAGGTGCACCAGCACGTTGGTGTCGGCCAACTGGCGCAGCAAGGCCAACTGTTCGCTCGGGTGGTTGACGCGAAACTCGTCCTGCGCGTTGCCCGAAAGCTGGTGCAGCGGCGCCGGCTGGGTGTCCTGGAAGATCGGATGCATGGCGGGTGGCACTTGCGCTGGCGGGCTCAATGCAAGGTGCGCGTCTTGCCGGCCAGCAGCCTGTCGAGGTCTTCGAGCCAGGGCTCGGCCAGCGTGCGGACCTCGGCGTCATTGACCAGGATGCGTTGCATCAGGCGCGTCTTCAGCCGGGCCTCTTCGCCGGCCAGCTGCGTGTTGCCGGCGGCGTGCTTGAGCTGCGCAATCAGCAGCACGCAAGCGCCTTCGAGCTTGACGACCTGGTCCCAGTCGGCTTCGCGGGCCGCGCTGAGCATGTCGGCGCTGGCTTTCTCCAGCGCTTCGTAGTAGCTGAGCACAGGGGTGTTCATCGGGTGGCTTTCGGACAGAGCATCAGGCACGCGCCGCATCGACCTGCGGTGCGATCGAGGCCCAGGCTTCGCGCAGCGGCTGGATCAACGCCAGGCACTCGTTGAGTGCGCTGGCGTCATTGCGCAGGTTGGCCTGCGTCAGGCGCAGCGTGACGTAGGCGTAGAGCTCGTTGAGGTCGGCCGCCAGGCTGCCACCATCGCGCAGGTCGAGGCTGGCCTTGAGGCCTTCGTCGACGATGCGTACGGCGCGCACGATGGCGCGGCCCTTGGTTTGGACCTGGCCGCTGGCGATCGCGCCCTTGGCCTGCGCGATGGCGTCGACGAAGCCATCGAACAGCATCTGAACCAACTGATGGGCCGAGGCCGATGCGACGCCGGTTTCGACGCCGACTCGGCGGTAGGCGACCGCGGAAGCCTGAGAGCGGCCGAACGGCGACTGGAGGGTGGAACTGCTGAACATGTGCGTGGGCCGGGATGCAGTGCGACAACCAGGTTATCGGTGCATCTCGCGGCCGGCTTGAGCGCATTTGCAGGGATGCCCCGACGCGGTACGACCATCGGTGGCGCCGCGCAAGGCAAGACGCCGGCATGCGGCCGGCGTCGGGCACTGCGCGGCCGGCAACGTCAGGCGACGGGCTTGTTCCACGCCGCGAGTTGCGCGGTGACGTAGTTGCTCAGGCTGTTCAGGCCGGCCATGCGCTTGTCGAGTGCCTCGTACTGCGCGCGCAATCGCTTCTCGGTGGCCAGCAGGCGCAACTCGAGCGCGTCTTCGCGCTTGCCGAGGTTCTTGATCTGGCCTTGCAGGGTGGTGGTGGCGGTGTCGAGTGTCCCGTCGGTGCCCAGCGCCGCGTCGGCCAGATTGCGAAAGCGCACCATGAACCCGGTGCTGGCGTTGTCGGCGCCGAGGGTGGCGAAGAGCCTCCTCAGCTCGCCGCGGTTGGCCAGCGCGGCGTCGAGCTTGGCGGCCTTGGTTTCGAGTGTGCCGTCGGACTTCATCACGATACCCACGTCCGACAACGTGGCGTACAACGACGAGGCCGTGCTGGCCTGGTTGAGCACGCCGCGCAACTGGTACTGCAGCCCGATCGCGGTGCGGTTGCCCTGGAGCGGACCGGCAGTCTGGCTGTCGGCGTCGTACTTGGTCTGCTCGCGCAGGAAGCTTGCCAGGCCGTTGAAGGCGCTGACGAACTTGTCGATGGCTTTGCGCGCGCCCTCGGTGTCGGCCGTGACGGCGACGTTGGCGTCGGTGGTGGTCGTGGCCAACAGCGTCAGCGTCATCCCGTCGACCACGCCGGCCAGGGTGTTGCTGGCCGAGGTGATGGCGATGCCGTTGATGGTGGCCCGGGCGTCCTGCGCGGCGAGGTTCAGCGACATCGGCGACGCCGCCAGCGCGTTGTAGCCCAGCGCCGACAGGCCGGTGGCCGGGTTGGCGTCGTCGGTGTCCTCGGCGGCCGTGATGCGAAATCCGTTTTCCGCGCCGGTGGCGGTGGAACGCAACGACAGGCGGGCCCCCGAGGCGTCGGTGATGATGCTGGCGGTGATGCCCGCGCCAGCGGCATTGATCCTGTCGCGCACCGCCGCCAGGCTGGTCTCGCCGGCAGCGATGGTGATGACCACCGGCGTGCTGCCGGTCTTGGCCGTGAAGCCGCTGACCGGCGTGCCGGTCCAGGTGCCGAGATCGATCGTCAGCGTGCCGCTGGACAGCGTGCTGCTGCTCGACGCAAAGCCGGTGCTGGTGGCGGTTTGCGCGTTCGCCAGTTGCTGCACCGCGACTGCGTAGTTGCCGGCCACCGCACCGCTGCCGGTGACCACGCCCACCGCGCTGCTGTTGCTGCTGGCCGTGGTCTGCGCCCACAGTGCCGCGGAGGCCAGGTCCCTGCTGGCACTTTGCAGGTCGGCAAACAGGCTCTGCACCTTGCCGAACAGCGAGACCTTGGCCTTGAGCCCGGTTTCCTGCGTCTGCAGCTTGGTTAACGGCTGGCGCTCGACCGCCATCAACTGGGTGATGATCGATTCGGCGTTGAGGCCGCTGCCGAGGCCGACGGAGGAGATGGGCATGGGGGAGTCTTTCGCTGGCTAGCGCATGTATCGGCAGGCGCAGCGCGAACTTGAGGCCGCCGCCGGCCCTTCAACCCTTGAGCAGTTGCAGCACCTGTTGCGGCAGTTGGTTGGCTTGGGCCACCATCGCCGTGCCGGCCTGCTGAAGGATCTGCGCGCGCGACAGGTTGGCGGTTTCGGCCGCGTAGTCGGCGTCCATGATGCGGCTGCGCGCGGCGGACTGGTTTTCCGAGGCCACTTGCAGGTTGGCGATGACCGCCTCGAACCGGTTCTGCCCCGCGCCGTACAGCGCGCGCTCCGAGTTCAGCGTGTTCAGCGCGGCGTCGATGTCGATCAGCGCGGTGTTGGCGCCGGCCACGGTGGTCACGCTGCCGGCGGTGGCGGCGGTGACCGTTGCGTTGGTGCTCATGTCATTGGTCGTCAGCGTCACCGTGTCGCCGCTGTTGGCGCCGACCTGGAAGGTCTGCGCGCCGGCGCCGCTGGCGAGAATGGCGATGCCGTTGAACTTGGTGCTGGTCAGCGTGCGGCCGATTTCCGCGCCCAATTGGGCGTACTCGGCGTTCAGGCTGGTCCGGTCGGCGGCGCTGTTGGTGGCGTTGGCGGACTGCACGGCGAGTTCGCGCATGCGCTGCAGCATGTCGCCGATCTTGCCGAGGGCGCCTTCGGCGGTCTGCGACAGCGAGATCGCATCGTTGGCATTGCGCATCGCCACGTTCATGCCGCGCACCTGCGTGTTCATGCGCTCGGCGATGGCCAGGCCGGCGGCGTCGTCCTTGGCGCTGTTGACGCGCAGGCCCGAGGACAGCCGCTGCATTGCGGTGGACACCGCCATTTGCGAGGTGCCGAGGTTTCGCTGGGCGTTCAACGACGGCAGATTGGTGTTGATCGTCTGGGGCATGGTGAGAACTCCACAGTGGTCAAAGAGGCCCGGCCGACAAGCCGGATTTCGTCTCACGCCCATCTGCTGTGATGAGCGCTGGAATCATTGTGGTCAGTGCCCGAGCGCCGTGATCGCCGGAAATGAAGGCGTTTTCTGCGCCAATGAAAAACGCCCGCGGTCGTGCGGGCGTCGGGGGCGGAACCGTTCGTGCCGGGCTAGCGAAGGGCGATCACCGGCGGCGATCGCCGGGTTTCGATACCCCGGCCCGAACGGCGCCAGGCTCAGCGCAGCAGCGTCAGCACTTGCTGCGGCAACTGGTTGGCCTGGGCGATCATCGCCGTGCCGGCCTGTTGCAGGATCTGCGCACGTGACAGATTGGCGGTCTCCGAAGCGAAGTCGGCGTCCATGATGCGGCTGCGCGCGGCAGCCTGGTTCTCGGCCGCGACCTGCAGCGTCGCGACGATGCTGTCGAAGCGGTTCTGCGCCGCACCGTACAGGGCCCGTTCGGAGTTGACCGTGCCGAGCGCGGTGTCGATGTTGGTCAGCGCGGTGTTGGACGCGGCTACGGTCGTCACGCCGCCGCCGGTGACGGCGGTGATGGTCGCGTTGGTCGCCATGTTGGTCGTCGTAACAGTGACTGTGTCGCCGTTGTCGGCACCGACCTGGAAGGCCTGCGCACCGGCGCCGGCGGCCAGGATGGCGACGCCGTTGAACTTGGTGCTGGTCAACGAGCGGCCGATTTCAGCGCCCAGTTGCTGGTACTCGGCGTCCAGGCTGGTGCGGTCGGCGGCGCTGTTGGTGGCGTTGGCCGATTGCACGGCGAGTTCGCGCATGCGCTGCAGCATGTCACCGACTTTGCCCAAGGCGCCTTCAGCCGTTTGCGCCAGCGAGATCGCGTCGTTGGCGTTGCGCACCGCGACATTCATGCCCTTGATCTGGGCGTTCATGCGCTCGGCGATGCCCAGGCCGGCGGCATCGTCCTTGGCACTGTTGACGCGCAGGCCGGATGACAGCCGTTGCATCGAGGTGGCCAGCGACATTTGCGAAGCGCCAGCATTGCGCTGGGCGTTCATGGACACGAGGTTGGTGTTGATGGTCATCGACATTTGAAGATCTCCGTAGAAGGTTGAAATGACTTCCGGCAAGAGCGCCGGCATTGCCTCAGCAGGCTGGCCCTTTCTGTCGTCAGGGCTGGTCTGCCGTGAACTGCCGCGGGCTGCTAACCCGTGGCCTGCTGCGCCCGGCGTGAGTCATCCGCTGATCTCGTTGGAGGGGCGGTTTGGTTGTGCCCTCTACGAAACATCGGCCGCTTACTCCGGACCCCGGAATCCGATTTCTCGATCCCGTTGGTTGGCTTATCGGTGCGGCCTGCAGAAAACTTTAGCGATCTGGAGACTGTGAACTTCGACACATGGACTGCCCGCAGCGGCCGCTGACGAAGAGCCACGGAGCCTTTACGGCAGGCGTCGCGCCCGACCTGAGCGCCGCGCTGGCCTTTGTGGCCGGGCGCGGGCCGGGCGTGGCGTATGCCGCAGCCCGGGCCGGGACGCTTGCGGCGCGGATGCGCCTGTCAAGTAAGCTTGCCGCCATGTCCGAGGCCGCGCCGCCGCTGTTGTCTTCCGATATCCCCGAGGCTTTGCCGCCCGGCACGCGCGTTGCCGAGTTCGAAGTGCGCCGCCTGCTGGGCTGCGGTGGTTTCGGTATGGTCTATCTGGCCTGGGACCACGCCCTCGAACGCGAAGTGGCGCTCAAGGAGTACATGCCGGGCACGCTGGCCGGCCGCGGCGCGGGCCTGCAGGTTTCGGTGCGCTCCAGTTCAACCGCCGAGACCTTTGCGGTCGGCCTGCGCTCCTTCATCAATGAGGGCCGGTTGCTGGCGCGCTTCGACCACCCCTCGCTGGTCAAGGTGTATCGCTTCTGGGAGGACAACGGCACCGCCTATATGGTGATGCCGTACTACGCCGGGCGCACGCTGCGCCAGGCGCGCCAAGGCATGATCGTGCCGCCCGGCGACGCGGTCTGCCGGCGCGTGCTTGATGCCCTGCTGTCGGCGCTGGAGACGCTGCACCGCGAAGGCGTGTACCACCGCGATGTGTCGCCCGACAACATCCTGCTCGGCGACGACGGCCTGCCGGTGCTGCTGGACTTTGGCGCCGCGCGTCGCGTGCTCGGTGACAAGACCCAGGCACTGACGTCGATCCTGAAGCCGCATTACGCGCCCCTCGAGCAGTACGCCGACGGCAACGCGATGCGCCAGGGGCCTTGGACCGACCTCTACGCGCTGGGCGGCACGATGTACTTTCTGATCACCGGCGAGACGCCGGTGGCGGCCGCCTCGCGTGCGCTGCACGATGACCAGCCGCGCCTGGCCGCCACCGGCGCACGCGACTGCTCGCCCGGCCTGCTGGCGGCGATCGACTGGATGCTGGCCCTGAAGCCGCCCGAGCGGCCGCAGAGCGTGCACATGCTGCGCGATGTGCTCGAGGGCCGCATCACGATGCCGGGCCGTCAGGCCGCTGACAGAACCGTGCCCGGCGTCGCGGCACGGGCCCGTTCCACGGTGCCGCCGCCGCGGACCGACATCGATCTTGACAGCCGCCGCGACGACGACGGCGTGGCGGCGCTGCCTGACAATTCGTCCGCTGCGACCGTGGTGCAGTTGCCACCCGCCGCACCGGTGGCCACGCTGCCACCGGCCCTCGCAGCATCAAATTCCGAGCTGACCGCGACCGCGACCTTGGCGGCCGTGCGGCGCCAATCGAAGGCCATGCTGTGGCTGCTCGGTGGGTTGCTGGTGCTCAATGTGCTGGCCTGGTGGTGGTTTACACGACCCTCGGCGACCGAGCCGGCAGCGCCTCAGGTGGCCGCACAGGCGGCCAGCCCCGCGGTTGCCGCGCCGCTGCCTGCTGAGGCCGCCGCCTCGGAAACCATCATGTCCATCCTGCCGGCGCGCAGCCCGGCGACTCGCGTTTCGTCGGCCGACAGCACGGCGGTGCCGCGTCCTGCGGATGGTGCAGATTCGCCGGTGCGTGCGCGCGCGCCCGGCGAAGCCGCGCCACCGACCGTCGCAGCCATCGCCGCCATCACTGCAGCCGCCGCGACCGGCCCACGCGCGCGCTGCGGCGAGCGCAACTTCCTGTCGATGCTGATCTGTGTCAAGCGCGAGTGTGAGCAGCCCTCGCTGCAAAGCCACCCCGAGTGCGTGAAGATGCGCGAGCAGGAAGACGGGCAGCGCGACCGGCGTCAGTAGGCGGCGCTCTCAAGGAAATGTGGCTCTGCCACTTTCCTTGATCC
>JANMSS010000298.1:0-15797 GCA_031389585.1 Burkholderiales bacterium | reverse complement strand
CAGCACCTTTGTGCCCGACACCGGGGCGTGCATGTGCCTGTTCGAGGCCGCCGACGCAGACACCGTGGAGCGCCTCAACCGCAGCGCGAAGATCCCCTTCGACCGCGTCACGGCGGCGCTGGATCTGACACCCTGAGCGGCCGACACGGGCCTCACCGGCCGTGCGCGCAGGTGCACGGCCTGAGCCGCTCACCCGCGCCGCGGCGCCAGGACCTCCCGGGCCCGCTCGCCCGTGCCGCGACGCACGCTGCCGACGATGGCCGCCGACGCTCCGGCGGCGAGCATGCGCGCGAAGGCCTCGCGCACTTCATCGGCGGTCACCGCCTGCAGGCGCGCCAGCGTGTCGCCGGGCGAGCGCAGACGGCCGTGAACAAAGGCTTCGAGGGCCGCGTCTTCGAGGCGGCGAAGCGGCTTTTCGGCGTCGTGCAGGCGGCGCACTGCGATCTGGTTGCGCGCACGGTCGAGATCGACCGGATCGATGGCCTCGGCCTGCGCCCGCAGCAGGCTGCTGACCTCGCGCAGGAACTCGTCGAACTGCTCGGGGGCCGTCGAGGCTTCGATGACCCACTGGCCGCACATGTCGAACTGGTCGGCCACGCAGGAGGCGTGATAGGCCAGGGCGCGTTCTTCGCGCACGCGGGCCAGCAGCGGCGAGCTCATGCCCTCGCCGAAGACTGCGGCGGCCACCAGGTGGGCGGCGTCGTCATCGCGCAGCGAGGGGATGGGGTAGCCCAGCACGACATGCGTCTGGCTGCTGCCGGCCAGCGCGCGGGCGCGAATGGCGCCGGCGTAGGGCGGAGATGCGATCAAGTTGGCCTCACCGCGCGGCATCGCAGCGAAGGCCGCCTCAGCGACACGCACGATCGCATCGGGGTCGATCGCACCGGCCGCGCCGACGATCAGGTTGGCCCCGGTGTACTGGCGCGCCACGTAGCGCACCAGATCCTCGCGGCCGAAGCGCTCGATGTTGCGGCGGCTGCCGATCACGGGTTGGCCCACCGCGTGCAGGCCGTAGCAGGCGCGGTCGAACAGCTTGTAGCCGGTGGAGACGGGGTCGTCGTCGTCCTCGGCGAACTCCTGCAGCAGCACCTGGCGCTCGCGTTCCAGCTCGGCTTCGGGGAAGGTCGGGTGCAGCACGATGTCGCCGAGCATGCGAACGAAGTCGGTGGCGTGCTGCGCCAGGCCGCGCATCTGGTACGCGGTGTGGTCCTTGTCGGTATGGGCGTTGACCTCGGCGCCCAGGCGCTCGGCGTCGAGGTTGATCCGCCGCACGTCGCGCTCGGCCGTGCCCTTGAAAGCCATGTGTTCTATCACATGGCTGATGCCGTTCAGGGCCGCCGGCTCGTGCGCGCTGCCCGTGCGCACGAAGACGCTGACCGCGGCGGTGTGCAGGTGCGGCATCGGCATGGCGATCACGCGCACGCCGTTGGGCAGCGTGGCGAGGGTCGTGTCGGCAGGGTCGGTTTGAGGCAGCATCCTGCGGGTTCGGCAAAGGGATCGGGCGGCGCAGTGGCGCCGGGGCGCGTCGGCTGCGCTCGATCTTAGGGGGTCGGCGGCGGGGTGGCGGCGTGATGTCGGCGGCGGGATTGATGTTCGCCCGGCGAAGGGCTATCGTTGGCGTCGCGCGAGATCGATCTGTGATCACACCGGGCCACCGAGCAGCGAGGAGGATTCATGCAGGCATGGCACTTCGAGGCCGACTACTTCACGGCGTGCAATTGCGACTGGGGTTGCCCTTGCAACTTCAACGCCCGACCGACCGAGGGTCGGTGCATGGGCTGGGGTGCCTGGGCCATCCGCAACGGCCGCTTCGGCAACGTCTCGCTCGATGGTGCGCGGTTTGCCCTGTACTACAAGTTTCCGGGCCGGGTCGAGGAAGGCCAGGGCACGGCCTGCGCGTATGTCGATGCGCGCGCCACCGCGGCGCAGCAGCAGGCCCTCGAGCAGATCGGCATGGGCAAGGTCGGCGGCGGGATCTTTGCCCTCTTCGGCGCCGAGCTCGTGACCAACTGGCTGCCGGCCAAGCGCGCGGTCATCGAGTTCGAGCTGAATGACGGCCGGGGGCGTGTGGCTATCGACGGCTACGGGGCGGCCGATAGTGAGTTGCTGAGCTACCCCGACGGCACGGTCATCCGCCCGACCGAAGACCTGCCGCATGGCATCGAGTTCAAGCGCGGGTTGATGACCAATGCCAAGCGCTGGTGGTGGCGTGACGACGACCTGCTGGCGAGCTACGCGGACAAGTATGGCGCCGTCGCGACGGTGCGCTTCACGCAGGACGGCTGCGTCGGTTGAACACTGGGGGACGTCGTCAACCCAGGCCGCCTGCGGACATCGTGACGACCCAACTGCAAGGAGACGAGACATGGCATACGCAAACTGGCGCCTCGAAGGCGAATGGCTCAAGAACTGCACTTGCGCCTACGGCTGCCCGTGCGACTTCAACGCCCGGCCGACCCTAGGTCATTGCAAGGGTTTCCTGGGCATGCGCATCACCAAGGGACACTTCGAGAACACGAAGCTCGACGGCGTGACCTTCTTTGCCGTCGTGTCCTTCCCGGGCGCGCTGCACGAAGGCAATGGCCAGTTGCAGCCGATCATCGACGAGCGCGCCAGCCCGGCACAGCGCGAGGCGCTGTTCAAGATCCTGTCGGGGCAGAACTCGGCCGAAGGCACGCTGTTCCACATCTGCAGCCTGATCGTGACCAAGATGCACGACCCGATCTTTGCCCCGATCACGCTCGAGTTCGACGAGGCCGCGCGGACCGCGCGCCTGGTGATCCCCGGTGTGCTCGAGACCGACGTCGAACCGATCAAGAACCCGGTCACCGGTGCTGCCCACCGCGTCCAGATTGTGATGCCCGAGGGCTTCGAGCACCGGGTCGGCGAGGTCGCCTCGTGCGACATCCGCAGCAACGGCGCCATCAAGTTCGAGACCCGCGCCAGCCACAGCACGTTGGCCCACGTGGTGCAGACCCCGCAGGGCGTGGTGGCCTAGCGGTCAACCGACGCGCTGATCAGTCACCGGGCGCGCGACAGTGACCGCCGGCACGTTGATCGAAAGTGCGTTGCGGCGCGAGCGCCTGCTCGTCATCGGCGGCCTGCTGCTCGTGGTTGCCTTGTCCTGGGCCTACCTGCTGAGCGGCGCTGGGATGATGGAAGAGATGGGCGACATGCTGATGCCGATGAGCAGCGGGCCGTGGACGCCCGGCCACGCGCTGATCGTGCTGGCGATGTGGGCCGTGATGATGGCCGCGATGATGCTGCCGAGCGCCGCGCCGATGATCCTGCTGCATGCCACGTTGGCGCGGCGGCGCAGCGAACGTGGTGAGCCGGCGGTCGCTTCCGGTGCCGTCGCCGCGGGCTACCTCGCGGTCTGGGCGGCCTTCAGCGGCGCGGCCACGCTGCTGCAGTACGGGCTGGAGCAAGCCGCGCTGCTGTCGCCGATGATGCAGACCACCAGCCGGGTGCTCGCCGGTGGGGTGCTCGTGGCCGCCGGCCTGTACCAATGGACGCCGCTCAAGCAGGCCTGCCTGCGGCATTGCCGCTCGCCGCTGGACTTCGTCATGACGTACTGGCGTCCGGGCGCGCGCGGCGCGTTCGCGATGGGACTGCGCCATGGTGCCGTCTGCGTCGGCTGCTGCTGGCTGCTGATGCTGCTGCTGTTCGTCGGCGGGGTCATGAGCCTGGCCTGGATCGCCGGCATCGCGTTGTTCGTGCTGGTGGAGAAGCTCAGCCCCGCCGGCCACTGGCTTGGCCGCGCTGCCGGCGTGCTGCTGGTGGCCTGGGGCGGCGCGGTCCTGCTGAGCGCCGGCTGATACGGCTTTGCATTCGATCGCACAAGAGCTTACGCAGGCTGCCCATCCGTTCGCCCTGACGCTTCGATACCTCAGCACAGGGTACGGCGAGCCGTATCGAAGGGCCCTGCGGCAAGCGCTGAATCAGGCTGCTGCGCTACCACCTCGACCACCAGCAGCGCCGCCGCCTCGCCCAACGCCGCCGGGCTGCCGTCGCGCAGCAGCACCTGGCTGGCGCCGGCCACGCCGGCGTAGTTGCGTTCGATCGACTTCGCGTACAGCGGGTCGTAGTGGCGGTGCATCAGATCGGCGAAGACCTCGGCCCAGTGGCCGCCGCGGGCCAGTGCCTGCCAATTCGCCACGGTTCCGCGCCCGCGCAGGTCGGTCAGGGTGTCGAGGTGGGCGCAGAAGCGCTCGGGCTGCTCGGCGTAAAAGCCGTACTCCTCGACCAGCAGCTGGACACGCGCGGCGTCGGGCATGGTCACCATGACCACCCGCCCTGTTGCACGCATCCGGTCGAGCAGGCTGGTCGGCACCTGCAGCTGGCCGATCTTGCGGCTCTCGCTTTCGACGACGACCGGGCGCTGCGGGTCGAAGGCCATGAGGCGGTGCCAGAGCTGGGTGTCGAAGGCCTTCTGAGTCGGCTGCGCTTCGTGCGGCAAGCCGCCGAGCACCGAGCCGCGGTGTCGGGCCAGGCCTTCGAGGTCGAGCACTTGCGCGCCGGCGTCGGCCAGGACTTGCAGCAGCCGCGTCTTGCCGCTGCCGGTGCGCCCGGCCACAACCACATAGTTGAAGCGCAACGGCAGGGCGGTGAGTTGCTCGCGCACCTGCTCGCGAAAGGCCTTGTAGCCGCCTTGGAGGACCGTCGTGCGAAAACCGATCTGATCCAGAAACCAGGCCAGGGTGCCGCTTCTCTTGCCCCCGCGCCAACAGTAGACCAGCGGCTGCCAGCCATAGGGCCGCTCCAGGGCGTGTGCTTCGAGCAGATCGCCGATGCGTCGTGCCACCAGGGCAGCGCCGCGCTTGCGGGCCTCGAAGGCCGAGACCTGGGCGAACTCGGTGCCGACCACGCGGCGCTCATCGTCGTCGAGCACCGGCCAGTTCTCGGCGCCGGGCAGGTGGTCCTCAGCGAATTCGGCGGGCGAGCGCGCATCGATGAGGGTGTCAAACGACCCCAGGCGCTGCGTCGCCTCAAGGGCCGAGAGCGTGACCAGACTCACGCCATCTCCGGTGTCAGCGCGTCCAGCAGTTCACTCTCGATCGCAATCTGTGCGCGGTTGTGCTGCAGCTCGGCGCCGTCGATCAGGAAAGTATCTTCGACGCGCTCGCCCAGCGTGCTGATCTTGGCCAGTTGCAAGTTGATATGGTGCCGCGCCAGCACACGCGCGATGCCGTACAGGAGGCCCGAGCGGTCGCTGGCGCTGACGCTGAGCAGCCAACGCTGGGCGCGCTCGTCGGGGCGCAGCGACACGCGTGGCGTGACCGGAAAGCTCTTCACGCGCCGCGATACGCGGCCGTGCCGCGGCTCGGGTAGCGGGCCGCCGGCAGCCAGCGCCTTGACCAGCTGGGTTTCGACCAGCGAGATCAAGTCGCGGTAGCCGGCGGTGCCGCCGGCTTCGACGTTGGGATGCACGAGCTGGAAGGTGTCCAGGGCGTAGCGGGCCCGCGTGGTGTGCACCTTGGCGTCGAGGACCGAGAAGCCGGCGTTGTCGAAGTAGCCGCAGATGCGCGCGAACAGGTCGGGGATGTCCGGCGCGTAGACCAACACCTGCAGGCCCTCGCCGACCGGCGACGCGCGCGCGCTGACCACGGGAGTCGCCGCCGTCACATGGCGCCACAAGACACGGGCATGCCAGGCCAGCTCTGCGGCATCGTGGCGCGCGAAGTAGCTGACTTCGAGCGTGCGCCAAAGGGGCGTCTCGGTGCCAGGCAATTGCGACGCCAGCGCCAGCAGCGAGCGCGCTTCGGCCTTGCGCGCGTCGAGTTCGACTTCGAGGCTGGGCGCCGTGCCACCCGATGTGCCGACGATCACGCGCAGCGTCAGCCGGAACAAGTCTTCGAGCAGTTTGGCCTTCCACGCATTCCAGACCTTTGGGCTCGTGCCGCGGATGTCGGCCACGGTCAGCAGGTACAGCGCGGTCAGCGTGCGCTCGTCGCGGACCTGGGCCACGAAGGCCGTGATCACGTCCGGGTCGGACAGGTCTTCCTTCTGCGCGATGTGGCTCATCGTCAGGTGATGCCGAACCAGGAACTCGATCAGGCGCGCATCGACGGATTCGATCGAATGCGTGCGGCAGAAGTGGCGCGCCTCACGCCCACCGAGATCGGAGTGATCGCCGCCGCGGCCCTTGGCGACATCGTGGAACAGCGCCGCCACATAGAGCACATAGGGCCGCTCGAACTGCGCCGCCAACTGGGAGCAGAACGGGTACTCATGCGCATGCTCGGGAATCAGGAAGCGGCGCACGTTGCGCACCACCATCAGGATGTGCTGGTCGACCGTGTAGACATGGAACAGGTCGTGCTGCATCTGGCCGACGATGCGCCGGAAAACCCACAGGTAGCGCCCGAGCACCGAAGTCTGGTTCATCAGCCGCAAGGCATGGGTCTGGCCGGAGGGCTGCCGCAGGATCTCGACGAAGCGGACGCGGTTGACTGGGTCGCAGCGAAAACTGGCGTTCATCACATGACGGGCGTTGTACAGCGCGCGCAGCGTGCGCGCTGACAGGCCCTTGATGCCCACGGTTTGCTGGTAGAGCAGGAAGGTTTCCAGGATGGCGTGCGGCTCGCGTTCGTAGAGATCGTCGCCGGCCACCTCGAGCATGCCGCCGCGGTCGAAGAAGCGCGCGTTGACCGGGCGCATGGCCTGCGCCTCGCTGCCCTTGACGCGAGCCTCGATGTTGAGCAGGACGATCTGGTTCAACTGGACCACCGCCTTGGCAGCCCAGTAGTAGCGCCGCATCAACACCTCGGAGACGCGCTGTCCCTGGCTGGCCACCAGCCCGATGCTCTGCGCCACGGCGGTCTGCAGGTCGAACACCAGGCGGTCCTCGCGCCGCCCGGCAATCATGTGCAACCGGGCCCGGATCAGCCGCAATTGCCCTTCGTTGCGCTGCAGCTGCTTGGCCTCGAAGGCTGTGGCCACGCCGTTGGCAGCCAGCTCGGCCCATGAGCGGCCCAGGCCTGCGGCGCGCGCGACCCAAAGCAGGATCTGCAAGTCACGCAGACCACCCGGACTCTCCTTGCAGTTGGGCTCCAACGCGTAGGGCGTGTCGTCGTATTTGGTGTGGCGCTGGTGCATCTCGAGCGTCTTGGCGCGCAGGAAGGTGCTGGGTTCGCGGGCTGCGGCCAGGCGCTTGTGCAGGGCGGTGAACAGGCGTCGCGGGCCGCAGACCAGGCGGCTCTCGAGCAGCGCGGTCTGCACGGTCACGTCGCGCGCAGACTCGGTGACGCTCTCGTCGATGTTGCGCACGGAGGAACCAATCTCCAGCCCGATGTCCCAGCAGGCGGCAATGAAGCGCTCGACCGCCGGGCGCGCGGCTTCGATGGCCAGGTCTTCGGGCAGCAATACCAGTACATCGACATCGGAGTGCGGGAACAGTTCGCCGCGGCCGTAGCCGCCGGCAGCCACCAGGGCGGCGCCGGCCGGCATCGCGGTGGCGACCCAGAGTTCGTTGAGGGTCGTGTCAACCAGCTTGGCCAGGCCGCGGATCAGCGTGTTCGCGGCCGTCGCGCTGGGCCGCGCTGCGGCGAAGTGCTCGATCAGGCTGGATTTGTCGGCTGCCAGCCGCAGCCGCAGGCTGGCCACGCCGGCGCCTGCGCCACTCGCCGGCTGCGCCAGGGCGGACATCGCCTCACACTGCCGCGATGGCGGCAGCGTGTACGGGCGCCACGAACGCCGGCAGGGGCGGGCTGCCCGCCGAAAGCGTCAGCACCTCGTAGCCGGTGTCGGTGACCAGCACCGTGTGTTCCCACTGTGCCGACAGCGAGCGGTCGCGCGTGACGATCGTCCAGCCGTCGTAGCTGCCACCCTTGCGGTCTTCGCGGATGTCGCGCTTGCCGGCGTTGATCATCGGCTCAATCGTGAACACCATGCCCGGCACCAGTTCCTCCAGCGTGCCCGGGCGGCCGTAGTGCAGCACCTGTGGCTCTTCGTGGAAGCGCTGGCCGATGCCGTGGCCGCAAAACTCGCGCACGACGGAGAAACCCGCATGCTCGGCGAAGGTCTGGATCGCGTGGCCGATGTCGCCGAGACGGGCGCCGGGGCGCACCTTGCAGATGCCCTTCCACATCGCCTCGAAGGTCACGTTGCACAGGCGCCTGGCCGCGATGCTGCCTTCGCCGACGATGTACATGCGGCTGTTGTCGCCGTGCCAGCCTTCTTTGGTGATGACCGTGACGTCGATATTGACGATGTCGCCGTTCTTCAGTGGCTTGGCATTCGGGATGCCGTGGCAGACCTCGTGGTTGATCGATGCGCACAGCGACGCAGGGTAGGGCGGGTAGCCCGAGGGCGCATAGTTCAGAGTGGCCGGCACGGTGCCCTGCACCTTGACCATGTGGTCGTGCGCGATGCGGTCGAGCTCGAGGGTGGTCGCACCGGGCTTGATGTGCGGCGTCAGCAGATCCAGCACCCCGGAGGCGAGCTGGCCAGCCACGCGCATGCCCTGGATATCGGCCGCGGACTTGATGGTCATCGTCATGGGCCGGAATTATCCCACCCGACCCGTAAAATTGCCGCCTTCGCCTCCGATGCCCCGCCGGCAACTGCTGGCTCTCACTCCCACACGCTTCGATGCCCGCTTCGCCCAAGCACCTGCTGCACTTCGAGGGCGGAAACGCCTTGTCCGCATTTCGCGCGCAGGCGCTGCTGGGGCGATTGGCCGACGCCTGCCCGCGCATTGCAGGCCTGGAGGGTCGGCATGTGCACTGGGTCTGGAGCGACGCGGCGCTGAGTGGCGGCGCTGTCGACAAACTGGCTGCGTTGCTGGCCTATGGCGAGCCGGCCTCCATCGCCGACCGCGGGGCGCTGGTGGTCGTAATGCCGCGCCTGGGCACGGTCTCGCCCTGGGCCAGCAAGGCCACCGACATCGCGCACAACTGTGGGCTGGGCATTCACCGTGTTGAGCGCGTCACCGAGTTCCGCCTGTGGGCCCAGTCCGGGCTGCTCGGCATCCCGGTGCTGACGAGTGAGGAGTTGCAGACTGCGGCGGCCCTGTTGCACGACCAGATGACCGAGAGCGTGGCCTTCGAGCGCGACGCGGCGCAGCACCTGTTCGACGAGCGCGAAGGCGTGCCGATGGCGCAGGTCGATGTGCTCGGCGGCGGTCGCGCTGCCATCGACCGCGCCAACACCGAGTGGGGCTTGGCCTTGTCGGACGACGAAATCGACTATCTCGCTGCCGCCTTCGGCAAGCTCGGCCGCAACCCCACCGATGTCGAACTGATGATGTTCGCGCAAGCCAACAGCGAGCATTGCCGGCACAAGATCTTCAACGCCGAGTTCGTCATCGACGGCGAGCGCCAGCCGCTGTCGATGTTCGGCATGATCCGCCACACCGAGAAGACCTCGCCGCAGCGAACGATCGTGGCCTACAACGACAACGCCTCGGTGATGGAGGGCGGCGTCGTCGAGCGCTGGCTGCCGCAGGGCTTCACCAATGCACCGCAGTACGGCGCGCGCGAGGAGACCGCGCATGTGCTGATGAAGGTCGAGACGCACAACCATCCGACCGCGATCTCACCGTTTCCGGGCGCCTCCACCGGCGCGGGCGGCGAGATCCGCGACGAAGGCGCCACCGGGCGCGGCGCAAGGCCCAAGGCGGGCTTGACCGGGTTCTCGGTATCCAACCTCAATTTGCCCGGTACCGATGAGCCGTGGGAGCGCGCAAGGGTCGGCAAGCCCGCACACATCGCCTCGCCGTTGCAGATCATGACCGAAGGCCCGCTCGGTGGCGCGGCGTTCAACAACGAGTTCGGGCGCCCCAACTTGGGCGGCTACTTCAGGGTCTACGAGCAGAACGTCGACGGCGTGCAGCGCGGCTATCACAAGCCGATCATGATCGCTGGCGGTCTGGGCACCATCAGCGACAACCAGACGAAGAAGAAGATCTTTGCCGCCGGCACCCTGCTGGTGCAACTCGGCGGGCCGGGCATGCGCTTCGGCATGGGCGGCAGCGCAGCCAGTTCGATGGCCGCGGGCAGCAACGTGGCGGCACTCGATTTCGATTCGGTGCAGCGCGGCAACCCGGAAATCCAGCGCCGCGCGCAGGAGGTCATCAACCATTGTTGGGCGCTCGGCGAGACCAACCCGATCCTGGCGATCCACGATGTCGGCGCGGGGGGCATCAGCAACGCCTTTCCAGAACTGGTCGACGGCGCCGGCCGCGGTGCCACCTTCGACCTGAGCAAAGTGCCGCTTGAGGAGAGCGGCCTGGCTCCGAAAGAGGCCTGGTGCAACGAGAGCCAGGAGCGCTACGTGATGGCGCTCGACCCCGCGTTGCTGCCGCTGTTCGAGCAGATGTGTGCGCGCGAGCGCTGCCCGTTTGCTGTGGTTGGCGTGGCCAGCGAGGCCACGCAGCTGGTGCTGCAGTCGGGCGAGGGCGGCGTGCGGGCGATCGACATGCCGATGGAGGTGCTGCTGGGCAAACCGCCGAAGATGACGCGCGATGTGCAGCGCATCGAGCGGCGCGGGCAGCCGCTCCAACTTACGGGCGTGAAGCTCGAGCAGGTCGCATTCGACGTGCTGCGGCATCCGACCGTGGCCAGCAAACGGTTCCTGATCACCATTGGCGACCGCACGGTGGGTGGCCTGAGCCACCGCGATCCGATGGTCGGGCCCTGGCAGGTGCCAGTCGCGGACTGTGCGGTGACACTGGGCGATTACCGTGGCTTTCGCGGTGAGGCGATGGCGATGGGCGAGCGCACGCCGCTGGCCGCACTGGACGCGCCGGCCTCGGGCCGCATGGCCGTGGCCGAGGCGATCACCAACCTGTTGGCGGCGCCGATCGAGCTCTCGCACATCAAGCTCAGCTGCAACTGGATGGCGGCTTGCGGCGAGCCGGGTGAAGACGCAGCCCTGTATGACACGGTCAAGGCCGTCGGCATGGAACTCTGTCCTGCGCTCGGCATCGGGGTGCCGGTGGGCAAGGATTCGCTGTCGATGCGCACGCGCTGGAGCGACGGCAATGTGGCCCAGCAGGTGACGGCGCCGGTGTCGCTGATCGTCACCGCCTTCGTCACGCTCGATGACGTGCGCGGCACGCTGACACCGCAACTGCTGCCCGGTGACACCACGCTGATCCTGGTCGACCTTGGTGCCGGTCGCATGCGGATGGCGGGTTCGATGCTGGCCCAGGTACTGGGTCAGTTCGGAGACGAAGTGCCCGACCTCGACGAGCCGCAGAGGCTGAAATCACTCGTCACGGCGATCAACCAATTGCGCCGCGACGGCAAGCTGCTGGCCTACCACGACCGCAGCGACGGCGGCCTCTGGGCGGCGGTGTGCGAGATGGCCTTCGCCGGCCAGCGCGGCGTGAGCCTGAACGTCGACCTGCTCGTGACCGAAGGCGATGGCATCACCGACAGCCGTGCCGAGATGGGGGATTCGAAGAACTGGGCTGACCAAGTCAACGAGCGGCGCAACGAGCGCACGCTGGCGGCGCTGTTCAACGAGGAAATCGGCGTTGTGATCCAGGTGCGCACCAGCGACCGTGACGCGGTGATGGCCGCGCTGCGCGAGCAGGGCCTGTCGCGGCACTCGCACGCCATCGGCAAGACCAACGAGCGTGGCATCGTCGAAGTCTGGCGCGATGCCAAGCCCGTGTTCGCGGCGCCACTCAGTGAGTTGCACCAGACCTGGGACGAGGTCAGCTGGCGCATCGCCCGCCAACGCGACAACCCCGCCTGCGCCGATGCCGAGCGCGCCGCAGCGGGCCGCACTGAAGATGCGGGGCTGCATCTTCACTTGACGTTCGATCCGCTCGAAGCCCCGGCCGTGCACGCGGCGCGCCCGAAGCTGGCGATCCTGCGCGAGCAGGGCGTCAACTCGCAGGTCGAGATGAGCTATGCGATGGCGCAGGCCGGCTTCGACACCTTCGATGTGCACATGAGCGACCTGCACTCGGGCCGTGCACGCCTGGACCCCTTCATCGGCTTCGTCGCCTGCGGCGGTTTTTCCTACGGCGACACGCTGGGCGCCGGCGAGGGCTGGGCCCGCTCGGTGATGTTCAACCCGGCGCTGGCCGAGCAGTTCGCGGCCTTCTTCAATCGCAGCGAGACGTTCGCGCTCGGCGTGTGCAACGGCTGCCAGATGATGGCCGCGCTCAGCCCCATCATCCCCGGCGCCGCGGCGTGGCCGAAGTTCACGCGCAACCGTAGCGAGCAGTTCGAGGCCCGGCTGTCGATGGTCGAGGTGCTGGCCTCACCCTCGCTGTTCTTCGCGGGCATGGAAGGCAGCCGCATCCCGATCGCGGTCGCGCATGGCGAGGGCTATGCCGATTTCTCGCAGCGCGGCGACAGCAAGGCCGTCCATCGGGCGATGCGTTTCGTCGACAACAACGGCGCAGCCACCGACGGCTACCCCGCCAATCCGAACGGCAGCCCAGAGGGCCTGACGGCGGTGACCACCGCTGACGGGCGCTTCACGGTGCTGATGCCGCATCCGGAGCGCGTGTTCCGCAACGTGCAGATGAGCTGGAGCGCCAGCGACATCAGCGCCGCGAGCCCCTGGATGCGCATGTTCCATAACGCCCGGCGCTGGGTGGGCTGAGAGCAGCCCCCACGCTCACTGCGTTCGCTGCCCCCAGGGCCCGGCAGGGGCCCCTTCGTGGCCCTTGGGGTGTCAGCCGCCCCTTCGACCTCGCTCAGGACAGGCTTGGGGCGGCCCGGCGTCGGCTGAGGCCTGCACAAGGGCCGGCGGTTTCGCGCTCGCTTCAGGATGTCCGCACGCCACAGCTCTGCGAAAATGGCGCCATGACCATGCAGCAAATCACCCCCGAGCTGCGCCAGTGGATGGTTGCCCAGGCGCAGGCCGGTCACAAACCCGAGGCCGTGCTCGATTCGATGCGCGCCAGCGGCTGGCAGCAGGATGTGGCGATCCAGGCGCTGGAAGAAGTGCTCGGCGGCTTCCTTGGCGAGCAGGCGAAGGCTGCCGGCCTGCCGCCACCGGTGCCTGTGCCGGGCCCGGATCTGAGCGATTCGCCGTTGTGGCTGGACGCCGGTGACCGCCGCGTCCAGGTACTGATGACGATGAACCAGCCGCGCGTCGTCGTCTTCGGCAGTCTGCTCTCCGACGAGGAGTGCGACGCGATGGTGGCGCTGGCACGACCGCGCCTGACGCGCTCGGAAACCATCCAGACGGAGACCGGGGGCAGCGAGGTCAACCCGGTGCGCACCAGCTCGGGCATGTTCTTCGGGCGCGAAGAGAACGCCCTGTGCGCGCGCATCGAGGCCCGCATTGCCCGGCTGCTGGACTGGCCGATCGAGAACGGCGAAGGCCTGCAGCTCCTGCACTACCTGCCGGGCGCCGAGTACAAGCCGCACCACGACTACTTCGACCCTGACAAGGCGGGCACGCCCTCGATCGTGGCCCGTGGCGGGCAGCGCGTGGCCACCTTGGTGATGTACCTGAACGCCCCCGAAAAAGGCGGCGGCACCACTTTCCCGGATGTGGCGCTGGAAGTGGCCCCGATCAAAGGTAACGCCGTGTTCTTCAGCTACGACCGCCCGCATCCGATCACGCGCACCCTGCACGGCGGCGCGCCGGTGATTGCGGGTGAAAAGTGGGTCGCTACGAAGTGGCTTCGCGAGGGCCGGTTCGAATAGTCAGGCGCTTGTGTCAACCGGCGTCGCCGGGGGGTCGTTGTCGGTCGTGAGCGCCTTGCTCGGTACAAATCGATCAACACATGAACAAGCTTCTGACCGCCCTGGCCGCCCTGGCCTTCGTTGCTGCTGCCCAAGCGCAAACCGCGGCCCCGGCCGCTCCGGCCAAGCCGGCCGCACCGGCCGCGGCTGCCACCCCGGCCGTCGCTGCCACCCCGGCCGTCGCTGCCACCCCAGCGGCTCCTGCCGCCAAGGCAGATGCCGCCCCGACGAAGGCGGCTGCCGCCAAGCCGGCTGCCTCGGCCCCGAAGAAGGCTGCCGCTCCCAAGAAGGCCGCCTCGGCTGCCGACGCGAAGAAGCCGGCTTAATTGCCATTCGGCTGAGCAAGGAAAACCCGGCCTCGGCCGGGTTTTTTGTTGCCAGGCAAGCCGCGCGCTAGGGCCGCGGTTGCGCGCGGGGCCCGCCCGCGGCTGCCGGCAGCATCTGGCTGCGCACGATATGTGCCCACTTGCGCTGCTCCCAGCTTTGCGGCCCCTCGAGAGGCCATTGCTCCAGCACGCCAGCGAGTTCGCTGTGCGGCAAGCGCATAAAGCCGGGTTGGTGGCGGCGCAGCAGCCAGATACCGGGCAGCAGCCGTCGCGGCAAGGGTGCGTGGCCCTCGTCGATCCAGTACACACAGGGGCGTTGCATCCAGAAACTCTGGCGCTCGAAGTGCACCCGCCCGGCAATACCGCTGCTGGCTGGCAGCAGGATGTGGTCGGTATCGGTTTCGACCACCGCGTAGCGCAGGTCGCTGGGCGCGTCGCGGCCATGCTGGCAGACCAGGATTACGCGTTGGATCTCGCGGGCGGCGATGCGGTCGATTTCCCGGTCGTTCTTCGTCACCAGCAGGTCGGCGTCCTCCCAGCGGGTATTCAATGAGTCGTGGTGCATGGTGCGCGGCGCTCCGGTCAACGGAATCGAACACCATAGGCGCTCAAGCACCTGACAGCTGTCACAAACTGCAAGCAGATCAGTGCGAAGTTGTCAGCGCAGCGTGACCAGCGCGCGCACGAAACCATGGTCGGAGCGTGTTCGATCGCGGCCTTCTTGAAGGTGGTCGTTGAAGTACTCGACGCGCCGCACTTCGCCAATGGCGAATCGGCTGGCGGCGACGAACTCTTCGGAGACCCAGATCTGGTCCAGGACCTCGGGCCAACCCTGATACACATGCGAGTACGCGACGTCGCGGCGGATCGTGGCGACGCTTTGCACGTCCAGCGCATGGAACAGGGCGCTGTCTCGAGCTGTGCGGTCGTAGGCGATCGCCTGGGTGGCCGCGACGATCTGCGTCGTCACCGCATGCGGGCCGTCGTTCAGGTCGCCCATCAGAACCAACGGTTCGCGGGTTTGCGCCAACCACGCATGGACCAGCACGCGCAGCGCCACTGCCTCGGCCGCACGCATCGTCAGCGAGCGCAGCGTGGCCCGTGCCTGCACCGCTGCGTCGTCTCGATCTTCGAGCACCTCGCCGTGCTCGTTCTGCAGGAACTTCGGGCGCTTGCTTTTCAGGTGCGCCACCAGCACGCGCATCGTGCCGCGCTCGCCGGGCATCTCGATCAAGGCTTCGAGAATCGGCCGCTCGAAGGTGCGGCGCTCGCCGATGTCGGGCAGGGCCACGAACTGCGCAGCCTCGAACTCGCGGTGCGAAGCCATCTCGCGCACTGGACAGCGAGAGGCGATGGCCACCCGCGGTGTGCCTTCGGCGCCTTGCTCGGCGCCGGGCGCGGCCACATGGGCGTAACGCAATCCGCTGGCGGCCACCGTGTCGCGCAGCGTGGCTTCGTCCCACACTTTCTGGAAGGCGATCACGTCGGCACCGAGTCGCCTGATCTGGGCGCCGAGCCATTCGATCTTGCGCGCGTACTCGTCGACGCCGTATGGCTCCTGGTTGTCGTAGAAGCGCCGGCCCGGGCTGGCCAGGTTGAGCAGGTTGCAAGTGGCCAGCAGCAGGGTGGCGGGGGCTGCGGATGGGGACTCGTCGATTGACCGGGCGAGGGAAACCTCAGGCGCCGACGAAGCGCGGCTTGCGCTTTTCCATGAAGGCCGCCTGGCCTTCCTTGTAGTCGCTGCTCGCAAAACAGGCATCGACGGCGCGCTCGGCGGCGGCGACATCGCGCTGCTGCGCGTCCTTCAGCA
>JANMSS010000268.1:0-5604 GCA_031389585.1 Burkholderiales bacterium | reverse complement strand
CCAGCGCTGCGTCGGCTGGTTGAAGTCGAGCGCCACGCGCTCGACGCCGGTGAGCATGATCAGCGCGTCGGCGTGCAGGTGCGCGGCCAGCAGGGCGCTGGTGAGGTCCTTGTCGATCACGGCAGAGACACCGTGCCAGTGGCCGTCGGCGCCGACCACGACCGGCACGCCGCCGCCGCCGCAGGCGATCGGCACGACGCCCGCCTCCAGCAGCGCATCGATGGTCTTCAGGTCGAGGATCTTGCGTGGCTTGGGACTGGCGACGATGCGTCGCCAACCGCGGCCGGAGTCTTCGGCAAAGATCCAACCGGTGGTGGCGGCCATTCGCTGCGCTTCGGCCTCGCTGAAGAACTTGCCGACCGGCTTGGTCGGCTTCTGGAAAGCCGGGTCGGCAGCGTCGACCTCGACCTCCGTCACGACACAGGAGACCACGATGTCCATGCCGTGGTCGCACAGCACGTTGGCAAGACTTTGCTGCAGCATGTAGCCCATGCCGCCCTGGGAGTGCGCCACGCACACGTCCATCGGCATGGGCGGCAGTTCGTCGGCGGTGCGTGCCATGCGGTACAGGATGTTGCCGACCACCGGCCCGTTGCCATGCGTCAGCACCAGCTGCCAGCCGGCGCGGATGATCTCGACCAAGTGGCCGCAGACCTGCCGCATCAGTTCGAGCTGCTCGTCGGCCGTGCCCTTGATGGTGGGCGGGTAGGCCGCGTTGCCGCCCAGCGCAACGACTACGCGCTTGCGCCGCGCCGCAGTAGCCGCAGGTTGCGCCGCCGCGCGCTTCACTGCAGCCATTGCGCTGCCAGCCACGCCGCGTTGGCGCTATTGCCCGTGAGCAACATGCCGGCGCTGCGCAGCGTGTCTTCCTGCCGGCTCAGCACCTGGGGGTCGAGCTCGGTGCCACAAACGAAACCGATGACTGCCAGCTCGCGTTTGCCCTGGGCTGCGAGACGCTTGGCTTGCACGATGGCGGTGGCCAGTTCGGAGGCCGGGTCGGCATGCGCGCCCCAGCCGATCACCACGTCCAGCACGATCACGCGTACCGATGGGTCGGCGGCTTCGGCGAGCAGGCGCTCGATGCGCGCGGCCTGGTCGATCATCGGGTGCGGGCGGCCCACGGTGAACTCGTCGTCGCCCAGATCCAGCGCGGTATGGCCTTTGCTGGCTTTTTTCGGATGGGGCAGGGCCAGCGCCGGGTCGAGCGGCGCGTTGGACCACACCTGCAACCCCGCCTTCGCCCAGATCACTTGCGCTTCAGCGGCGTAGGTGCCGCCGGAATACAGGGCGCGCAAGTACTTCTGCGAACTGGCGAACGCAGGGGGGCGCGGCATCGCGTAATGTTGCAGCGCCGCTCGCTTGATCCCTGCCAGCTTCACGGCGGCCGCGGCGCAATCGACCAGCGAGTGCACGACGTGGATCATCGGGTCTTGCTTGGCGGTGGCACTCACCGCACTGCCCAGGAACAGCACCACGGCCGGCTTGCCCGCCACGCGCAAGGCCTGCATGACCTTCGCGGCCACCGCAGGCGCGGGCGGCTTGCACACGATCGCAATCACCTTCGTTGACGGGTCCTGAGCCAGCAACGCGATGCCCTGCAACAGGGTGGCGCCGCCGACTTCGGCGTACACGTCGCGCCCGCCGGTGCCGATGGCATGGCTCACGCCGGCGCCCATGCGATGGATCTGCGTCGTCACCTCCTGCAGGCCGGTGCCGGAGGCGGCGACCAGGCCGATCGATCCCTTGCGCACGTTGTTGGCAAAGCCCAATGGCACACCGCCGATGATTGCCGTGCCGCAGTCGGGGCCCATCACCAGCAAGCCGCGCTGCGTGGCGGCTTGCTTGAGGGCCACTTCCTGCGCCAGCGGCACGTTGTCGCTGAACATGAACACGTTCATGCCGCAGTGCACGGCCTTGAGTGCTTCGGCCGCGGCATAGGCGCCGGGCACGGAGATCTGCACGATGTTGGCGCCGGCCATGCCCGCCAGCCCCATGCCCACCGTGCGCGGCGCAATCAAGTGACTCGCGGCGCTGCCCACTGCGCCGCTCAAGGGCTCGCGACCCGCGAGCTCGGCCCGGGACTCCGTCGCCGCGGCCTCACACGCAGGGCGCGTGCGCGCCTGCACCACAACCATGATGTCGCTCGGTCCCGCGTCTGCCACTTCAGCGGTCAACAGGCCCGCCTCGCGCAGGATGTCCTTGTTCGCCGGGTTGCCCATTTGCAGCGTGGCGTTGACGACCTCGGGCAGGGCCAGCAGGCGCTGCGCAACGCGCATCAGGGCGACCGAATCCTTGTAGAGATTGGGGTGAACGAAGGCAAGGGTGTGCAGGGTCATGGGCATCAGACGGTTCGGGTCGGCAGGTGCAATTGTGTATACACTTTACCCAGGATACCGCCATGCCCGCCACGATGCTCCCAAAACTGTCGCCCCTGGCAAACGCCGCGTCAGCATTTGACGAACTGAACCCGCCGGCGCGACTGCTGATGGGCCCAGGCCCGATCAACGCCGACCCGCGCGTGTTGAAGGCCATGTCGACGCAACTGCTCGGCCAGTTCGACCCGCACTTCCGCCGCATGATGCGCGAGACCATGGCGCTGTACCGGGCGTTCTTCGAGACGCAGAACGACTGGACCTTGATCCTGGACGGCACAGCCCGCTCGGCAATCGAGATGGTGATGATGTCGGCCATCGAGCCCGGCGACAAAGTGCTGGTCTGCAGCTTCGGTCGCTTCGGCCAGTTGCTCAACGAGATCGCCGCTCGCTGCGGCGCCCGCATCCGCGTCGTGCAGGCCGAATGGGGCACGGTGTTCGATCTGGCACAGATCGAAGCCGCGCTCAAGGACTTCTCGCCCAAGCTGGTCGCGGTCTGCCAGGGCGACACGTCGACCACCATGCTGCAGCCGCTCGAGGGCCTGGGCGCGCTGTGCCATCGCTACGGCGCGATGCTGCAGGTCGACGCCACCGCGTCCTGCGGTGGTACGCCGCTGCCGGTCGATGCGTGGCAGGTCGATGCCGTCACGGCGGGTTTGCAGAAATGCCTGGCCGGCCCCTCGGGCGCAGCGCCGATCACGCTGTCGGACGCGATCGCCAAGGTGATCTACAACCGCCGCCACGTCGAGGAGGGCCTGCGCCCGGCCGACTACGTGCCGGGCAAGGGCCCGCGCATCGCCTCGAACTACATGGATGTCGCGATGGTGATGGACTACTGGAGCGATGCCGGCCTGAACCACCACACCGAAGCCACGACCATGCTCTACGGCGCGCGCGAGTGCGCCCGCATCTTCGTGCAGGAGGGCTTGCCCAATGCCTACGCGCGCCACGCCGCGGCCTCGCATGCGGTGGTGGCCGGAGCGAAGGGGATGAACCTGCGGCTGTATGGCGACCAGGCGAACAAGATGCCCAACGTGACCGGCGTCTACGTGCCCGAGGGCGTCAACGGCGACAAGCTGCGCGCGGCCCTGCTCAACGACTTCAACATCGAGATCGGCACCAGCTTCGGCCCCCTGCATGGCAAGGTCTGGCGCATCGGCGCCATGGGCTACAACGCGCGCCCGGACTGCGTCCTGCAAACCTTGGCGGCGCTGGAGATTGTGCTGGCCGCCGAGGGGCACAAGTTCACCCGCGGCGCGGGGGTCGATGCGGCTTATGGGGCCTACAAGGACGGCTGAGTTCGCGCTGGGTTCTTGAAGTGTGAACTCTAGGGCGAACCCGTTCCTGCTGAACGGGCTGCATGGAAGGCCTCGATGCGCGCCTCGATGCGCGCGCGGTCGAGTTCGCCGACGGGATCGTGGCGACCGGCCAGGCAGGTGACGAAGGGCTGAAAGCGCTGCAGGCTAACCGCGTACAGCCGCTGTAATTCGAGCAACGGCTCGGCATGGTCGTCGACGCGCAGGTCGAGTTCGAGGTAGTCCTGGTCGCCGTGAATGCGCAATGCGGCGGCCTGCTTGCCGCGCTTGTCGCCGCCGGCGGTTTCACCCGCCACCATCGCCGCAAGCAGGCGTTCGGCCAGCGGCTGCCCTGCGGCGGCCATGAACGCATCGGCGGTGGCCGCCAGCACCTGCGGGCCGGCGAGCATGTTGCCGGCGATGCTGAAGTCATCGAAGACCTGGTGGCCGCACCAATCGACGCACGACGCGCCGGTGTGGGCGGCGCCCGGCCCGCGTGCCGGCAGCACATGCAACTGGCGCTGCGCCTGCCCGGTGTCAGTGCGAGTCAGCTCGCTCACCACGTCGGCCGCAGCCCTGCCATCACCGAGCAGCGCGATGCCGGCCGGGCCGTACAGCGGGTTCATCAGCGCCTGCGTCGACAGCGCGCCCACGCCGCGCCGCGTGTGCACGCACAGCGCGCCCACGGCAAAGAAGCGGCTGGCGATCGCCACGCCAAAGCGGCCGTCGTTGTCGCGGGCGAGGATCGACCAGGTCACGCGCCGCGCCGCATCACTCGACCTTGCCGATCTTGCGCACCGCCTCGGTCATGACCTTCGCATCAGCGTCCCAGTAGGTCTGGAATTCGGGCGCGTCGAGGTACTCGATCGGGCTGCCGGCCTTGGTGATGATCGCCACGACCTGCGGGTCGGCCGCGGCCTTCTTCGCCGCGGCGCGCAGCTTCTGCACGATGGCGTCGGGAGTGCCGGCCGGTACGAAAAGCGCCGACCACTGCGCAAACTGGGCCGGGAAACCGGCGCCCTTGAGGCTGGGGACGTCGGGCAGCGAGGACAGCGGCTTGTCGCCCCAATGCGCCAGCGCCCGCAGCTTGCCGGCCTTGATGTGCGCCAGCACGCTGGCCGGCCCGGTGGACAGCGCGTCGACCTGGCCGCCCAGCAAAGCCAGCACTGCGGGGCCGGCGCCGGTGTAGGGGATGTGCGTCACGCTGATGCCGGCGCTGGACTTGAGCATTTCCATCGGCACATGCATGGTGCCGTAGTTGCCTGAGCTGCCGTAGTTGTACTTGCCGGGTTTGGTCTTCACGTCGGCGACAAATTCGGCGAGCGTCTTCCACGGCGCCTCGGCCCGCACCACCAACACGGTGGGGTCGGCGGTAAAGCGCGCGATCGGCTTGAACTGGTCGATCGTGAACTGCGGCTTGCGACTCAGAATCTTGTCGGCTTCGGGCAGGATCGAAATCGACGACAGGCTCATCAGCAGCGTGTAGCCGTCGGCCGGCGCGCGCGCCGCCGCACCGATGCCGGTGGCACCGCCGGCGCCGGCGCGGTTCTCGACCACCACCGTCTGCCCGAGTTCACGGGCCAGTGCTTCGGCGACGGGCCGCCCTACGGTGTCGGCCACCCCGCCGGGCGGAAAGGGCACGATCAACGTGATCTGCCTGTCGGGGTAGGTGGATTGCGCCGACGTGGCGCCGGCCAGCGCAAGCAGCACGGCGGCCAGGGAGGCGTGCAGTGTCTTCATCGGTCGTTCTCCTCAACGAAACGGTTTTGCAGTATGCCCAGGCCATCGATCTCGATGCGCACCACGTCGCCGTGTTGCAGCCAGCGCGGCGGCTTCATACCCATGCCCACGCCCGCAGCGGTGCCGGTGGCGATCACGTCGCCCGGGAGCAGCGTGATGCCGCGCGAACAGGTCTCGATCAAGGTCGGGATGTCGAA
>JANMSS010000242.1:0-3808 GCA_031389585.1 Burkholderiales bacterium | reverse complement strand
GCGGCCTGATCGAGACCCAATCCATCGCTTTCGAGCGGCCCGGCGCCCCAGTTCGAGGGGCCGGGCTGCGTCCGGGAGTTCCTGAGACGGCTCAACGCAGCCTGATCGTCCGGGTAGACCCGTAGCCCATCCCAACGACAGACGACTTTCGGCCGTGCTCACCGGCTGGTCACCGAACGGCGGTGGCTTCCGAGGCCACGCCCACCGGGTCAAGTGCCGGACCCAGCCTCGCCACGGTCAGGAAAAGGACGTTTGAGTTTCCTATCCTCTGCGCCCCGGGTCGGCATCATCGGCTCGGTGCAGGCGACCGAAGCGCTGAAGCTGCTGACAGGCGTGGGCCACTCGCTCGCCGGGCGTTTGCAGATGCTCGATGCGCGTTCGATGGAGTGGACCGAGATCCGCCTGGCCCGCAACGCCGGCTGCGCGGTGTGCGCCGGCCTCAGGGCCTGAGCACCACCTTGGCCGCCGCGCATCGGCCCTGGTCGAGATCGACAAAGGCCGCCGCGCCGTCGGCCAGTTGCCGTTGCTCCACCCAGGCCAGATCACCGAACACACCGCGGTGCAGCGCATCGACGGTCGCGCGCAGGTCGGCCGTGGTGTAGGTGTAGGTGCCCAGCAGGGTGATCTCGGCCAGCGTCAGTTTGCGCATGTCGATCTCGCTGGCCCAGTCCTGCAGGCCCACATGCATGATCACGCCGCCGGGCTTGACCACGGCAAAGGCCTGCGCGCGGGTGGCCTTGGCGCCGACCGCGTCAATGACGTAGTCGAAAGCGGCTTCCGGCAAGGGCTCGGTACGCGAATCGAGCGTGGCACAAGCGGCGTGGGCCGCGACCGCCGCACGCCGCAATGGATTCAGCTCGGTCAAGGTCAAGCGGTCGACGCCGAGGTGACGCAGCAGCAGCGCCGCCAGCATACCGATCGCACCGCCGCCAATCACCAGCACGCGGCACTCGTGCAAGGGCCGCGCCAGCGCGCGCAGCGACAGGTTGATCGCATGCCAGGCGGTGGCGGCCGGCTCGGTCAAGGCGGCGGCCACGGTGTCCATGTCCTGCGGCATCGCGATCAGCGACGCCGCCGGAATGCTCATGTACTCGGCGAATGCGCCCGGCCGCGTCATGCCGACCATGGTGCGGTTCGCGCACAGGTTGTTGCGGCCCTGCGCACAGTACTCGCAGCTGCCGCAGACGATCAGCGGGTTGCCGGTGTAGCGCATGCCGGCCTCGAAGCCCGCTGCGGCCGAGTGTTCGATCCGGCCGACGAATTCGTGGCCCAGCACCAGGCCGGGTTTGCGGCGCGGATCATGGCCGTGCCAGGCGTGCATGTCGGAGCCGCAGATGCCAACGGCCTCGATCTTCAGCACCACTTCGCCAGGGGCCGATTCGGGCTGCGGCCGCTCCAGCAACTGCACTTCACCGGGCTGGGTGTAGACAAGGGCTTTCATGCCGGGTCTCCGTTGGCACTGTCGTGGATGGCGGCGCGCAGGCGGTCGACCATGCGGTCGATGTCGTGCGGTTCGCAAATGAAAGGCGGCGCCAGCACCAGGGTGTCGCCGGGCGCGCGCGTCAGCAGGCCGTGATCGAAGGCTGCTGCCTGGGCGCGCTGACCACGCCGTCCAGGCGCGTCGGCGTCGGCGGCGAGTTCGACGCCGGCCGCCAAGCCGATGTTGCGCACGCTGACGACGCCGGGCACATCGGCCAGCGAATGGACCGCGCGCTCGAAGTGCGGTGCGAGTGCGCGCACGCGCGCGGGCAGCGCCTCCTGCTCCAGCGTATCGAGCATGGCCAGGGCCGCGGCGCAGGCCAGGGGATGGCCCGAGCAGGTGTAGCCGTGCATCAGCTCGGCCAGGTGCGGCGGACCCTGCATCAGGCAGTCGTGGATCTCGCGCCGCACCAACACGCCGCCGAGCGGCGCGGCGCCATTGGTGACGGTCTTGGCAAACACGATCATGTCGGGCACGACGCCGAAGGTCTGCGCCGCGAACATGTCGCCCAGGCGGCCAAAGCCGGTGATGACTTCGTCGAACACCAGCAGCAGGCGATGGCGGTCGCAGATCTCGCGCAGGCGTTGCAGGTAGCCCAGCGGCGGCACCAGCACGCCCGTGGAGCCGGCGACCGGCTCGACGACGACGGCGGCTATCTGGCTCGCGCCGTGCAATGCGACGATGCGGTCTTCAAGGTCGTCGGCAAACTCCGCGCCCAGGCTCGGCTGCCCGCGCACGAAGGCCTGCGTGGCCGGGTCCCAGGTCGAGCGCAGGTGGTCGGCGCGCGGCAGCGCAGCTCCGAAGGCGCGACGGTTGTTGACCATGCCGCCCACGGCCAGGCCACCGAAGCCGACGCCATGAAAGCCGCGCTCGCGGCCGACGAACAAGCTGCGCTGGCCCTCGCCGCGGGCTTGCCAATAGGCCAGCGCAATCTTCAAGGCCGTGTCGCAGGCCTCGGAACCGCTGTTGACGAGGAAGACGCGGTCCAGGCCCGGAGGCGCCAGCGCAGCCAGGCGCTCGGCCAGCTCGAAGGCGAGCGGGTGGCTGACCTGAAAGCTCGACGCGAAATCGAGCACATCGATCTGCCGCTTCATCGCCTCGGCGATGCGCGGATGGCGGTGACCCGCGCCGACGCACCACAGGCCCGACGTGCCGTCGAGCACTTCGCGGCCATCGGGCGTGCGATAGCTCAGGCCCTCGGCGCTGACCACCAAACGCGGTGTCTGCTTGAACTGCCGGTTCGGCGTGAACGGCATCCAGTAGGCGTCGAGCGCGGGCGTGTCCATCATCTCGCGGTGTAGCCGCCATCGACCATCAGGGTCTGGCCGGTGATGTAGGCCGAGGCTTCGCTGGCCAGGAACACCGTCACGCCCAGCAGGTCCTTCAACTCGCCGTTGCGGCCGATGCAGGTCTGCGCCGCGTGACGTTGCGCGAGGGCGGCATCGGCAAAGACGGCCGCCGTCAGGGCGGTGGGGAAGAAGCCGGGGCCGATCGCGTTGCAGGTGACGCCGTGCGGCGACCAGGCCTGTGCGATCGCGCGCGTGAGCTGCACCACGCCGCCTTTGCCGGCGCCATAGGGCGCGCTGTCGGCAAAGGCGCGCTGGCTTTGCAGTGACGCGATGTTGAGGATGCGGCCCCAGCGCCGGGCCTTCATCCCCGGCGCCAGCGCCTGCGTCAGGAAGAAGGGGGCTCCCAGGTGCAGCGCCAGCTGGGTCTGCCAGGCCGCGGGCGTGACTTCGGTGAAGGGCTGGCGCAGGTTGACGCCCGCCGCGTTGACCACGATGTCGACACCGCCCAAGCGCTGCTCGGCCGCGTGCCCTGCCGCCAGGGCGGCCTCGGTGTTCGACAGGTCGGCGACGAGCCAGTCGGCGTCGATCGCCTCGCCGCGAAACTGCTCGGCCGCCGCACGGAGTTCAGGCTCGCGCCGCGCCACCAGCAACAGCTTGGCACCCGCCAGCCCGAGCGCACGCGCCATCGCGCCGCCAATGCCGGAGTGGCCGCCGGTCACCAGCGCGCGTCGCCCGCTCAGGTCGAACAGGGCTGCCAGCCCGGCGTTCATACCGTGACCGGCTCGCCGCGTTCGAAGGTCTGGCCGGGGAAATACTTGGCCAGCCGGTCGTCGGCGGTGCGCGCATGCGCCTCCATGCCTTCGAGCCGCGAGATGCGCGCGGTGACCTCCCCGATGTCGCGCGCGGCCTCGCGCGTCATGCGCTGCCAGGTGAGGGTCTTCATGAACTTGTGCACCGAGAGGCCACCCGAGTAGCGCGCCGCGCCCTTCGTCGGCAGCACGTGATTCGGGCCGCTGGCCTTGTCGCCGTAAGCCACGGT
>JANMSS010000224.1:0-27912 GCA_031389585.1 Burkholderiales bacterium | reverse complement strand
TGACCGACTTTGACGACGCTCGACAGGCGATGGACGAACTGCCGGCGGGCGTTGCAGAAGTGCGGCACATGCGGCCGAAGTTCTGGGAGGATCAGCGCCGCAAGTCGACGCCGACCGACCGAGCGCTGACGGGTTCGGCGATTGACTGGATCATTGGCCTGCCACCTGGGCTGCGTCCGCACGTGACCTGCGAGCAATTCCCGCGTGTGATCAACGCGATTGCGGGTTCCTGGTCAGACGTTGCCTACAGTCTGCAGGTGCTCGAGCACATGATCAAGGACTATCGGGGTGGCCGACGTGGTTTCCCCGCCGCGGTCCTGCGCGAACTCGCCGGCCTTCATGCGCACCAGGGAGCGCGCTCAGGCCGCTGAGAAGCCCTCGGGATTCAAGTGCTGCCAGCGCCAGCTGTCGCGACACATGGCGTCAAGGTCGCGGCGGGCGGACCAGTGCAGCAGCTTGCCGGCCCGGTCCGGGTCGGCATAACAAGCGGCCACGTCGCCGGGTCGGCGCGCGACCAAGTCGTAGGGGATCGGCCGCCCACAGGCCCGCTCGTAGGCGTGAACCACCTCGAGCACGCTGTGACCGATCCCGGTGCCCAGGTTGGCGGTGAATGAGCCGGGGGTGCCCAGAAGTTGTCGCAGTGCCGCTACATGGCCCTCGGCCAAATCCATGACATGGATGTAGTCGCGAATGCCGGTGCCGTCAGGCGTCGGGTAGTCGTTGCCGTAGACCTGCAGACG
This sequence comes from Burkholderiales bacterium, assembly GCA_031389585.1. Classification (GTDB taxonomy): domain Bacteria; phylum Pseudomonadota; class Gammaproteobacteria; order Burkholderiales; family Burkholderiaceae_C; genus CADEEN01. The sequence continues at coordinate 27,172 of JANMSS010000224.1, read as the reverse complement.
CGGCCGACGGCCGACGGCCACCTGGGCCACGCAGGGCATCAGGTTGTTGGGAACGCCGCGGGGGTCTTCGCCGATGCGTCCGCTCTCATGCGCGCCGACCGGGTTGAAGTAGCGCAGGCAGGCCGTCTGCCAGCCGGGCTCGGCGACGCCGAGGTCGTGCAGGATCTGCTCGGCCATCAGCTTGGTCTGGCCGTAGGGGTTGGTGGCCGAGAGGGCGGCGTCTTCGCGGATCGGCAGCCGTTCGGGTTGACCGTAGACCGTGGCACTGCTGCTGAAAACCAAGCGCTGGGCGCCCTGCTTGCACATCGCCTCACACACGCTGACCAGCCCGCCGAGGTTGTTGCCGTAGTACGCCAGCGGCATGCGGGCCGATTCGCCGACGGATTTGAACGCTGCGAAGTGCACGGTCGCGTCGATGGCGCGGCGCTCGAACAGCGCCTGCATCGCCGTCGCGTCACATATGTCGGCACGCTCAAAAGTGGGTTCGCAGCCCAGCAACTCACGCAGGCGCTCGAGCACCGTCGGTGAGCTGTTGCTGAAGTTGTCGATGCCGACGACCTTGTAGCCGGCGCTGGCCAACGCGAGCCAAGTGTGCGAGCCGATGTAGCCGGTCGCGCCGGTCAACAGGATCGTGGCCACAGGCCTCAGTCGAGCAACACCTGGCCGGAGCAACCGAAGCGGTCACTGTCAGACGGGGACGAGCCCGTGCCGGAGGCCGACCGCGAGTCACGCGAGATGGTGCAACCGAAGGACATGGTGCGCGTGGCGGCCCAGTTGGCGCCGAGTGACAGCGACGAGGTGTTGTCGTTGCCCGCAACGCCGGTGAAACCGTCAACCAGGTTGCGCCGCGTGTAGCCCAGGCCGCCGCTCAGCGTGATCTTGCCGGTGAGCTCATAGCCTGCCCGCAGCGACAGTGCGTTGGTGATCTGGCTGAAGTTGGCGCCCGACACCGGGGCGCCTTCGACGAGGCGCAGGAAGCCGCTTTGCTGGCCGCTGTCGCGCGACATGCTCGTCGTGAGACTCAACCGACCCGTCGGCCGCCAGGCCCAGCTGAGCGAGCCGGTCACACCGCTGAAGTCGGCGGCGGTGCCCAGGTCGTACTCGGTCTTGCCAACGTTGACCCGCGCAGTCACCGTGCTGGCGCCGGTCGGCACCCAGTTGGCCGTGACGTACACATCCTGGCGCTGGCTGCGATCCGCGGCGGTCTGGCCTGGCGCTGGCGCGCCAAAGCGTGTGCGCTGCGTGCTCAGTCCCGCGCCCAGGCTCAGGATGCCACTCGGACGATAGCTGAGGCCCAGGCTGGCGTCGTTCTGTTGGTACTCGCGAGAAGCATACTCGGGCGCCGTGAAGGACAGGTTGCGATGTCCCAGGCTGGCTTCGAAGCCGAGCATGGTCACGACGCCGAGGCGAAAACGGGCGGCGATCTCGTCGCTGCGCTCGATGTTGGACAGCGTCACCGGCGTGATGCCACCGACGCTGAAGTCGGTTTGTTGGCGATTGGCAGCCAGTGACAGGGTTCCCGACAGGCGCTCGACAGTCGACCAGTCGAGCCCGGCACCGACCGTGTAGCCACTGTTGTTGCGCGCGTCGAGGTCCTGGTAGCGCTGGTGGCTGAGCGAGACGTTGGCATAGGCGCGTTGGCGGCCGAACGGGACATTCAATCCGCCGCGCAGCGTGGTGGTCGATATCGTGTCGCTGATTTCGCCGCTCGCGCTGGAGAGCACGTTGGACTGATGTGTGAACTCCTGGCCCAGGCCGACGTACCAGGGACGCTCGGTGGACTGCGCCAGGGCCGCGCCGCCGATCACAAGGCAGGCTGCGGCGACAAGGGATAGGCGATGGTTCATGTCTGTCTCCTGGAGTTCGAGGCCAATTCAATAGGCGTTGCGGTCGAAGAGCACCACTCTAACTGTGCGCACGATGATCTGCAGGTCCAGGCCGATCGACCAATTGCGCAGGTACTCCAGATCGTATTCGACCCGGGCCTTCATCTTCTCGATCGTCTCGGTTTCGCCACGCAGGCCGTTGATTTGCGCCCATCCGGTGATGCCCGGCTTGACCTTGTGGCGCACCATGTAGGCCTTGATCAGCTCGCGGTAGAGCTCGTTGTGGGCGACTGCGTGCGGGCGCGGGCCGACGATGCTCATCTGCCCTTGCAGCACATTGAAGAACTGCGGCAACTCGTCGAGCGAGGTGCGGCGCAGGAAGGCCCCGAACGGCGTGATGCGCGGGTCGTCTTTCGTGGCCTGCTCGACCACCGGGCCGTTGTCCTGTGCCGTCATCGAGCGGAACTTGTAGACCGTGATTTCGCCGCCATCCAGGCCGTTGCGGCGCTGACGGAAGATCACCGGCCCCGGCGAGCTGAGCTTGACGCCAATCGCGATCGCCAGCAGCAGCGGTGAAATCAGCACCAGGATGATCGATGCCAGCACCAGGTCCGAGATGCGCTTGACCAGCTCGTTGGTGCCGGTGAACGGTGTCTCGCAGATACCCACCACCGGCACGCCGTTCATGTCCTGCAGCCGGCCCTGGATGATGCTGATGCCGAACACATCGGGCACGAAAAAGATCGATGCGGTGGTGCCCTGCACGTTTTCGAGCAGTTCCAGAATGCGCGGCTGCGAGCCCAGCGGCAAGGTGATGTAGACCTCCTTGATGCCGTTCGCCCGAATGTAGGGTGCTGCGTCCTTGAGGGCGCCGAGCATGCGCCCGCCGGTCTCGGCGTGGATGCGCTCGTCGGTCCGGTCGTCGAACCAGCCGACGAAATCGCGGCCGTCTTCGCGGTTCTCGCTCAAGGCGCGCGCGACCTTCGCGCCCAAGGGGCCGGCGCCGACGATGACCGCCGATTGGCGCAGCCGCGGGTTCGCCGCGCGATAGCGCAGCACGGTGCGACCCGCCGCCATTGCCGCCCACTGCAGCAGCGGCGTCACGATCGCCCAGGTCAACAGCACGTTGTTCTCGAAGTAGTGCAGGCTGCTGGTGGCGTAGCCGCACAGCGCCAGGATGGCCAGCAAAGACAGCCACGAGGTGACGATGTCGGTGCCGGCGTTGAGCAGCTTGTCCGTGAAGCGATTGCGCCCGGGGAATGTCAGGGCAAAGACCAGCAGGCCTAGCGTCAGGTCGGGGCGCAAGACGGCCTCACCGAAACTCACCGTGACGACCAGGAAGACCAGCACGCTGAGGGTGGGCTCGAGGAAGGCTGCGACCAGCGATCGCACCGACTGCGGCGCGCTGTAGAAGTTGCGTGTGTGGCTGCGGTCTTCGAACATCGAGGGGGGTCTGGATCAACAGGGGTGACTGGCGAGGACCGCGCAAGCTACGGCTTGGATCGTCGATTCTCGCCGATGGTCATGCGGCGTCCTCTCCCGCGCCTGTGGGGTGTGCAGCCCCTGCCTACAATCCGTGCAAATGTTGCAAACAGTACGCGCACTGGTCGTCCCCGCGGCACTGCAGCGCCTGACGCTGCTGCTCAACCACGTGCTGTCCGCCGAGCCGATCGCCGCTCAGCGCTTGCTGCCGCACAGCGGCAAACGCCTGCGTGTCGAACTCGTCGACTGGCCGCCGTTGTTGCCTGCCCCGCCTGAGGTGACGTTCGAAGTCACCCCTGCCGGGCTACTGGAATGGTGCGGCGAGGGCGGTCCGACACCCGATTCGCCTGCCGAACTTCACTTGAGCGTAGCGGCTGCCAATCCGGCCCTGCTGATGGCCCGTCTGGCGGCCGGCGAGCGGCCCGAGGTTGGCGTGCAGGGCGAGGCCCAGTTCGCGGCCGACGTCAATTGGCTTGCCGAGAACCTGCGCTGGGACCTTGAAGCCGATCTGGCTCGCGTCATCGGCCCGCTGCCGGCGCGCCAAGTGGCCAGCCTGGGCGCGGCGCTGGCGGCAGGCCTGCACCGCTGGGCCTCGCCTGGCGCGAAGCCATGACGCAGCTGGCGCGCCTGATCTTTATTGCCTTCACGTTGTTGCGCTTCGGCGTCGATGACATCGCGCTGTCGGGCCTGCGCCAGCGCGGGGTGCGTGCGCTGGCGCGCGTTGCCAGGCTAGGCCGTCGCTTTGAGGAGCCACGGGGCGTGCGCCTGCGCCGCGCCCTGGAGCGCCTGGGCCCGGTCTTCGTCAAGTTCGGCCAGGTGCTCTCGACCCGGCGCGACCTGCTGCCGCTGGACGTGGCCGATGAGCTGGCCAAGTTGCAGGACCGGGTGCCGCCGTTTCCCGGCGCGCAGGCGATCGCCCTGGTTGAGCGGGCGTTGGGCAAGCCCATTGCCGAGGTCTTTGCGTCGTTCGACGCCGAGCCCGTCGCGAGCGCCTCGATCGCGCAGGTGCACTTTGCCGTCCTGCACGGCGGCCGCGAGGTCGCGGTCAAGGTGTTGCGCCCGGGCATGCTCGCGGCGATCGAGGGCGACTTGGCGCTGCTGCACCGCCTGGCCGTCTGGGTCGATCGGGTCAGCCTCGACGGCAAGCGCCTGAAACCGCGCGAGGTGGTCGCCGAGTTCGACGGCTACCTGCACGACGAACTCGATCTCGTGCGCGAGGCTGCCAACGCCGCGCATCTTCGCCGCAACATGGCCGGTTTGGCGCTCGTCGAAGTGCCCGAGATGGTATGGAAACTGTGCACGCCAAGCGTGATGGTCATGCAGCGCATGCACGGTGTGCCGATCAGCCAAAGAGAGCAGCTGCTTGCAGCCGGTGTCGACCTGAAGAAGCTGGCCCGCGACGGGGTCACGATTTTTTTCACCCAGGTCTTCCGCGACGGGTTCTTTCATGCCGACATGCATCCCGGCAACATTCAGGTCAGCACCGCGCCGGCCACGTTCGGCCGCTACATCGCCCTGGACTTCGGCATTGTCGGCACGCTGACCGACAGCGACCGCGACTACCTGGCACAGAACTTCACTGCCTTCTTTCGCCGCGACTACAAGCGTGTCGCCGAGTTGCACCTGGAGAGCGGCTGGGTCCCGCCGGCCACGCGCATTGACGCGCTGGAGAGCGCGGTTCGCACCGTCTGCGAGCCCTTGTTCGACCGCCCGCTGAAGGAGATCTCGCTCGGCCAGGTGCTGCTGCGCCTGTTCCAGGCCTCGCGGCGATTCAATGTCGAGATCCAGCCGCAACTGGTGTTGCTGCAAAAAACGCTGCTCAACGTCGAGGGCCTGGGCCGCGAGCTCGATCCCGACCTGGACCTGTGGAGTACCGCCAAGCCCTTTCTGGAGCGCTGGATGGACGAGCAGATCGGCTGGGCCGGCCTGGTCGAGCGGCTCAAGGACGAGGCGCCGCGCTATGCAAAGCTGCTGCCCGAGCTGCCACGGCTGTTGCATGCCGCGTTGCGGCCGCGACCCGATTCGCCGGCGCTGCATGCCCTGCTGGACGAACAGCGGCGCACCAACCGCATGCTGCGCGCCGCGCTCTGGGCGGGCTTTGGCTTCGCCGCGGGCCTGCTCGTGGCTCAACTCTTGACTCGATTTGCGCCCCTGTGGCGCTGATCGCGGCTGGCCAAAGGCCCTAAACTCCGGCCCCAGTTTCTGCCCCCAACCCTCATTGCCGCGGAGTCCACCGTGCTGACCACATTCGTTGTCGCCTACCTGCTCGTGACCATCGCCATCGGCCTGCTCGCGGCGCGCCGCGTGCACGGCCCGAGGGACTACCTGGTCGCCGGCCGCTCGCTGCCGCTGTACATGAACGTGGCCACCGTGTTCGCCACCTGGTTTGGCGCCGAGACGGTGCTCTCGATTTCCGCCACCTTTGCCAGGGACGGCCTGAACGGCATCCCGGGCGACCCCTTCGGCGCTTCGCTGTGCCTGGTGATCGCCGCCCTGCTGTTCGCCAAGCTGTTCTACCGCATGAACCTGCTGACCATCGGCGACTTCTACAAACAGCGCTATGGCAAGGGTGTCGAGGTGCTGACCAGTGTGGCCATCGTCTTCAGCTACCTGGGCTGGACATCGGCGCAGTTGACCGCTCTGGGGCTGGTGATTGCTATCCTGTCGGGTGGGGCGGTCGACCTCAACACCGCGATCCTGATCGGGGCCGGCGTGGTGGTCATCTACACCATCTTCGGTGGCATGTGGTCGGTGGCCTTCACCGACCTGTTTCAGACGGTGGTGATCCTGATCGGCCTGAGCCTGGTGGCCTACCTGGCCGGTGACCTGGCTGGCGGTGTCGGCAAGGTCGTCGAGCGGGCGGCGGCCGAAGGCAAGCTCAACATGTTCCCGGCGAGCATGGATGCGGCCGCGTGGTGGGCCATGGCCGGTGCGTTCTTCGCCTTCGCCTTTGGCTCGGTGCCGCAACAGGACGTCTTCCAGCGCATGACCAGCGCCAAAGACGAGAAGACTGCTGTGCGCGGCACGCTTATCGGCGGCCTGATCTACTTCGTTTTCGCCTTCGTGCCCATCTTCATCGCCTACGCGGCGCTGACGACCGACCCGGCGCTGAAAGAGTTGTTCGCGGCGGAGGATGCGCGCGACATTCAGCGCATCCTGCCCGAGATGGTGCTGGGCAAGATGCCGCTGTGGGCCCAGATCATGTTCTTTGGCGCGCTGCTGTCGGCGATCCTGTCGACTGCCAGCGGAGCCCTGCTGGCGCCGACCGCCTTGTTCACCGAGAACGTGCTGCGGCCCTTTGTGCCGCGCATGGGCGACAAGCAGTTCCTGCTCACGCTGCGCATCATCCTCATCGTCTTCACGGCCGCCGCCCTGTTGTTCGCGCTCAACAGCACGAGCACGATGTACGAGATGGTGCAGAACGCCTACAACGTGACGCTGGCCGGCGCGTTTGTGCCGCTGGTCGCGGGCGCCTACTGGAAGCGCGCGACCACGCAAGGTGCGCTGTTCTCGATCGTGCTCGGTATCGGCTGCTGGCTGGGCGCCAACACGGTGGCGCCTGAGGCGATGGTGCCGCCCAACCTGGTGGGCTTCTTCGCCTCGATCATCGGCATGCTGATGGGTTCTCTGGCGCCGCAACTGATTGCCCGCCAAGGCCATTCGATCGAGGCCGCCACTCGCGCGGGGCAGCAGCATCACATGTCGCACAAGCCGCACTGAGGGGGCTGCGGCGCGGGCCGGCACCGCGGCGTTGCCAACCTATAATTCGCGGTTCTGCGCCTGAGGTTGAGTTATGCCAATTTACGCCTACCGCTGTGCCGTGTGCGGCCACGCGAAGGACGTTTTGCGAAGGATTTCGGACCCGCCGCTCGCCGACTGCCCGGCCTGCGGTGAGCCGCGCTTTGATAAACAAGTCACCGCAGCCGGCTTTCAGCTCAAGGGCTCCGGCTGGTACGTGACTGACTTTCGCAACCCGCAAGCGGCCCCTGCGCCAGCCAAAGGGCAGGCCGACAAGCCCTCCATCGATAAGGGCGACAGCGCAGACAAGGTCGCCCCCACGGGCGGCACACCCGCATCACCCGCGTCCGCAGCACCGGCCGCCGCTGCAGCACCTGCGCCGGCAAATGCAGCGCCAGCGCCCGCAGCCAGCCCTGCCGCTGCCCCCAATCCGGCCGGCAATACCGCGTGAACCGGGGCCTGTGACGTGAAGAAATACATCATTGCCGGCCTGCTGGTGTGGCTGCCCTTGGCGGTAACTGTCTGGTTGTTGACGGCCGTGCTCGGCATGGTCGACGGCCTGTTCGGCTGGCTGCTGACGGCCACGCAGGCGCTGCTGCCGGCGGGTGCACACGAGTTCCTGGAAATGTTGCGCCGTGTGCCGGGCCTGGGCTTGGCCGTGATGGTGGGTGCGCTGCTGCTGACGGGCATCTTCGCCGCCAACTTTGTCGGTCAATGGTGGTTGAGGCAGGGCGGCCGGCTGCTGCAGCGCATCCCGATCGTGAAATCGATCTACAGCTCGGTCAAGCAGGTCTCCGACACGTTGTTTTCCTCCAGCGGCAACGCCTTCCGTGCGGCTGTGCTGGTGCAGTACCCGCGCGCCGGCTCGTGGACGATCGCTTTCGTCACGGGAAAACCCGGCGGCGAAGCCGCTGAACACCTGCACGCCGACTACGTCAGCCTGTATGTACCGACCACGCCGAATCCGACCTCCGGCTTTTTCCTGATGGTGCCGCGCGCCGACGTGATCGCGCTGCGCATGAGTGTCGACGAGGCGCTCAAGTACATCATCTCGATGGGTGTGGTGGCGCCGCCCGCATCCACCCGGCCGGCGGCTGCGGCGCGAAATTGATGCGGCCGAACGCGCGGCGGGCGTTTGGCCTGACGTTCACTGATTGCGCGCCGAACTGAACACCTAGCTGCCGCAGCCTGCGGCGCCCTTGCACAAGACTTTGGAGCAATCCATGCGAACTACCTACTGTGGCCTGGTCAGCGAAGCGCTGCTCGGCCAGACCGCGACCCTGATGGGCTGGGCCCACCGCCGCCGCGACCATGGCGGCGTGATCTTCATCGACCTGCGCGACCGCGAAGGCCTGGTGCAGATCGTCTGCGACCCTGACCGTGCGGAGACCTTCGCCACGGCCGAGGGCGTGCGCAACGAGTTCTGCCTGCAGGTGACGGGACTGGTGCGTGCGCGCCCGGCCGGCACCGAGAATGCCAACCTGGTCAGCGGCAAGATCGAGGTGCTGGCGCACCAACTCGTGGTGCTGAATCCCAGTGTGACGCCGCCGTTCCAGCTCGACGACGAGAACCTGTCGGAGACCGTGCGTCTGACGCACCGTGTGCTCGACCTGCGTCGCCCGGCCATGCAGCGCAACATGATGCTGCGCTACCGCGTGACGATGGAGGTGCGCAAGTTCCTCGATGCCAATGGTTTCATCGACATCGAGACCCCGATGCTGACCAAGAGCACGCCCGAAGGCGCGCGCGACTACCTGGTGCCATCGCGCGTGCACGACGGCATGTTTTTCGCGCTGCCGCAGTCTCCGCAGCTGTTCAAGCAGCTGCTGATGGTGGCCGGATTCGATCGCTACTACCAGATCACAAAGTGCTTCCGTGATGAAGACCTGCGCGCCGACCGGCAGCCTGAGTTCACGCAGATTGACATTGAGACCTCGTTCCTCACCGAGGTCGAGATCCGCACGCTGTGCGAGGGCATGATCCGCAGCACCTTCGAGCACGCGATTGGCGTCAAGCTGTCGGCCTTTCCGGTCATGACCTACGCCGATGCGATGCGGCTCTACGGTAGCGACAAGCCGGATTTGCGCGTCAAGCTGGCCCTCACCGAGCTGACCGACGTGATGACCGACGTCGACTTCAAGGTCTTCTCGACGCCGGCGAAGGCGCAGGACGGGCGCGTTGTGGCCTTGCGCATCCCCGGCGGCGCCGAGATGAGCCGTGGCGAGATCGACGGCTACACCGAGTTCGTGAAGATCTACGGTGCCAAGGGCCTGGCCTGGATCAAGGTCAACGACGTTGCCACCGGCCGAGACGGTCTGCAAAGCCCGATCGTCAAGAATCTGCACGACAAGGCCCTCGCCGAAGTGCTGGCCCGTACCGGAGCCGCCAATGGCGACTTGATCTTCTTCGGCGCCGACAAGGCCAAGGTCGTCAACGATGCCATCGGCGCCTTGCGCGTCAAGGTCGGCCACAGCGAGTTCGGCAAGGCCCGCGGTCTGGTGCAGGGCGAGTGGGAGCCGCTGTGGGTGATCGACTTCCCGATGTTCGAGCGCGACGACGAGGCCGGGCGCTGGGTGGCCGTGCATCACCCCTTCACCGCGCCGAAGGACGGCCACGAAGACTGGCTGGAGAGCAATCCCGGCGCCTGCGTCGCCAAGGCCTACGACGTGGTGCTCAATGGCATCGAGCTCGGCGGCGGCTCGGTGCGGATCCACCGCGAAGAGGTCCAGAGCAAGGTCTTCCGCGCGCTGAAGATCGATGCCGAAGAGGCGCAGGCCAAGTTCGGCTTCCTGCTCGATGCGCTGCAATACGGCGCGCCTCCGCATGGCGGCATTGCCATCGGCCTGGACCGCTTCGTGATGCTGATGACCGGCGCCGAATCGCTGCGCGAAGTGATCGCCTTCCCGAAGACGCAGCGCGCCCAGGATCTGCTGACCAACGCCCCAGGGCCCGTCGACGAGAAGCAGTTGCGCGAACTGCACATCCGGCTGCGCAATGCGACCGCCTTAAGCTGACGTCCCCCGCGTACGGTTCTTGACCAGAAAGCAGGATGCAATACCGCGCTGATGTCGATGGCCTGCGGGCCATCGCCGTCCTGCTCGTGGTGGTGTTTCACTTCGCGTTGCTGCCTCTCGGAGAGGCGGGGTTCGTCGGCGTAGACGTGTTCTTCGTCATCTCGGGTTTCTTGGTCACGGCCATCCTGCGCCAACAGATCGAGGGCGGCGGGTTTGCATTGGGAGCGTTTTATGCAGGGCGCGTGCGCCGCTTGGCGCCGGCCTTGTGCGCGGTGTTGCTGGCGACGCTCGTGTTCGGCTATTTCGCCCTGCTGCCCTTCGAATTCGAGGAACTCGCCCGGCAAGTCGCCGCGGCGCAGGGTTACGTCGCCAACGTGTACTTCTGGCGCAACATCGACTACTTCCGGCTGGGCGCCGAGAACGTTTATCTGCTGCACACCTGGTCGCTTGCCGTGGAGGAGCAGTTTTACCTCCTCTACCCGCTGGGCTTGCTGTTGATCTATCGGCAGCGTCGGTGCCACCCCGCGGTCGTGATTGCGCTGCTGGCCGCTGCGTCCTTTGCGCTCAATTTGTGGCAGGTCGAGCGTCGACCCGAAGCGACGTTCTACCTTTTGCCCATGCGGGCATGGGAACTGCTGACCGGCGCGCTGCTCACGTGGTTGCCGGCGGGGTGTCTAGCGTCGCGGTGGGCGCGCGACGCGCTCGGCGCACTCGGGGCCGCGGCCCTTGTCGGGGCTGTGCTCGTGTATGACCGCAGCATTGCGGTGCCCGGGGCCTTTGCCCTGATGCCGGTGGCGGGTGCCACCTGCCTACTGGCGGCCGGCGCACACGCACACTCGCTCACTCGGCGCGCGCTGTCCCTGCCGCTGCTGGTGTATCTCGGTCGAATATCGTATGCGCTGTACCTGGTGCATTGGCCGATCAACACCTTCGCCTTGCGAGCCTGGGCCGACGACTACTCGCTGGCATGGCGGTGGGCAGCGTTTGCCGGGTCGATCCTGACGGCCATGGCGCTGTACCACTGGGTCGAGAATCCGATCCGCTACGGGCGTAAATTGGTGGCGCGCAAGCACTTGCTGGCGTCCTACGTGGTTGCCGTCGTCGTCACGTTTGTCCTGTGCCTGGGGGTGATACTGAGCGCTGGCATGCCGGCGCGCTTGCCGCCGCTTGTGGCGCAGCTGGCAGCGTCCTCAGAGGACCGTTCGCCGCCGTTGGAGGCCTGCGCGTACCGCGACGCCTCCGCACCCCTACGGCCATGCAGCATCGGTGATGCAACTCGCCCATTGCGCTGGCTGGTGGTGGGCGATTCGCATGCCTGGGCCGCGCACGATGCCTTCGCCATGTGGCTTACGCGGCGAGGCGAGCAAGGCGCTTTTGCGTACCGACAGGGATGTCCACCGTTGCGGGACGTGCAACTGGTCGGTGATCGCAGCGGCATGTGCCCGGCCTTCAACGCCGCCGTGAGCGAGTACCTGGAGCGCAATCCCGGTGTGCAGGGCGTCTTCCTCGTATCGTCGTGGCTCCAGATCCACGAAGGCCTGCTTGCCGACGCGCCGGGCCAGGCACCGGATCGCGATCGGGCGCTGCGCGTCTTCGAGCGCTCGTTCGCAGACACGCTAACCTGGCTGCACGAGCGAGAGAAGACAGTCTATCTGTGGGGGCCCGTGCCACCGGCCAGTGCACATGTGCCGCGCGAGCTGGCGGCAGCGGCGTGGCGTGGCGAGTCCGAACCTGCGCTGGGCCTGACGGCTGGCGAGTACCGTGACCTGTTCGCCTACTACTTTTCCGCGCTCGAGCAACAACGCGAGCGCGTCACGGTCAGCGTCGATCCGGGGGCGTTTCTATGCGCCAGCGGCCGCTGCCGCATCTCGGCTGATGGGCAGCCAGTGTTCTTCGACAACAGTCATGTGACCCGCTCTTCCGCAAGTCGCTGGGCGGACCTGATTGAGTACGCCGAGCACAAGGCTGGACGATCTGTGCTGGTCACGCCGCCGTAAGCGTTAGCCTGGCCCAAGACGCCTGCTGCGTTGACCCCCCGATGGGCGTCGCCCGCTTGATGCGGCCCGGCGCGGGTTACGTCACTGAGCAAACCCCTTAGTGGTCTCCTTCAGGCAAGAGGCAGAATCGGCGCGCGAGCTGACACGTGCGCTAACTTTCTTCTTTCCACCGATGCCCAAGATCCCCGAGTCCGTGCTGGTCGTGATCCACACGCCGGCGCTCGATGTGCTGTTGATCGAGCGCGCGGACAAACCCGGCTACTGGCAAAGTGTCACCGGCTCGAAGGACCGGCCCGGCGAGCCTTTGGTCCAGACCTGTATTCGCGAGGTCGGCGAGGAGACCGGGATACGCCTGACGGCGATCCCTTCGGGTGTCGTGGGCTCCCCCTCACCCCTGACCCTCCCCCTAGAGGGGGAGGGAGGCCCGATCGTCGCGCTGTCCAACCTTCGTGACTGGGGCCTTGTCAACATCTACGAGATCTACCCGGTGTGGCGTCACCGTTACGCTCCAGGAGTGACCCACAACACCGAGCATGTCTTCGGCCTCACCGTGCCGGCCGGTACGGCCGTTGCGCTCAATCCGCGCGAGCATGTGGATTTTGTGTGGCTGCCGTGGCGCGACGCGGCCGACCGCTGCTTTTCGCCGAGCAATGCCGAGGCGGTGCTGCAATTGCCGCGCTTCGCGGCCGTGCCATGAAGACGCTGCAGTCCAGCGTATTGCCGCCACACACTGGCCTGCACGAGCGCTTGCGCGTGGCCACCTACAACATCCACAAGGGCGTGCGCGGTGTCGGGCCGGGCAAGCGACTGGAGATCCACAACCTCGGGTTGGGGATCGAGGCCCTCGACGCCGACCTGGTGTTCCTGCAGGAAGTGCGGCTGCACCACGCCCGCGATGCGCGCCAGTTCGATCGCACTTGGTTCGGCTGGCCCGATCAGGGTCAGGCCGAGTTTCTCGCGCCCGAGGGCTACGACGCGGCCTACCGCACGAGTGCCGTCACACGCCATGGCGAGCATGGCAACGCGTTGTTGTCGCGCTGGCCGCTCGGCGACATCGGCCACCATGATGTCAGCGACCACCGCTTCGAACAGCGCGGCCTGCTGCACGTGCCGGTACGGTGGCAGAGTCGCACCGTGCATGCGGTGGTGGCGCATCTGGGCCTGATGCACGCGGGTCGGGTGCGTCAGGTGCAACGGCTGGCCGACTTTATTGCCGCCGAGGTGCCGGCTGACGCGCCGTTGATCGTGGCAGGCGACTTCAACGACTGGGGCGAGAAGCTCGACGCGCCCATGCGCGAGATCGGTCTGACGCGCGCGATCGCCGAGGGTTCCCGCGTGGCGCGCCGTCCGACGTTCCCGTCGCTGGTGCCGATGTTTGCGCTCGACCGGATCTACACCCGCGAACTGGTGTGCCGCTCGACTTTCGTGCCGCGCGGTGCGACCTGGGTGCGCATGAGCGACCACCTGCCGCTGGTGGCTGAGTTCGAGTGGCCGTGATGACCGTGAACGTCACGCCCGTCGACGCCAGCCAGGACGCTCCGAACGATGGCAAAGGGTACGTCGTGCGCGACGCACTGTTCAGCGGCGGTAACGAGGTCACGCTGCTGACCGGCGGCGACCAGCTGTTCCCGGCCATGCACGCGGCGATCGCCCGCGCCCGTCACGAGGTCTGGATGGCCACCTATATTTTTCACGATGACGCGGCCGCCCGCGCAATCGCCGAGGCGCTGACGGCTGCCGCGCGGCGCGGCGTGCACGTGCGCGTGGTTGTCGACGGATTCGGTTCCAAGGCCAGCTTGCCCACGGTGAGGCGCTGGTTAGACGGCAGCGGCGTCGAACTGGCGGTGTTTCGTCCGATCGATCGTTGGGTCGCCTGGCTGCAGCCGGGCCAATTGCGGCGTCTGCACCAGAAGCTGCTCGCGACCGACACCGAGCAGGCCTTTGTCGGTGGCATCAACATCATCGACGACCGCAATGACCTGAACCATGGCATCAGCGTGGAGCCGCGGCTGGATTTCGCGGTGGCGCTGCGCGGCCCGATCGTTGGCCCGGTGGCGCAAACGGCGCGCGCGATGTGGACCCGTGCTGCCTTCGGCCGCGAGTGGCGCGACGAAGTCATCGCCCTGGCCAGGAGCGCCGAGCCGGTGGCGCGCACGCGCGCCCTGATGCGGCGCCTGCGCGTGACCCACCAACCCAAGGCGCAAGGGTCAGACGCCAGCCCCGTGCAGGCGGCATTCCTGGTGCGTGACAACCTGCGCCAGCGCCGCGCCATCGAACACAGCTACATCGGCGCGTTGCGCCGCGCCAACCATCGCATCGACCTGGTGTCGCCGTACTTCTACCCCGGCCGGGTGTTCAGTCAGGTGTTGCGCGACGCAGCGCAACGGGGCGTGCGCGTGCGCCTGCTGCTGCAGGGCAAGCTTGACTACCGCCTCGCCGGCATGGCGGCCAGCGTGCTCTACGATGAGCTGCTGTCGCGCGGCATGCGCATCTACGAGTACATGCCGGCCTTCCTGCATGCCAAGGTGGCACTGGTCGACGACGATTGGGCGACGGTGGGCAGCTCCAACATCGATCCGCTGTCGTTGCTCCTCAACTTGGAGGCCAATGTGGTGGTGCGGGATCCCGCATTCACTGCCGCGTTGGCCGCCGCCTTCGAGCAGGCGATCGCGGTGTCGCGCGAAGTCACTGCGCCGCCGGTGGCCCGCGGCTGGCTGTCGATGTTGCGTCGCGGCTTCGTGGCCTGGGCCGCCCACTGGTACCTGCGACTGGCCGGAGTCACCGACCGCTATTGACGAGCGTGAACCCGCCGCGCTCGCGTCACCCGGGGCCGATGGGGGCGGCGCTACGCATGGCCGAGATCACTCGATCGTCTGGCCGAAGCGGTTCGCGCCGGCGTCCCCGGGCAGCAGGCCGTTCTCGATCAGCATCCACAGCCACCCAACGACTGGAATCAGCGCCACCAGCACCCACCAGCCGCTCTTGCCACGGTCATGCCAGCGTTTGACGCTGACCGCCAGCGTCGGCCACAACAACAGCAGGTTCACGGCCACTTCGGTGCCGTGGGCCGACAGCCCGGCCACCCGCAACACGATCGTGAGATACAGCGCCAGCCCGAGAGGCAGGGCCACGCCCCACAGCCACCAGGCGCCGCGGCTGAGGCGGCCATCAAGCTGCAGCAGCAATCGCCGCAGACTGGAGGGCTCGAGGTCGAGCATGCGGCGGGTCAGTGCGTGCCTTAGCGCCAGAGCGGCAAGGCCTTGCCGAAGCACACGCTGGTCGGGTCACCGATGTGGGTGCCGTAGGCCGCGATGCGGCGCCAGCCGTAGCCGCGGTACAGCGCAATGGCCGGCTCCTGCCGCGTGCCTGTCTCCAGCACCAGGTGGCGGTAGCCGAGCGCCTGCGCCTCCTGTTCGAGGCGCTCGAGCAGCGCGCGCGCCACCCCTTCACGGCGCGCGCGGCGGGTCACGAACATGCGCCGCAGCTCGCCTGTGAAGGCGTCGCGCGAGCGCAGCGCGCCGCAACCGACAGGCTCGCCACCGCGCCACGCCAACAGGTAGACCTCGCGTGCGCGCAGTGGCGCGTTGCCGGGCGCTGGCGCATCGGGGGCGAACAGCTCCGGGTACAGCGCTCGCGCTTCGATGGCGGCCTCGGCCAGCAGCTGCAACGCCTGCGGGTCTTGCGGGTCGACGGCCTGGATCGACATCCGCGATGCGGTGTCTTGCATCAGGGCCGCCAGTCGATCAAAGCCTGCACCAGCGCGCGCAGCAGAGGTGTGACTTCGGCGGCGCGCTCGGCCTGCCAATCGTGCGGACGGGCTTCGTCGAGGTAGCAGGGCCAGCACATCTCGAGCTGCAGCGCATGCACCTGCTCGGCCGGGCGGCCGTAGTGGCGCGTGATGTAGCCGCCCTTGAACCGACCGTCGGTGACATGGCTGTAGCGCCGCTGCGCTGCCAGGACCGCACCGGCCGCGGCGCCAATCGAGGCGTCGCAGCTGGTCCCAGCGGCTGTGCCCAGGTTCAGCTGTGGCAGTGCGCCTTCGAACAGCCAGGGCAGCTCGGACTTGATGCTGTGCGCATCGAACAGCACCGCGTGGCCATGCACCGAGCGCAGCCGTGCCAGCTCAGCGGCGAGGGCCCCGTGATAGGGCTGCCAGTAGTCTTGGACGCGAGCGGCGACTTCGGCCGTGTCGGGCTCTTGGCCTTCGAGGTACAGCGCGTCGCCACTGAAGAACCGCGTCGGCACCAGACCGGTGTTGTTGACGCCAGGGTACATCGGCGTGTCTTCTGGCGGCCGGTTGAGGTCGATCACATAGCGGCTCAAGCGCGGCACGATCAGGCCGGCGCCCAGCTCGCGGGCGAATTCGTACAGCCGATCGAGGTGCCAGTCGGTGTCTTCGACGTCCAGCGCTCGCGGCTGCAATCGCGTGCGCAGGGCGACGGGCAATGCGGTGCCGGCGTGCGGCACGCTCACCAGCAGCGGCGTGCGGCCGGGGTACAACGAAAACGTGTCGGTCAAGGAAGGTTGCTGGCGTAAAGGCACAAAGCCGCGATCTCGCGCTCGATGTCGAATGGGAAACCGCGTCGGCCGACGCGCCGGTCATTCAGCAGGTGATCGAACATTTCGGCTCGCGCCTTGGCGTCAGGCCATGTGTCGGCAATGGCATTGACGATGCGCGGGTAGCGTTCTGTGGTCAAGCGCGGGCGCAAGTTCTCGGGCAATTGCCGCGTCCAGTCCATCGCACGGCCGGTCAGGGCGCGATCGGTGGCCAGCGGCGAGCGGCGATTCTTTTGCCAGTAACCGGGCACGCTCTCGAGAACCCGGGCCACATCGGGCGGTAATTCATCGAGCACGGCGCGTGCGTCGTCGATCGTCGTCGGCTGAAATTCCATCATGCCGGACGGTCTGGGCTGGAACTTGGAGGGGGATTTAGGTGGGCTCATGACCTGACAAAGTTGCCGACATTTTGGCCCTGCTGCCGGCGTCCCGAGCGGAAATGTGTCACACAGCGGCGGGCTTTAGCAGCCTCGGCAGCCGGCGCAGCGATTCGTGCGCAGCCAGCCGGCCGACCTGCAGGCCGCGCCAGTTGAGTAGACGCAGATTCGACAGGCCCGCAAGCAGCTCGCGTTCGGCGTCATTGTGCAACGGCACCAGGGCTTCGATCACCGCGGCCATCGCCACCTCGCAGGCCCGTGCGTTGTTGCCGTCGTCGACCTTGATTGCCACGCCCAGCCCGGCCTCGGGCAGTGCGGCACAGTACATGCCCTCGGCGCCGACCTTGCAGAAGACCCGCTCGCCCAGCGCTTGCATGACGCGGGTGTCAAAGCGGCCACTCCCTGCCACCATGAACGGTGCCTTTGCCACTGCTGAGCGCAGCCGCGCGGCGGCCGCGGCGCGCCCCGGGCTCAGCCCGATACCGCTGGCCGCGCGGGCAAAGCCATGCGCCACCTGGCGCAGCGCGATCGCGTAGGTCGGGATCGAGCAGCCGTCGATGCCACGCGGCGCGTGAGCCAGGTCGCAGCCGGTGCTGGCCTGAACGGCGGCGCTGACTTCGCGCATCAGTTCATGGTCGGGCTGCACGTAGCCGGCGAGAAACCCGCGTCGATCCCGGGGTCCCGCGAGCGCGCAGCCCAGGCAGATGAATCCTGCATGCTTGCCCGAGCAGTTGTTGTGCAGCGCACTGGGCGCCATACCGGCCGCCGCCAGGGCACGGGCCGACCCTTCGTCGGAGGGCCAATGCGCACCGCACTCAAGCACGCTGTCGTCCAGTCCGGCCTTGGCGAGCATGGCCGCTGCGGTGCGTGTGTGTGCGGGCTCGCCGGCATGCGAGGCGCAGGCCAGCGCCAGTTCCTCATCGCTCAGGCCCATGCGTTCGGCGGCGCCGCTCTCGACCAATGGCAGCGCCTGCAACAGCTTGATCGCCGAGCGCGGGAATACTGGTCGGTCGATGTCGCCGAGACAGGCCACCAGCGTGCCGTCGCCGTCAACGACCGCGACCGCGCCGCGGTGAAACGACTCGACGGCGTCACCGCGCCAAGCCTCGACCAGTACCGGGTTCATCGGAACGGCTCCTGAGCGTTGTCTCCGCCAATACTGTAGCGCGACGGTGGATGTGGACAATGCACGCCATGCCCTTGACCGCTCTGGCGTTGGTGTTGCTGGCCGCGCTGTTGCATGCAACGTGGAACATCGTGGCCAAGAAGGCCGGCGGCAACCACCACTTCGCGCTCATCACGGTGTTGCTGACTTGTGTGCTGTGGGCGCCCGTGGCGCTGTGGTTCGGTTTGCACGAGTGGCAGCGCTGGGGCCTGCACGAGTGGGCTGTTCTAGGCGCCAGCGCGCTGGTCCACGTGCTGTATTTCACGGTCCTGTTGACGGGCTACCGCAAGTCCGACTTGACCGTGGTCTACCCGGTGGCGCGCGGCAGCGGGCCGCTGTTTGCCGTGGTCGGCGCCGTGCTGTTTCTCGGCGAGCGACTGACCGCGTTGGGTGCCACCGGTGTGCTCGTGTTGTGCGGCGGCGTCTGGCTGATCGCCGGTGGCCCCGCGTTGTGGCGCCACTCGCATGATCCCGCACTGCGCGATCGCGCGCTTGCCGGCGTGCGCTGGGGGGTGCTCACGGGGCTGCTGATTGCAAGCTATACCGTGATCGACGGCTATGCCGTCAAGGTGCTGCTGATCGGTCCGGTGCTGGTCGACTACGTTGGCAATCTGTTGCGCGTGCCGATCCTGCTGCCGACTTCGCTGCGCGACCTGCCTGGCCTGCACAGCGCCTGGCGCGGTCAATGGCGCCACGCGCTGGTGGTGGCCGTGCTCGGGCCGCTGGCCTATGTCTTGGTGCTTTATGCGGTGACGATGGCGCCGGTCTCGCATGTGGCCCCGGCCCGCGAGGTGTCGATGCTGTTTGCCGCGCTGCTCGGCGGGCGTCTGCTCGGCGAGCGCGACCGGGGCCTGCGCATCGTCGGAGCGGCCTGTATTGCCGCCGGGGTGATCGCGCTGGCCTGGGCCTGACCCACAGCGCCGACTCACAATCGCAGTCTATGGATTCGTTGTCGCAACTGGCCCTGGGTGCTGCCATTGGCGTGGC
This sequence comes from Burkholderiales bacterium, assembly GCA_031389585.1. Lineage (GTDB taxonomy): Bacteria > Pseudomonadota > Gammaproteobacteria > Burkholderiales > Burkholderiaceae_C > CADEEN01. The sequence goes on along the minus strand of JANMSS010000224.1, from coordinate 8,029 downwards.
GACCCTGGGTCGCCGCACAAGCGTCTGGAAGGCTGCGCTGTGGGGCGCGGTGGCGGGCACGCTGCCCGATCTCGATGTGTTGATCGACCATGGCGACCCGATCCGCAACATGGTCCAGCACCGCGCCGAAACCCACGCCCCGTTCTGGCTGAGCCTGTTCTCGTTGCCGCTGGCGGCGGGCATCGCGCGCCTGCACGGCGAGTGGGCTCAGTGGCGCCGCTGGTGGCTGGCGATCTGGCTGGCGCTGGTGACGCACCCGCTGCTCGATGCGATGACGGTCTATGGCACCCAGCTTGGACTGCCCTTCACCGACCGCCCCTTCGCCGTCGGCAGCGTATTCATCATCGACCCGCTGTACACGCTGCCGCTGCTGGTGGGTGCTGGGTGGGTGCTGGCCGCGCGTGGCAGTGCGCGGGGCCTGGCCGCCAACCTGGCGGGCCTGGTGCTGAGCACGGCCTACCTGGCCTGGGGCGCCGCGGCACAGCAGCATGTGAGCCGTGTTGCCGTCGCCTCGCTGGAGGCGCAGGGCATCGCTGCCGAGCGTGTGCTGGTCACGCCGACGCCGTTCAACAGCCTGCTGTGGCGCGTGGTGGCGATCGCGGGCGATCGCTACCACGAGGGTTTCTATTCGCTGCTCGACACCACGCCGCGTATCGGCTTCGACGCCTTCGAGCGTGGCGCGGCGCTCGATGCCGAACTGCGCGGCGTTGATGGCGTGCAGCGCATCGCGGCCTTCAGCAAGGGTTTCTTCAAGCTGCACCAGGACGGCACACGCATGTTGATCAGCGACCTGCGGATGGGCCAGGAACCGACCTACGTTTTCACCTTCGTCGTCGCCGAACGGCACAGCGCCGCAGTGCCGCTGGCCAAGCCCGAGCAGGTCGGCGCGCGGCTCGATTTCGAACGCGGCCTGCCCTGGCTGTGGCGGCGCCTGTGGGGTGAACCTGTCGCGCCACCGCGGTAATTGCTCAGCGCCGCGTCAGCACGATCGCCAGTTCCGTCCAGCCGGCCGGGTGCGGCACGCGATCGTAGGGAGGTGCCGGCCACGACCACTGCGCCGCAGGCAGCAGCGCGCGCAGCATCTGGATGTCCATGTGGTACGGCGGCCCTTCGATGCGGCCGACGGCCGCGCCTTCGCGCTGGCATTGCATCGCCAGCAGCAACAGCAGCCCGTCGGGCCGCAGCCAGCGGTGCAATTGCTGCGCATAGGCGACCCAGTGGTCGGGGTGCAACGCGCACCAGCAGGTCTGCTCGTACACCGCGTCGAGCGGCACTGCGGGCTGCCAGGCCAGCACATCGGCCTGCACGACGTCGGCGTTCGCTCCGGCAGCAGTCAACCGCTTGCGCGTGAGCGTGATGGCCGCCTCGGCGTAATCAATTGCCACCACCTGGCAGCCGCCTTGCGCGAGCGCCGTCACGTCGTGTCCGCTGCCGCAGCCCGGCACGGCAATGCGTTGGCCCGCGATCAGCGTGTGGTCGGCAACCCATCGCGCGAGCTGCGGGCTGGCGCTGCCGCGATCCCAGGGGGTCTGCTGGCATTCGAAGCGCTGCTGCCAGAAATCGCGATCGGGTCCGTGCATGGAGCCATTGTCACGTGCGGCGTTCAGCGCCCGAACAGGCCTTTGATCACGCTGCCCACGCCTTCGACCACACCACCGAGGCTGACGCCGAGCTTTTCGGCCAGACCGACGGCAAAGCGCGCGGCAAAGAGCTCATTGACCGAGAACTTCGGATCGTCGATGCGGCCTTCGAGCTTGAACGCGAGCTCGATGCGGCCATCGCGGCTCATCGCCGCCAGCACCGCCTGGCGCGGCACGCCGGCAAAGGTGCCGATCACGCCGCCGCCGCTGGCTAGATCGAGGTCGGTGAGCGTGAGTCGGCCGGGTGCGCTCAGGCGCTGGCCCTTGACGCTGGCATTGAGCGCGAGGTCGAGCGCGCCGCGGCGCACAGCGGCTTCGTTGGCGCGCATCAAATAGGGGGCAAACGCGACCAGGTCCACACCCTTGACCTTCAGCGCAATCTCGGCCTCGCGCGTGGCCGGTGTCAGGTGGCCCTGCAGAGACAACGTGCCATTGCGTTGTGGCCCCTTCAGCGTGGCCTGCAGGGATACCGCGACGCGCTCGTCAAGCGCCGGCAGTGCCAGTGGGCCGATGTCGGCGTGCAGCGGGTCCAGGCGAACGCGGTGCGGCGCGCCGGAGGGGCCCCGGCTACCGGCAACCGTGGCGTCGTAGAAGTCGATGGCCGCGTCGCGCAGACGCAACTCGCCGATGTGCACCGGCGCGCGTGCGCTGTTTGCGGCCGACTTGGCGGTTTTTTGATCGTCGCCCGCGTCAAGCAAGCTGGGCAGCACACGCAGCTTGCCTTCCTTCGTGCGCAACAGCGACAGGCTCGCGCCATCGATCGTCACACTGGCAATCCGCCAGCCGCTGCGCCACAGGCTCGACAACGACGGCACGATGCGCACGCGGTCGGCCGCGAGTTCATCGGCCGCCGGCCAGTGGCCCCGGGGGCCTTGCACTGCGCGCACGCGCAGGCCGCGCAGCTCGACGCCGGTCAATCCCAGCGACACCGACTCCAGCGTCGCGCGCGGCCCGAGTGCGGCTTCGATGCCGCTGTGCAAGCGGCGCAGCGCAAGCTGGAACGCCATTGCGATGGCAATGCCCAGCACCGTAGCCACAGCCAGCGCCATCCACCAGCGACGATGAGCAGTCGTCATGTGCCGATTGTGCCGAGAGTGGTCCGCGACAATCCGTGCATGCCTTCACACATTGCGCCGCATCTCTTGGGCGTCGACTTCACCAGCGCGCCGACGCAGAAGAAAGCGATTACCGTGGCCCGCGGAGTCCTGCACGCCAAGCGCGTGTCGCTGCAGCGCGTTGATACCCTGCCAACCTTCAGCGCGTTCGAGGCGCTGCTGCAGGAGCCCGGCCCCTGGGTTGGCGCTTTCGATTTTCCTTTCGGTCTGCCGCGCGAACTGGTGGAAGCGCTGGATTGGCCATGTGATTGGCACGCACTGATGCGCCACTACGCGGCGCTGTCGCGGCCGCAGATCCGAGACACCTTCGCAGCCTTCTGCGCGGCGCGGCCGGTCGGCGCCAAGTTTGCGCACCGCGCGTGTGATGCCCCTGCGGGCTCGAGCCCGTCGATGAAATGGGTCAACCCGCCGGTGGCCTTCATGCTGCACGCGGGCGTACCTCGACTGATCGACGCCGGGCTGCACCTGCCTGGCTTGAGCGAAGGCGATGCGACGCGGACCGCGCTCGAAGCCTATCCCGGCCTGTTGGCGCGGGAGCTGATCGGCAGGCGCTCGTACAAGAGCGACGCGCGCTCGGGTCAGACGCCCGAGCGGCTGATCGCCCGCAAGGACATCGTCGATGCGCTGGAGCAGGGCCGCACGCGGCTGGGACTGCGCTTGCGCCTGTCGCACGCGCAGCGCGATGCGCTGGCGGCTGATGCGGCAGGCGACCGGCTCGATGCCGTGCTGTGCCTGATGCAGGCCGCCTGGGCCAGCACCCGCCCGGGCTACGGGTTGCCGGCGCAAGTCGATCCGCTCGAGGGCTGGATCGTCAGTGCCCCTGCGCTTCAGGGCGAGTAGCCATCGGTGAGCGTGTTGAGGAATGCGACGATGTCTTGCATGTCCTGGGTTGACAACGCGGGCGGTGCGCCCGCGCGCAGGTTGAACGGGGCTTCGAAGCTGACGTTGGCGCGGTACACCGGCGGCAGATCATCGAAGCGCTGCACCAGGCCGCCGACCACCGGGTACCAGCGCGCGGCGTCGCTGTCGCGCGTGGCGTAGAAGGCCACGGCATCTTCGAGCGTGGCGATGGCGCCGTTGTGGAAATACGGCGCGGTCAGGGCCACGTTGCGCAGCGTCGGTACGCGGAACATCCCGCACAGGGCAGCGAGGTCGCTCAGGTCGCTGCGGCGCGGGCCGCACAGGCCCAGGTCGAAGAAACCGGCGTCGCGCGTGGCGTGGCTCGCATTGCGCGGCACGCCCAGCGCGTGATAGGTGAAGTTGGTGAAAAGCGGCTTGCTGGCGCCCGGCGGCGGTGTGCTGGTGTGGCAGACGGCACAGTTGCCTCGCTGCGGGTCGTTGAACAGCGCCAGCCCACGTGCCTCCTGGGCGCTGAGTGTGGACCGGCCTTCGAGCGCTGCATCGAACTTGCTGGTGTAGGGCTGAAACTTGGCATCACCGGCCTGGTAGTCGGCCAGGGCCTGCGCCGCGGCGGCGACCAACTGCGCGTCGCTGGCGCCTGTTGGCAATGAAAAGGCGAACAGCAATTGCGCCAGATAGGGCAGGGCGCGCAGGCGCCGGGCCACCGAGGCCTCGTCGCCATTGGCCATCTCGTGCGCTGCCAGCAGCGGCACCCGGGCCTGCGCCGCGCGACTGTCGGCGCGGCCGTCCCAAGTGAAACCGCCGGCAGGATCGCCATTCGGGTTGAAGCGAAAGGCGCGGTTGTCGCTCAGGTAGCGCAGTGTGGGCGTGCTGCGCAGGCCCTGCTGGTCGCCGTTGACGCCGCCCAGCGGCAAGAACGAGCCGGCGGCGTCAGCGTGAGCGCGCGATTCGACGTGGCAGGTGGCGCAGGCGAGCCGGCCGCTGGCCGACAGGGTGGTCTCGTCGAACAGCCGGTCGCCGATGGCGATGCGATCGGCGGCAGTTGGCACGGCTTGCGGTGAGTCGCCGCCGCCGCCGCAGGCCGACAGCATGGCGCCCGTCAGCATGAGGGTGCACGGTTGGCGAAACAAGCTCCAAGCAATCGGCATCGAAGGAATCAGATCAGCGCGGCAGACCCACCGCCAAGCCTGGACTATGCCGTGCTGCCGGACAATCGTTGCATGGCTGACGACCCTGCACCCCACAAGCGCCGAGTGCGCTACGTCGGCACGCATCCACGGCGATACGAGGAGAAGTACAAGGAGCTCAACCCCGCAGCGCATGCCCAGGAGTTGCGCAAGGTGATGGAGCGCGGGCAAACGCCGGCCGGCATGCACCGGCCGATCTGCGTGCGCGAGATTCTTGACATCCTGAACCCGCAGCCGGGTGAGGTGGGCCTGGACGCGACCCTCGGTTTTGGTGGCCATGCGCAGGAGTTGCTGTCGCGCTTGCGGCCGGGCGGGCGCCTGTTCGGCGTCGATGTCGACCCCCTCGAGCTGCCGCGCACCGAAGCACGGCTGCGTGGCCTGGGCTATGACGAATCGGTCCTGGTGATTCGCAAGATAAACTTTGCGGCACTGTCCACGCTGCTGCCCGAGGCCGGCGGCGGCTTCGATTTCGTGCTGGCCGACCTGGGCGTGTCGTCGATGCAGATCGACAACCCGGCGCGCGGCTTCAGCTTCAAGGCCGACGGGCCGCTGGATCTGCGCCTGGACCCCAGCACGGGGCCCTCGGCGTCCGACCTGCTGCTGTCGGTGACGCGCCAGGGCTTGCGCGATCTGCTGGTGGACAACGCCGACGAACCCTTTGCAGTGCCCTTGGCCGCGGCGTTGCAGGGGCAGTATGTCCAGACGACCTACCAACTGGCCGCGCGGGTGCGCGACGCGCTGGCGGGGGCCTTCAAGCGCAGCCTGCCGGCTGAGGAACGCGAAGCCGAGATTCGCAAGACGCTGCAACGCACGTTTCAGGCGCTGCGCATCGCGGTCAACGATGAGTTCGGCGTGCTCGACCGTTTTCTGTCGCTGCTGCCGACTTGCCTCAAACCCGGCGGCCGTGTCGCGATCCTGAGCTTTCACTCGGGCGAAGACCGGCGTGTCAAGAAGGCCTTCCAGTCGGGTGAGCGCTCCGGCGTCTACGCGCGAGTGGCGACCGACCCGATCCGGGCCTCGGCCGAAGAACGCCGTAGCAACCCAAGGTCGAGCTCGGCCAAGCTGCGATGGGTCGTGGCGGCGGGCCACACCTGAACTGGATCGGCGACGCGCCGGTGAGAATCGACACAGACCATGCCCCGATTCACGAAACTGCTGAAGTTCGCCAACGGCGCGCGCCTGGCGACGATGCTGCTGGCATTGTGGAAGCTGTTCAAGCACCCCGATACGCCGTGGGCGCCCAAGCTGGTGGCGATTGCCGTGCTGGCCTATGCGGTGAGTCCGATCGATCTGATCCCTGACTTCATTCCGGTACTGGGCATGCTCGATGATTTGTTGCTGATTCCGCTGGGCGTGGCGTTGGCGGTCAAGCTCACGCCGGCGCATTTGTGGCAGGCTCGGCTTGCCGAGGCCGAGGCGGGCGCGGACAAGCTGCCGCATCTGGTGTGGGGCGCGGTGGCCATCGTGCTGCTGTGGCTGCTGCTGCTCGCCGGCTTCGGCTGGTGGTTGTGGTCGGTGTTGACTTCGTCGGGGGGCGTGGCATGAAGAACAGCTTCTGGATCGCTGCGGCGCTGGGCTGCATGGTGCTGGGCGGGGCTACGGCGGCGCCAAAGAAGCCAGCGTCGCCGCCCAAACCGGTGGTGTTGACCGGCGCTGTCACGCGCGTGGTCGATGGCGACACCCTGTGGCTGAAGACCGACGATGCCGACGCGGCGACGGTGGTCGTGCGCCTGACGGGCATTGATGCACCCGAGTCATGCCAGGTCGGCGGCAGCGAAGCCACGGCGGCGCTAAACGCTCTGGCGCTGGGCCGCAGCGTCACCGTGCGCGTGGTCGCCAAAGACGAACATGGCCGCACGGTCGGCAAGGTGTTCGACGGCGAGAAGGACCTAGGCGACCGCATGGTGCGTGACGGGCAGGCCTGGTCGTCACGCTTTCAGTACGACCGCGGGCCCTATGTGGCCGAGGAGCGAATGGCCCTGGCCCTCAAGCGGGGGCTGCACGCCGCCGGCGGCACGATCCAGCCGCGCGAGTTTCGAAAACGGCACGGGCCCTGCGAAGGCGCGGCGCCCAAGCCACCGGGCACGTCGTCGTGGTTTGCACCGACGACGCAGGCGGTGGCCGAACCCGACCGGCGCCGCGCCGCGCACGCATCAGCGTGAGACTCAGGGCCTTGCCCGCATCAGCGTGCTCTTGCCGAACAGCGACTCGATCAAGTTCACCGCCAGCTCGGCGGTCTGGTTGCGGACATCCAGCGCCGGGTTGAGTTCCATCACGTCCAGGCTGGCCAGGCGGCCGGTGTCAGCAATCATCTCCATGCACAGCTGCGCTTCACGGTAGGTCGGGCCGCCGGGCACCGTCGTGCCGACGCCGGGTGCGATATCCGGGTCGAGGAAGTCGACATCGAAGCTGACATGCAGGTGCGTGTTGGCGTCGACCGTGGCCAGCGCCAACTCCATCGCCGTGCGCATGCCCATCTCGTCGATGAAGCGCATGTCGAAGACCTCGAGATCCTGCTCCTGCACCAGGCGTTTCTCGCCGGCGTCGACACTGCGGATACCGATCTGGCGCAAGACCTTGGGGTTGATCGCCGGCACCGTGCCGCCGATCTCGATCAAGGCCTGAGGTCCGAAGCCGCACAGGCACGCCACCGGCATGCCGTGCACGTTGCCGCTGGGCGTGAGCGTGCTGGTGTTGAAGTCGGCATGCGCGTCTAGCCACAGCACACGCAGCCTCTTGCCGCTTTCGCGGCAGTGGCGCGCGACGGCGCTGATGCTGCCGATGCCCAGGCAATGGTCGCCGCCGAGCAGGATCGGCAGCAGGCCCAGCTTCAACTCCTGGTAAACGGCCTCATGCACCGCGCGGTTCCACTCCACCACCTCGGCCAGGTGACGGTAGCCGTCGACCGGCGGCAGCCAGGGATTGGCCGGGCCGGCCAGGTTGCCACGGTCGATGACCGACAGGCCATGGCCCTCCAAGGTAGCCAGGATTCCGGCCACCCGCAGCGCTTCCGGGCCCATGCTGGCGCCGCGCGCGCCGGCGCCGATGTCGGTGGGAGCGCCGATAAGGGCGATGTCTTGCTTCATGGCGGCGGCATTGTCCGCCATCGTCAGCCCTCGTCGATCAAGTCGCTGGCTTCGCCGTTCGGAGCCTCAAGCGCCGAGGCCTGCACCAACACTTGCCAGGCCTCTTCGGCGCTGTCGACGACGTGAAACAGCTGCAGGTC
>JANMSS010000207.1:0-19637 GCA_031389585.1 Burkholderiales bacterium | reverse complement strand
GTGCCGCCGCATGCCTTCGAGCCGCCGCCGCGCGTGGATTCATCGGTGGTGCGCATGCTGCCCTGGCCCGAGCCGGCCGCGCTGGACGCGGCCCTGCTCGAGGAACTGGTGCAGGTCGCCTTTTCGCAGCGGCGCAAGCTGTTGCGTCACACGCTGGGGCGCTGGCTCGAGGACCGTGCCTGGGGCGGCGCCTTCGATGTACAGCGCCGCGCCGAAGAAGTGCCGGTGGCCGAATACGTGACGCTAGCGCAGGCCCTCGGCCGCCGCTGATTCGGCCGCCCGGCGCGCCTTCCAGGCACCGAATATCGCGATCAGGCCTGGGATCAGGATCATCGCCCAGATGATCTTGTCCAGGTTTTCCTTGACCCACGGCAGGTTGCCGAACAGGTAGCCCGCAGTGATCAGGCTTACCACCCACAGCGTACCGCCGGTGACGTCGTAGAAGGTGAAGCGGCTGCGCGTCATCTGCGCCACGCCGGCCACGAACGGCGCGAAGGTGCGCACGAAGGGCATGAAGCGCGCCAACACCAGCGTGATGCCACCATAGCGCTCGTAGAACGCATGTGCCTGCTCGAACGCCCGTTTGTTGAAGAAGCGGCTCTGCTCCCACTGGAACACGCGCGGCCCGAAGTGGCGACCGATCGCGTAATTGGTCTGGTTGCCCAGCACCGCCGCCGCGATCAGCAGGCCCATCGACAGTGGCACGCTCATCAGACCGACACCGCACAAGGCGCCGACGACGAACAACAATGAATCGCCGGGCAGGAACGGCATCACCACGACGCCGGTCTCGACGAAGACGATCAGGAACAGCAGCGCGTAGACCCAGGCGCCGTAGGTCAGAACGAAGGTCTGCAGGTGAACGTCCACATGCAGGATGAAGTCGAGCAGGAACTGAAAGGCTTCGGTCATGGGCCGGGATTATCCCGGCCCGCCGGGTGCCCTCCGGCGAAGCAATGCCGGTCCGACCTGGACGCCGTCAGGCCGCGCCGATACCGGCGGTCGGCGCGACGCTGCGGCAGTTGGACAGCTCGCGCAACTCGTCGAGCAAGGGCAGCGCAGCCAGGATCTCGTCCGGATCGACGCCGAAGTCGATCAGGCAGGCGACCTCGTCGACCTCGATCGCCTTGAGCTTGTCGGTCATGTCCAGGCATGCATCCAACGTGCCGAGCAGCGAGCTCGTGGCGTAGTAGCGCTCGAACGAGAACTCGAGGGCATCGTTCACGTCCTCCGCGGTGAATGCGTCGGTACCGGGCGCGCATTGCTTCTGAAAGAACGGCACCGAGGCGGTGTAGTTGCCGACCAGATTCGCCGAGCTGCCGAGGTAGCGCAGCATCGGTGCCCTGACGCATCGCCGCACGTCGGCGTCGTCCTCGCCAACAAAGGTGTGCAGCATCAGCGTGACGGTGCCCTGCCCGGCGTGGCCGGCGGCTGTCCAGGCCTGCCTGTAGCCCGCGACTTTTCCGGCAAGACCTTCGAGCGACTGCCCCAACAAGTGCGTCAGGATATTCAGCCCGAGGGCTCCCGCGCGACGGAATGTCTCCGGGTTGCCTGCCGCCGTGATCCAGATCGGCAGCTCGCGCTGGACCGGCCGGGGCATGGTGTGCAACTGCACCGTATCGCCCAACGCATTGACTGCCTCGAAGCTCTCGCCGGCCCACAGGCGGCGCAGCTCATGCACGCGCTCGAACAGCAACTCGCCGCGCCGTTCGTACGTGCCCGGGGACGCGAGGACGAAGTCGTTGGGAAACCAGCCCGAGGCCAGGCCGAGATCGACACGCCCACCGGAGAGAAAGTCGACCACCGACCATTCCTCCACGACACGCACCGGGTGGTGCAGCGGCACGACCACGCTGCCCGAGCGGATGCGCACGTTGCGCGTGATCGCGGCCAGCGCCGCCGCCATCACCGACGGGTTCGGCGACAGGCCGCCAAAGGCGTGGAAATGTCGCTCCGGCGCCCAAACCGCCGAGAAGCCATGACTATCGGCAAAGCGCGCGCTCTCGAAAAGCAGGCGCCGTTGCGCACCGGCGGCGGGCCCGCCTTCGTCGCTTGCGAAGTAGTACAGGCCGAACGCCAGCGGGCGGTCGAGATGGGCGTCGGGGTCGATCTGCATGCGGTTGCCTTGAGTGGGCTGCACTGGCGGCGCAATGGCTGGCAATGCATTTCAATGGCACGGGAGGTACTTCGACTTGACCCAGATTAAGGACCGGCGTGAATCGCGCCCCCCACTCAGGGGGCGCGCAACGATGCCCTTGATCCAGGTCAGCGACAGCCGTCCTGCCCTCCATAGCATCGACCGCAACCGCTCAACAGCCTGGAGTCCATGCATGGAAACCGCCTCGGAGATCGCCACCCGCCTGTCGCGCGCATCGTGCAAGAAGTTCTACGACGTCTACAACGCCTTCGACTGGCCACAGACCCTTCAGGACGGCGCCTGGTGCATGCCGCCCGAACAGATCTCGATCTACGGCACACCGGCCTACGAAGCCCTCGATGAAGCCCAGCGCAAGCGGCTCAGCCTTCACGAGATGGCCAACCTGTTCAGTCTCGTTCTGCAGGGCGAGAAGCTGCTGGTGCAAGGCCTGGCGCATCGGCTGTACAGCACCAGCAACAACCACGAGATCACCGAGTACCTGCATCACTTTCTCGACGAAGAGAACAAGCACATGGTGATGTTCGGCGAGTTCTGTCACCGCTACATCGGCAAGGTCTACCCGGAGAAGAAACTCGTATTGCCGCGCGAATTCGCCAAGGGGGAAGAAGAGGTGACGTTCTTCTGCCTGGCGATGGTGGTCGAGGAACTGGGCGACTACTACAACCTCGTGGTCGAGAAGGATCCGCGCGTGGACCCTCTGGTCCGCGAGATCAACAAGGTGCATCACATCGACGAGGCGCGCCACCTGGCATTCGGTCGCCTCTACTTGGCCGAATTGTTCGAACGCTACAGCCCAGGGTGGTCACCGGAGTCGCTGGCCGGGTTCCGGCAATGGCTGGCGAACTACCTCAAGTCGTCCTGGGGCGACTACTACAACCCGACCGTGTATCGCGACGCCGGCATTTCCGACGCCTATGAGGTGCGGCAGGTGGCGCTGAACCACCCCAGCAGCATCGAACATCGCCAACGCGCCTCGGACAAGGTCGTGCGTTACTTCGTCAAGACCGGATTGCTGGCCGAGGCGCCGGCGCTCTGAGCCGCATGCGCAGCCGCCGGCGCAGCGGGCCGGCTGCGACAATCCGGCGATGACGCTTGTCCAACGCTCGACGCTGCCTGTCCCGCGCCGCCCGATCCGCGACCTCCCCGACGAACTGGTGAGCCAGATCGCCGCTGGCGAGGTCGTCGAGCGGCCAGCGTCGGTCGTGCGCGAGCTGGTGGACAACGCCCTCGATGCCGGCGCGTCACAGGTCAACGTCAAGCTGATGGCCGGCGGCGTGCGCCAGATCGTCGTCGAAGACGATGGCCTGGGCATCGCCAGGGATGAACTCGCGCTGGCGTTGCGCCGTCATGCCACCAGCAAGATTGCCAGCCTGGCCGACCTCGAACATGTGGCGACGATGGGCTTTCGCGGCGAGGCGCTGGCGGCCATCGCCTCGGTCTCGGAGATGTCCATCGCCAGCCGCACTGCCGAGGTGCCGCATGCCACGCGGCTGGACGCCAAGAGCGGCGAGCTGGGCCCGTTGGCGCGCGCGCTCGGCACCAGCGTCGAAGTGCGCGAGCTGTTTTTCGCCACCCCCGCCCGGCGCAAGTTCCTCAAGACCGACGCCACCGAATTGGCGCACTGCGTCGACGCCGTGCGCCGCCATGCCCTGGCGCGGCCTGACGTCGGCTTCGCGGTCTGGCACGAAGGACGCCTGGTGTCGCAATGGCGCGCGGCAAGCGATTTGCACGCCCGGCTGGCCGACGTGATGGGCGCGGATTTCATGGCCGCCAGCGTCGCTGTGCAGTCCCAGGCGGGTCCCTTACGGCTGCAGGGCCGCGTGGGCCTGCCCGACGCGGCTCGCGCGCGCGCCGACCAGCAATACACCTATGTCAATGGCCGCTACGTGCGCGACCGCGGCGTCGCACATGGCGTGCGCAGTGCCTTCGAAGACGTTCTGCATGGCGCGCGCCAGCCGGTGTACGTGCTGTTCATCGCGATCGACCCGCAGCGCGTGGACGTCAACGTGCACCCGACCAAGATCGAGGTTCGATTTCGCGATGCGCGTGAGGTGCACCAGGCCGTGCGCCACGCCGTCGAGAATGCGTTGGCCGTGCCGCGGGCCGCGGCCGCTTCGGCACTCGCGACAGAATCACCCACCTTGTCGTTGACTGCGACGCCCTGGCGCCCCGCCCCACCGCTGCAGGCTGGTCTTGCGCTGCAGCAGGCCGCCACGCTCTATGCGCGTGAGGCCGCGGCGCCACCGTACGCGGCAGCAGCGCCAGTGGCCGCAGCGAATGCCGACTGGCCCCTCGGTCGCGCCCTCGCGCAACTGTCGGGCGTCTACATCCTGGCCGAAAACTCGCAGGGGCTGGTGATCGTGGACATGCACGCGGCCCATGAGCGCATAGTCTATGAGCGGCTGAAGCGCCAACTCGGCGCGGCCGCACTCGAGTCGCAGCCGCTGCTGATTCCGGCGACTTTTTCGGCCACGCTGGCTGAGATGGCGACTGCGGAAGAACATGCAGCCACGCTGCTCGCGCTGGGCCTGGATGTCGCGCCGCTCGCTGCGGCCACGCTGGCCGTGCGCTCGTGCCCTGCCGCGCTGGCCGACTCCGACCCGGTGGCGCTGGCGCGCTCGGTGCTGGCCGAGCTGGCCCAGCATGACGCCAGCCGCGTGGTCGAGCGCGCGCGCGACGAGTTGTTGTCGACGATGGCCTGCCATGCGGCGGTGCGCGCCAACCGGCGCCTCACCGAAGGCGAGATGAACGCTCTGCTGCGCGACATGGAAGCCACCGATCGCAGCGACCAGTGCAACCATGGTCGACCCACCTGGCGGCAGGTGACGCTGAGGGAACTGGACGCCCTCTTCCTGCGCGGCCGCTAGCTGTCGTTTCCAAAGTGGTTGTTCACCCGAGGAGAAGGAAGATGGAGACTCTCGAGCCGTGAGCACAACGCCAAACGCGCGACTGTGCGAGCATCGCAGCCCATGAGCCGCGTGTTCACCCGCAGACCATCGACTCGCCTGGCGTGGGCGGCGCTCGCGTCGCTGCTGCTCACGCTGGCCGGCTGCGCCACGCTCGACGAGAAGCAGCGCGAGTGGATCTTCCAGCCCAGCGACCGCAGCTGGCGCGCCGGCACGGCGGCCGCCGAAGGCATGAGCGACGTCTGGATCGACTTCAAGTCGCGCGACGAGGCTGCGGCCAACGCCGGCGCCGTCAAGCTGCATGGCCTGTGGCTCGGTCAGGCCCGCGCTGACGCCCCCGTGCTGCTCTACCTGCATGGTGCGCGCTGGGATGTGCGCTCGAGCGCACACCGCATGCGGCGCATGCACGAGCTGGGTTTTGCCGTGCTGGGTATCGACTACCGCGGCTTCGGCCAGAGCACGGCCGGCCTGCCGTCAGAGGCGATGGCGCACGAAGACGCCCTGGCCGCCTGGCAGTGGCTGGCCAAGCAGCACCCGCAGGTCAAGCGCTACCTCTTCGGCCACTCGCTTGGCGGCGCCATCGCGGTGCGTCTGGCCGGCGAGGTCGACGATGCCGCGGGGCTGATCGTCGAGGGCTCCTTCACCTCGATCCCCGACGTCGTGCAGGCGACAAAATGGGGCTGGCTGCCGGTAGCGCCGCTGATCACGCAGCGCTTCGACGCCGGCGCGCAGATCGAGCGCGTCAAGGCCCCGCTGCTGGTGGTGCACGGCAGCGCCGACCGCCTGATCCAACCCGCGCTCGGCCGCGCGCTGTACGAGCGCGCTCGCGAGCCCAAACGCTTCCTGCTGGTTGACGGCGGCAGCCACCACAACACCAACGCGGTCGGCCATGCGGCCTACCGCGATGCCGTCGCCGAGCTGTTCGGCGTGCGCGCCACCCACTGAACCCATGGCCACCCTCAAACTCAAGAAAGACAAGCCGGCACGCCCGCGCAGCGAGCCGCGCGGCCCGCTGCGCGGCGTGGCCGCCCCGCGCAAGCAAGTCACACTGGCCCAGGCCCAGGCCGAGCGTGCGGCACGCGCCGCACCCAAGCGCGGCCCTGCCCGCGAAGCCGACCCTCGCGGCGAGCCGCCGCCACGGCGACCTGCACGACAAGGTGCGCCAGCGAACACGCGGTCAGATCCGGGGCGAGATGCACCGCCGCGCGGCCCGGCACCGCGTCGGCGCCCACGCGAGGCTGGACGCGCCGATGCGCCACAGCCCCGCGAGAGGCCACCACGGCGGCCAGCACTGGGCGACGCGCGACCGCGCACCGAGCCGGCAATGCGGCGCGACGCTGGCGGCCGCAGCGCGCCGCCCCCGCGACGCGAGCCGCCACGGGCAGCGTCAGCGCCGGTGCGCGAAGGAGACCGGCTGTCGAAGTACATGACCGCGCGCGGCATGGCCTCGCGGCGCGAGGCCGACGACTGGATCGCCGCCGGATGGGTGCGCGTCGACGGCAAACTGGCCGTGCTTGGCCAGCGCATCGGACCCGACGCGCGCATCGACATCGACAAGCGCGCACACACCGAGCAGGCGCAGCAAGTCACGATCCTGCTGAATAAGCCGATCGGCTACGTCAGCGGCCAGCCCGAAGACGGCCACGAACCGGCGGTGGTGCTGGTCAAGCCCGAGAACCGCTGGTCCGAAGACCGGGGCATCACGTTTCACCCGGGCCACCTGCGCTATCTGGCACCCGCCGGCCGCCTGGACATCGACTCGACGGGCATGCTGGTCCTGACGCAAGACGGGCGAGTTGCAAAAGCACTGATCGGCGAAGACTCGCGCGTCGAGAAGGAATACCTGGTGCGCGTGCGCCGCATTTCGGAAGGGCCGGTGCCGCAGGAAGACATCGCGCGCCTCGAACATGGCTTGGAGCTCGACGGCAAGGTGCTGAAACCGGCCAAGGTCAGCTGGGCCAACGAAGACCAATTGCGCTTCGTGCTGCGCGAAGGCCGCAAGCGCCAGATCCGCCGCATGTGCGAGCAGGTCGGCCTCGAAGTGCTCGGCCTCAAGCGCGTGCGCATCGGCAGCGTCGTGCTCGGCAAACTGCCACCCGGGCAGTGGCGCTATCTGCGCAGCGACGAATCCTTCGGCTGAATTGAACCACCCCCGCAGCGGCTTCGCCGCTCCCCCTCAAGGGGGCGCCGCTGGCGGACCGGCAAAGCCGGATCCGCGGCGGCCGCTTGACGGCACCGGCTCATGCATCGCGGGTTGCTCGACGCGCGGTGGGAGCAACTGACACGACAGCCCCAAGCGCGCTGCGCGCGCTTGCGACCGCCCTGTTCACTGCGCCAGTTGGCGCTGCAGCGTCTCGCTGGCCGCGAGCCACGCCGGCTCGTTGACCCGAGCCCGGGCCACGGCGCGTTCTGCGGCGGATCTGGCGGCCTCGCGCTGACCCAGCTGTTGGCGCGTCATCGCCAGGTTGTGCCAGGCCGCCGCGCTGTCATGCTGCGAGGCCACGCGCTCGAAGGCCAGCGCAGCGCCGGCCACATCGCCGCTGGCGAATCGGGTGTTGCCCTGACCCAGGCCGGCCAGCGCATTGCCGGGCCAGCGCGCCACGACGCTGTCATAGGCGCGCAGCGCCTGTACAGGCGCGGCCACGCGCTCGAAGCCGATCACGGCCTGCACGGCATCGACTTCACCCGCGCTGACCGGCAGGCGACCCGGGGGCAATGCCACAAAGGCCCAGTGCAACCCGCGCGCCCAGGTGCGCTCAAACAGCGCGAAGCCCATCACCTCGCGCTCGGTGGTGCCGCTGCGCAAAACCAGCTCGCGCGCCGCAAGGTCGTAGCCGACGACCACGGCGTAGTGCCAACGCGGCGAGAACGGCAAGCTGAGGTTGAGCAACACCAGTACCGGATGGCCGGCGGCGACGTCGGCGAGCAACGCAGCAAGTTGCGGCGGCAGCGGCACAGCGAGCGCGCCAAAGCGCCGCGCCCCCGCCAGCATTTCGGTTTGCAAGGCGCCTTCGCGCGAGGGCAAGAAGACCGCATCGGCCAACGCCTGCGGCGTGGCTGCCAGGCCGGCATGGACCAGCACCGTGGCCAGCGCCGCCGGTCCACAGTGGTAGGGCGTCTGCGGATAGAACGGCACGTCACGCAGTTCGATGCGGGAGGGCAGGCCGACGGGCACTGCTGCCGCCAGCGCGGCACTCTGCGGCGGCTCGGCGAACACCGCGCAGCCCGACGTGAGACAGGCTGCCGACGCGCCGAGCAGCCAGGCTCGGCGGGAGATCACGACAAAGCGGTCAGCGGATCGTGCGCGTGAACGGGAACACCTTGGTGAAGCCCAGGATGTCGGTGATCAGCAGCACGACGAAGATGGTCAACAGCACGCCGAGCACTTCGCCGCCGGCCGGAGCCTGGTCGATCTGTGCCGCGACATGTGCGGCTTCGGCATCGGTCAAGGCCGCCACACGGGCGCGTGCCGCATCGACACTGACACCGCGGGCCTGCAGGCCGGCGATCACATCGGCACGAGCCAGCGTCTGCTCGAGCAATGCGCGACCTGGCTGGGCAGAGGCGGCTTGCTCGGTACTGATCAGTGCGGGCGCACCGACCGTCACGGGCGCGGCTTGCGCCAGCCCGGCAAAAGTCAGACTCATCGCCATCAGCGTGGCCAGTGTGCGTTTGGTGCGTGTCGTCATGGGTAAGTCTCCTGGGTTGGCGTGCGGGCATGGTAACGCCTGTTTGCCTTTAGCGGTGTGCGAATGCAACCGGCTGGTACGCTCGACGAATGAGTGACACCGCAGCCCCCAGCGGCACCGCGCAGGAGGCCGTGGGCGCCGCGCACGGCGCCGTGCTGGCACCCCACATTGCCGCCCTGGCGCTGGCGCTGCTGCTGGGCCTGCAGCCGGTGGTGACCGACCTGTACCTGCCGGCCTTGCCGCTGCTGGCGCGCGAATTGGCCGCGCCGATGAGCGCGGTCCAGTTGACGATGTCGGCGCTGATTCTGGCCTTTGGACTGTCGCAGCTGGTGTGGGGGCCGCTGGCCGATCGCTTCGGTCGCAGGCCCGTGTTGCTCGGCAGCCTGGCCATGCTGGTGCTGGCCAGCCTGGGCGCCACCGCCGCGTCAGAGATTGGCTGGCTGATCTTATGGCGCGCCGCGCAGGGTGCGACGCTGGCCGCCGCGGTAGTCTGCGCGCGGGCCATGGTGCGCGATCTGTACGAGCCGCACGAGGGCGCGCGGGTGATGTCGCTCGGGCTGTCGGGCCTGGGTGTGTTGGCGATCTCGGCACCGCTGCTGGGCGGTGTGCTGGCGATGACGCTGGGCTGGCGCAGTGCGTTGGCCAGCGTGGCGTTTTTTGCGTTCGTCGTGCTGTTGTTTGTCTGGCGCGCATTGCCTGAGACGCTGGCCACGCCCGATCCGCGCGCATTGCATTGGCGGAGATTGACCGGCAACGCGCGCCATGTGCTGGCGCATCCGACTTTTCGCGCATGGGCGTTGTTGATCTCGGCCACCTACGGCGGCCTGTTCACGGTGCTTGCGGCCTCGTCGTTCGCCTACATCGAGGTGCTCGGGCTGACGCCAGCGCAATATGGCCTGGCCATGGCTTCGGGCTCGCTGTCGTACCTGATCGGCACCTTCTTCTGCCGCCGCTGGCTGCTGCGCCTGGGCCTCCTGGGCACCGTGCGGCGCGGCGCGCTGTTTTCGCTCGCGGGTGGCGTGGGCATGGCGTTCTGCGCCCTGTCGCCCTGGGCCAGCATCCCGTTGGTGCTGGGCTCGCAATGGCTGTTCACTTTCGGCCATGGCATCCACCAGCCCTGCGGCCAGACCGGTGCCATTGGCCCGTTCCCGCAGATGGCCGGCGTCGCCTCGGCACTGGCCGGTTGTCTGCTGGCCATGACCGCGTTCGCGATCGGCCTGTGGCTCGGCCAGGCACTTGACGGCACGCTGCGGCCGATGGGGCTGGGCGTCGCATTCTGGGGCGTCGTGACCGCAGCAATCGCATGGACCCTGGTGCAGCGACACGGCGTACCTGGCAAGACAGCATGACTGCCCCGCGCTGGATCGGGTTGGCGGGGCCGACTGCCAGCGGCAAGAGCGCGGTTTCGCTGGCGCTGGCCGAGCAGGTGCCGCTGGAGATCATCAGCGCCGATTCGGCGCTGGTCTACCGCGGCATGGACATTGGTACGGCCAAGCCGAGCGCGACCGAGCGCGCCGCGGTGCCGCACCACCTGATCGACATCCTCGATCCGAGCCAGGCCTATTCGGTGGCGCAGTTCATCAGTGATGCCGCGAGGTTGATCGAAGAGATCCACACCCGCGGCCGGCTGCCGCTGCTGGTCGGCGGCACGATGCTGTACTTCAAGGCGCTGGTCGATGGCCTGGATGCGTTGCCCGTGGCCGACCCCACGCTGCGCGCGGCATTGGAAGCCGAAGCCGCCGAGCGCGGCTGGCCGGCGATGCATGCCGAACTGGCACGGGTGGACCCGGCCACGGCCGCAAGGTTGCCACCCAATGATGCGCAGCGCATCCAGCGCGCGCTTGAAGTCTTTCGTGCCAGTGGTCGAACGATGTCGAGCTTTCATTCGGCGCCGCGCGCAGTGCAGCCTGCGGCGCTGATCGCGCTGGAGCCGCAATCTCGGGCCTGGCTGCACGAGCGCATCGCGACCCGCTTCGACGCGATGCTCGCGCAAGGCCTGCTCCACGAAGTGCGCGCGTTGCGTGCCCGCGGTGACTTGCATGCCGGTCTGCCCTCGATGCGTTGCGTCGGCTACCGCCAGGCCTGGGCAGCGCTTGACGAGGGACTGAGCGGCGAGGCATTGCACAACCACGTGCTCGAGCGCGGCATTGCCGCCACGCGCCAACTCGCCAAGCGTCAACTCACCTGGCTGCGCAGCATGCCGCAGCGGGTGGTCGTGGCCGCCGATGATGCTGACGCGTCGTCGCAAGTCGCCGCCGCCGTCGCCCACTGGTGGCCGCCATGACAACCGCACCGCTGCTGCGCGTCGAGCATCTCGCCAAACACTACGGCGGTGCGCCGGTGTTCGAGCAGGTGTCGTTCGAAGTCGCTCACGGTGAAGTCGTGGCCGTGCTGGGCGAGTCGGGGGTCGGCAAGTCGACGTTGCTGAATGCCCTGGCCGGGCTCGATCTGCCGAGCGCCGGCCGCGTCGAGCTGGCCGGCCGCGCCCTGCAGGGGCTGGGCGAGACCGAACTGGCGCATTGGCGGCGGGCCAACGTCGGCTTCGTGTTCCAGGCCTTTCATGTGCTGCCGCACCTGACGGTGGGGCAGAACGTCGCGCTGCCGCTGCTGCTGCTCGGCCGTCCCGACGCACTGCGCGTGAGCCAGATGCTGGCCGCGGTGGGCCTGGCGGGTTTCAATGAACGGCTGCCGCGCACGCTGTCGGGCGGTCAGCTGCAGCGGGTGGCGATCGCACGAGCGCTGGTGCACCGCCCGCCGCTGGTGCTGGCCGACGAGCCGACCGGCAACCTCGACCCCGAGACCGCCGAGCGCGTGATCGACCTGTTGGCGACGCAGGTGCGCGCCGAGGGCGCCGCCTGTGTGCTGGTGACGCACTCCAAGAGCGCCGCCGGACATGCAGATCGTGTGTTGCGCCTGTCGGCGCAGGGGATCGACAACGCATGAACAGCCTGACGTTGCTGCGCGCGCTGACGCTGCCGGAGTGGCGTGCGCACCCCTTGCGCCAGGCCCTGGCGTTGCTGGCCGTGGCGCTGGGCGTGGCCTTGGCGTTCTCGGTCCACCTGATCAATCAATCGGCCCTCGGTGAGTTTGCCGCTGCCGTCCGCGCGGTGAACGGCGAGCCCGACGCCGTCCTCGCCTGCCGTCAGCGCGAGGGTTGCGACGACGCCTTCTACGACGCGCTCGCGGCACAGCCGGCGATCACGCTGGCCAGCCCGGTGCTCGAGATCGACACCTATGCCCTGGCCAGCGACGGCCAGCGCGTGGCGCTCAAGATCGTTGGCATCGACGCGCTGCAAGTCGCCGCGGTGGCACCGGCGTTGTGGCCCCGCGCGGCGGTTGCCAGCGACCGCCTGGCGTCCCTCGACCCCGATGCTGTTTTCCTCAACGCCACGGCGCAGCAACGCCTGGGCCTGCGCGCCGGCGACCCGCTTCGCGTGCAGCGCGGCATGGCCACGCTGCCGCTGCGCATCGCCGGCAGCGTCACCGCCGCAGGCGCGGCGCTGGCGGTGATCGACATCGCCGGCGCGCAGACTCACTTTGGCCTCGAGGGCCGCCTCTCGCGCATCGACCTGCGGCTGGCCGCCGGAGCCCGCGCCGAGGACTTGCGCGCCGCGCTGCCGGCAGATTGGCGTCTGGCTGCGGCCGACGACGCCGCGCAGCGCATGGCCAACGTCTCGCGCGCCTACCGCGTCAACCTGACGGTGCTGGCGCTGGTGGCGCTGTTCGTCGGCGCGTTCCTCGTGTTCTCAGTGCTGGCACTGTCGGTCGCACAGCGCACGCCGGGGCTGGCCCTGCTCGGCGTGCTCGGCCTGTCGGCTGTCGAGCGCGGCAGCCTGGTGCGCACTGAATGCGCCCTGCTCGGCGTCGCCGGCAGCCTGCTCGGCATTGCCGGCGGCACGCTGCTGGCGCAATTGGCGCTGCGCTGGTTGGCCGGCGACCTGGGAGGTGGCTTCTTCCCTGGCATCGCGCCCACGCTGGTCTTCTCATGGCCGGCCGCGCTGGCTTTCACGGCGCTGGGCACCGCGGCGGCGCTGGTCGGCGGTTGGCTGCCGGCACGCCAGGCCGCGCTGCTCGCGCCGGCGCAGGCGCTGAAGGGGCTCGGCGGCGCGGCGCGCGCGCCAGCAGCCGCCTGGCACGGGCCGCTGCTACTGGCCGTGGGTGCGTCGCTGGCCTTCATGCCACCGATCGCGGGTCTGCCGATCGCGGCCTATGCCTCGGTGGCGCTGCTGCTTGTCGGCGGCATTGCCTGCGTACCGGCGCTGATCAACGCCTTGCTCGCCCGCGTCGCAGCGCCCTCCTCCCCGCTGGGGCTGCTCGCACTGCAGCGGGCGCGCCATGAGCGCGACGCGGCCACCGTCGCTGTCGCCGGCGTGGTCGCCAGCCTGGCGCTGGCGGTGGCACTGACGGTGATGGTGGCGAGCTTTCGCGACGGCGTCTCGCGCTGGCTCGACCAGGTCCTGCCGGCCGACCTGTACGCGCGCAGCGCAGCCAGCAGCGCCGCCAGCGACCAGGCCTTCCTGCCGTCCGGCTTCGTCGACGCGGTGGCCGCACTGCCCGGCGTCGCCCGCGTCGAAGCCTCGCGAGTGCGCGCCATGACGCTCGACCCCGCGCGACCGACGGTGAGCCTGATCGCCAGGCCGCTCACTGATCCCGCGCGCAGCCTGCCGCTGCTGGCGCCGCCGCCGCTGCCGCCGGTGGCCGGGCTGCCGGGCGTCTACGTCAGCGAAGCGATGGCCGCGCTGTACGACGCGCCTGCCGGCAGTACCTTGATGCTGCCGCTCGCGGGCGAGCCCGTGCGCGTGGCCGTGCTCGGTGTGTGGCGCGACTACGCGCGACAGTTCGGTGCCGTGGCCATCGACGCCAGCGTCTACCAGCGCCTGACTGGCGATGCGCTTCAGAACGATCTCGCGCTCTGGCTGGCGCCCGGCGCGCGCATCGACGACGTGCAGCAGGCGTTGCGCGCGCTGGCCGGCGCGCCGTCGCTGCTCGAGTTCTCGGCGACGACGCGGCTGCGCGCCCTGTCGCTGTCGATCTTCGACCGCAGCTTCGCCGTCACCTACTACCTGCAGGGCGTCGCCATCGCGATCGGCCTGGCCGGCATCGCGGCCAGCTTCTCGGCCCAGGTGCTGGCGCGGCGGCGCGAGTTCGGCCTGCTGGTGCACCTGGGGCTGACCCGTGCGCAGATCGTCGGCGTGGTCGCCGGCGAAGGTGCGGCCTGGACGGCGGCCGGTGCGCTGGCGGGATTGGTGCTCGGTCTGGCCGTCGCGGTGGTGCTGGTGCACGTGGTCAACCCGCAGAGCTTTCACTGGACGATGGAGATGCTGCTGCCCTGGGGCCGCCTGGCCGCGCTCACGGCCGCGGTGCTCATTGCCGGCAGCGCCACCGCCGCCCTCAGCGCGCGCGCCGCCGCCTCGCAAGATGCAGTGGCCGCGGTCAAGGAAGACTGGTGATCGCCCGCCGCAGCCTGCTCGCGTTGATGGCGACTGCGGCCGCTTCGCAGGCGCAAACAGCGTCGTCGCAGCCTGCGGAGGCGCCACGCGCGCTCGCGTTCCCGCGCGACTTCGGCGCCCACCCTGCAACGCGCATCGAGTGGTGGTACGCCACCGGCTGGCTGCGGGCCCACGATGCACCGGCAGATACGCCGGCCTTCGGTTTTCAGATCACCTTCTTCCGCTCGCGCACCGGCCTGGCCGATGGCGTGCGCAGCCGCTTTGCTGCGCGCCAGTTGATCTTCGCCCACGCCGCCGTAACCGACTTGGCGGGCAGGCGCCTGTTGCACGCCGAGCGCATTGCGCGGTGGAACGGCATTGAGCCCGCAGCGCGCGCGGCGGCATCGGTTGAGGACACGCAAGTTCACGTCGGCGGCTGGCGCTTCGAGCGCGGCCCTGCGCAAGATGGCAGCGTCTACCGGGTCGTGCTCGCCGACGAGCCGGCGGGACTTGCCTGCCACCTGACGCTGGCCACGACCCAACCGCTGTTGCTGCAAGGGCAAGAGGGTTTCAGCCGCAAGGGGCCTGATGCCGTGCAAGCCAGCCACTACTACAGCCAGCCGCAATTGGCAGTCAGCGGCGAATTGCAGTTGGGCGGCCGGGCCCAGCCGGTGCGCGGCCGCGCCTGGCTCGACCACGAGTGGAGCGACAGTCTGCTGGACGGGCAGGCAGTGGGTTGGGACTGGATCGGCATCAACCTGCACGATGGCAGCGCGCTGACCGCGTTTCGGTTGCGCCGCGCCGATGGCAGCACGCTCTGGGCGGGAGGCAGCCACCGCGCTGCGGGCGCTGCGACACGGAATTTCGCGCCCGACGAAGTGCACTTCAAGCCGGGTCGCCGCTGGACCAGCGCCGCATCGCGCGCCGTGTATCCAGTGCAGTGGACGATCCAGACGCCCATCGGCCGGCACAGCGTGGAAGCGCTCTTGGACGCGCAGGAACTCGACAGCCGTGCCAGCACCGGCGCGTTCTACTGGGAGGGTCTGTCGGCGCTGCTTGATGCGCGCGGCCAGCGCATCGGGCTGGGCTACCTGGAGATGACCGGCTACGCGGCGCCGCTGCGCCTGTAATTCAGCGCCGGCGGCCCGCGCCGGGCCGCCCCAAGCCTGTCCTGAGCGAGGTCGAAGGGCGGGCGACGCCCCCTTTGGGGGCCGACGCCGCAGGCGTCTTGGGGGCAGGGCTAGCGGGACACGATCGGCAAGTTCTCGCCGCGGTGCCAGGCCGGCGGCGGCAAGGTGCGCACGCAATTGCGCCCGGCATCCTTGGCCGCATTGAGCGCCTGGTCGGCGTCGTAGATCAACCCGGCCAGCGAATCATGGGAGTTATCGAGCGTGGCCACGCCCACGCTGACTGTCGCACGCACGACCTGGCTCTTCCACTCAAGGCTGAGTTGCGCTACGCAGTCGCGGATGCGCTCGGCGGCGTCGAGCGCTCCGAGCGGGTCGGCGTGCGGCAGAAAGACCACGAACTCTTCGCCGCCGTATCGACCCAGCAAATCGGGCTGGCGCAGCGTGTCGCCGATCGCACGCGCAATCGTTCGCAGCATCAGATCACCCGCCAGGTGGCCATGCCGGTCGTTGATCTGCTTGAAGTGGTCAACATCGATCATCAACATGGCCGCGGCCATGTCGTAGCGGCGGCAGCGCGCCCATTCGCGATCGGCCAGCACCAGAAACTGGCGGCGGTTGTGCGTGCCGGTCAGTTCGTCGCGGGTGGCGAGAATGTCGAGGTGCGCGCGCCTGGCTTCCAGGTCGACCAGCAACTGCAGCAGGGGCCAGGCCACGAGCGGCGTGACGATGGCCACGCCCACCAGCGCCAAGGCCAGCGTGGGCAGCGGCGGCATGTCACCGGCCAAGGCCCTCACCACCAGGGCCAGCCCCAGCGCCAGCGTGGTCGCGGCCAACGTCAATGCCAGCGTGGCGCGCAGTGGTCCCAGGCCCAATGCGAACCGAAGCGCGCGCTTGCGGCGGGCGGCACGGGCCAGTTGTGCGGGCATGTCGGGTGCGCTGGTGGATGACGACAAGCGCCTATTCGACCACAGCGACCGCGCCGCGTTGGTACGGGGAACCACTCTAGCCCCGCGCGAATGCGGGGGGCGTGAATGACGCATGCCCGACCCGTCCGGCCCCATGGGCGGCGATCCTGCGCTGCCGTGCCGGCGGCAAAGCGAACCTGACCGGTCGGCGCGCCCGCATAGACTGCCCGCATGGCCAAGGAATCGTCGTTGCGCGCCAGCGCCCCCACCCCCCGCTCGTTGTCGGGCCTGGTGCCGTTTCTGCGGCCGTACAAGGGCCGCATTGCGCTGGCCGGCCTGTTCCTGGTGCTGGCCGCGGCCAGCACGTTGGTGCTGCCGGTGGCGCTGAAATCGCTGATCGACAGCGGCCTGGTGGCCAGCGATCCGGGCGAACGCGTGATGGCCCTGCGCGGCCACTTCTTCGCCCTGTTCCTGGTCGGCGCGGCGCTCGGGTTGTTTTCGGCGGCGCGCTTCTACATGGTCAGCTGGCTCGGCGAGCGCGTGACCGCCGACCTGCGCAACGCCGTCTACGCGCATGTGCTCGAGCAGAGCCCCGAGTTCTTCGAGACCACGCAGACCGGCGAGGTGCTGTCGCGCCTGACCACCGACACCACGCTGGTGCAAACCGTGGTCGGGTCGAGCCTGTCGATGGGGCTGCGCAACGTCGTGATGGGCATCGGCGCCCTGGGCATGCTCGTCGTCACCAATCCGTACGTGATGACGCAGGTGCTGGGCATCCTGGTGCTGGTCGTGCTGCCCAGTGCGTACTTCGGCCGCCGCGTGCGCAAGCTCTCGCGCGCCAGCCAGGACCGCGTCGCCGATTCGAGCGCCATCGCCGCCGAGGTGCTCAACGCCATCCCGGTCGTGCAGAGCTACACCCAGGAGCAGCGCGAGGCGGCGCGCTTTGCGGTGGCCACCGAGCATGCCTTCGACACCGCGCGCAAGCGCAGCCGCGTGCGCGCGATGCTGGTGGCCTTCATCATCAGCGCCACTTTCGGCGCCCTGCTGTGGGGCCTGTTCCAGGGCACGCAGGCGGTGATCGCGGGCCAGGTGAGCGCCGGACACCTGGGCCAGACCGTCGTCTACGTGCTGATCCTGGTGTCCAGCGTGGCCGTGCTGTCCGAGATCTACGGCGAGCTGCTGCGCGCGGCCGGCGCCACCGAGCGGCTGATGGAGTTGCTGGCCACGCGCTCGACGGTGGTCGAACCCGCGCAGCCGCGCGCATTGCCGCCAGCGCAGGGCGGCTCGTCGCTGCAACTCTCGGGCGTCAGCTTCAACTACCCTTCGCGGCCGCTGCAGGCCGCGCTGCGCGATATCAACCTCGAAGTGCGCCCCGGCGAAACCGTGGCCCTGGTCGGGCCCAGTGGCGCCGGCAAGAGCACGGTATTGCAACTGCTGCTGCGTTTTTACGATGCCCAGCAGGGCCAGATCACCCTGGACGGCGTGCCGGTGCGCGAAGTGACGCTGGCCACGCTGCGCCAGCGCGTGGGCATCGTGCCGCAGGACAGCGTGGTGTTCTCCACCAGCGCGCTGGAAAACATCCGCTACGGCCGCCCCGGGGCAAGCGACGACGAGGTTCACGCCGCGGCCAAGTCCGCCTTCGCGCACGACTTCATCAGCGCCCTGCCCGAGGGCTACGCCACCTTCCTGGGCGAGCGCGGCGTGCGCCTGTCGGGCGGGCAGCGCCAGCGCATCGCGATCGCCCGCGCGATGCTGAAGAACCCGCCGCTGCTGCTGCTAGACGAAGCCACCAGCGCCCTGGACGCCGAGAGCGAGCGCATGGTGCAGGCCGCGCTCGAAGCCGCGATGCACGGCCGCACGACGCTGGTCATCGCCCACCGCCTGGCCACCGTGCAGCGCGCCGACCGCATCGTCGTGCTCGACCACGGCCGCATCGACGATATCGGCACCCATGCCGAGCTGGTGGCGCGCAACGGCCTGTATGCGCGGCTGGCGGCGATGCAGTTCGACCTGGAGCCGGCAGGCACGGCAGCAGGTGCATAATTCATGCGCATGTTCGATGGGGTATCACCATGATGCGATTCGACGACGCGCCCAAGCGCGCCACCAACCTGAGCCTGAACTCGAAGGTGCTCGACGCCGCGCGTGAACTCGGCATGAACGTGTCGCAGACCGTCGACGCCCTGCTGGCCGAAGCGGTGCGCAAACGCTACTGGGAGCGCTGGAACGAGGAGAACAAGGAAGCCATCGCCGCTTACAGCGCCCGCATTGAGCGCGAGGGCCTGCCGCTGGCCAAGTACCGCAGCTTCATGAAAGGCAGGTGAGGCGTTGGCACGCTTTGACGTCTATGCCAACCCGCAGGCGGCCGAGCGCAAGCACACGCCCTACCTGCTTGATGTGCAGAACGACTACATCGACGCGCTGCCCACGCGCATCGTGGTGCCGCTGCGGCGCGAATCGGTGTTCGGGCCGCGCGCGCGCAACCTCAACCCGGCCTTCATCATCGGCGCCGACAACGTCGTGCTCGACACCGCGGCGATGGGCGCGGTGCCGCTGTCCGAGTTGCGCAAGACGGTGGCCAACCTGCGCGAAACCCGCGCCGTGATCCAGGAAGCGCTGGACACGCTGTTCGGAGCCTATTGAATTGACCACGCCCCGCCCGATCCGCACCCAGTACGAAGACTTCATGCGCCATGTGTTCGAGCATGGCGTGGCCAAGGCCGACCGCACCGGCACCGGCACGAAGAGCGTGTTCGGCCACCAGATGCGCTTTGACCTCGCCGAGGGCTTCCCGCTGGTGACGACCAAGAAGGTGCACCTGAAGTCGATCATCCTGGAGCTGTTGTGGTTCTTGCGCGGCGACGGCAACGCCAAGTGGCTGCAAGACCGCGGCGTGACGATCTGGAACGAATGGGCGAAACCTGACGGCGACCTCGGCCCGGTGTATGGCGTGCAATGGCGCTCCTGGCCCACGCCAACTGGCCCCATCGACCAGATTGCCGAAGTCGTCAAGCAGCTCAAGACCAACCCCGATTCGCGCCGCATCATCGTCAGCGCCTGGAACGTGGCCGAGCTGCCGAAGATGGCGCTGATGCCCTGCCACGCCTTCTTCCAGTTTTACGTCGCGCCCGGCGACTCGCCCTCGGGCAGGGGCCGGCTGAGCTGCCAGCTCTACCAGCGCAGCGCCGACATCTTTCTGGGCGTGCCCTTCAACATCGCCAGCTACGCCCTGCTGACGCACATGCTGGCGCAGCAATGCGACATGGACGTCGGCGATTTCATCTGGACCGGCGGCGATTGCCACATCTACGGCAACCACCACGACCAGGTGCGCACCCAGTTGGCGCGCGAGGCGCGGCCCTACCCCACCCTGGTGATCAAGCGCCGGCCGGCGTCGATCTTCGACTACGAGTACGAGGA
>JANMSS010000199.1:0-30862 GCA_031389585.1 Burkholderiales bacterium | reverse complement strand
GACTACGCCCTGACGTGTGGGCTGGCGTCCACGAACCCGGTGTTGGCCCTGCCCATGCGCCACGTCCACAAAGCGACTGACGCGACAGGAACACGATATGCGGCTTGCCTGTCTTGGAGTGTTCCGCCGGGATGTGCCACTCTGCTTGCTCAGAGTCCACATGCTCCCATCGGGCCAGTAGCAGCTCGGACTTGCGCACCATCGTCAGCAGGATCAGATGCAGGCCGATCTTGAATTGCCGCCGGATGTTGGACTCGAAGGCCGCCTTCAAGAACATGCGCACCTCGTCGGGCGACAGCGCTCGCTCGCGTGACTTCGCTTTGTGGACGTGGCGCATGGGCAGGGCCAACACCGGGTTCGTGGACGCCAGCCCACACGTCAGGGCGTAGTCAAACAGCCGCTTCAGCACACCGCGAATCTCGCCGGCCGCTGCGTCGAAGCCTTCATCCTTCTTGCGCCAGATGATCGAGCGCACGTCCTCAGTGGTCACGTCGCGCACCGGTTTCGTGCCGATCGCGGGGAGGATGGCCTTGTCGAAGTAGCGCCGCGGGCTGGTCAGGTTCTGCCGGTCCTTCGCCACGATCTCGCGGAAGAACCGCTCGCAGAACTCTGCAACGGTAGTCGCGTCCGCCGCCGCCACCTTGGCAAGTTGCTTCTGCTGGGCCGGCGACGTACCCATTGCCGCGGCCTGGGCAGCCTCGTCGCGCTTGATACGGGCGTTCTTGATCGTCAAAGCCGGGTACTTGCCCAGCGTCAGCTTCTCCTGCTTGCCGTTGACACGGTAGCGGAAGCGCCACACCTTCCCGCCGGTCGGGAACACCTCGACATACAGGCCGCGCTCGTCGGCCAGGGTATAGGGCTTGTCCTTCGGTTTGAGTGCCTTGAGTGCCGTTTCAGTTAGTGCCATGTGCGCCTCGCTGTGTCCAAGTAAACAGGTTGACTGTGTCCAAGCGGCCCGCTTGGACTTGAACTTGGACACACCAGCCATCGGCTGCTGGTGAATCCACTTGGACATTGTAGGAACAAAAAAGCCCGCTGTGGTGCGGGCTTGCGGCTGATCTCTAGCTTTCAGTAGACTGCACGAGAAGCCATGCTATTTCCCAATGCAGAAGCGCCCGAATATCTCGCCAAGAAGATCGTCGGCACTGAAGGCCCCGGTGACCTCGCCGAGCGCGTTATGGGCCAGGCGCAACTCTTCGGCAAGGAGGTCGAGCGCGGCGTCGGCGCGAGCCGCCAGCCCGGCTGCCCGCGCCAGGTGCTCCGCCGTACGCCGCAAGGCCAGCACATGGCGCGTGCGAGCGATGAACACGCCTTCGGTACTGGAGTGCCAGCCGGCGCGCTCCAGCAGCGCCTGGCGCAGAGCTTGCAAGCCCTCGCCGGTGCGGGCCGAGATCCGAAGACCGTTGGCCATGGCGGTGTCAGCCGACACCGCGTCGCGCTTGTTGTACACATGCAGAACTCGCGACACATCGTTGAGTTGCAGCCGCGCGGCGATGGCCGCGTCGCGAGCTTCGAATACCGGCTCGCCCAGACGCGTCAGGTCATGCAGAAACACCACCGCGTCGGCCTGCTCAATCTCGGCCCAACTGCGCGCGATGCCAATGCGCTCAACTTCGTCGTCCGATGTGCCCGTGTCACGCAAGCCTGCGGTGTCGATGACATGGACGGGAACGCCCTCGATTTGGATCGTCTGGCCAACCTTGTCGCGCGTGGTGCCGGCGATCGGCGTCACAATGGCCAGCTCGGCTCCTGCCAGCGCATTGAGCAAAGAGCTCTTGCCGACGTTGGGCTGCCCCGCCAACACCACGGTCATGCCCTCGCGAAGCAGCGCGCCCTGGCGCGTGCGGTCAAGCACGCGTGCGAGCGCCGCGTCGACGGCAGCCAGCCGGCCGCGTGCGTCGGCGCGTTCCAGGAAGTCGATCTCTTCTTCGGGAAAGTCCAGCGTCGCTTCGACCAGCGCCCGCAACTCGACGATCTGAGCGGCCAGCACTTCAATTTCACGCGAGAACTCGCCGCCCAGTGAACGCGCCGCCGAGCGTGCGGCGGCCTCGGTGCCGGCGTCGATCAGGTCGGCCACGGCCTCGGCCTGCGCCAGGTCGAGCTTGCCGTTCAGGAACGCGCGCTGCGTGAACTCGCCGGGCTGGGCCAAGCGCAGGTGCGTCAGGCGCGGGCGCTGCGTGGCCGGGTCGACGCCGGCGCCGGCTTCTAGGCATCGCGCTAGCAGCAGTTGCAGCACGACGGGGCCGCCATGTGCCTGCAGTTCGAGAACATCCTCTCCGGTGTAGGAGTGCGGCGCCGGGAAGTGGATCGCAAGCCCGTGATCGATGGCCTCGCCGCGCGCGTCGTTCAGGGCCGTGTAGTGCGCCAGACGCGGCGTCAGCGTACGTCCGACAAGGGCATCAATGAGGGCCTCGAGGCCCCGACCCGAGACGCGCACGATGCCAACCGCCCCGCGGCCGGGCGCAGTGGCAACGGCAACAATCGGGTCCTGCGGCAGCAGCAATGAAGAAGGCACCGCGCGATTGTCGCTGCGGTGCCTTCGGGACAGATGGCGCGGGGGGAGTGAGGTTAGACGCTCCAGAGTCGGCGGAGGGCTTTTGCAAGCCGCGCCAAGTCAACCCCGCATGGCTGCATGGTCGGCGCAACGCGACGCGAACTCAACCCCCAATACGCGCAAGACCCCCTCAAACGTGTGGTGTTCACGCACTCCGGCGTGCCACAGAAAGCGCGCTACTTGTTGACGCCCAACTGGCGGTTGATGAACCACTGCTGGGCAATCGACAGGATGTTGTTGGTCAACCAGTACAGCACCAAGCCGGCCGGGAAGAAGAAGAACATCACGCCGAAGATCAGCGGCATCATCCACATCATGCGCGCCTGCATCGGGTCGGGTGGCGTCGGGTTGAGCCAAACCTGGAACAGCGACGAGGCCGTCATCAGCACGGGCAGGATGAACCACGGATCCTTCGCCGACAGATCGACGATCCAGCCGATCCATGGCGCATTGCGCATTTCGACGGACGACAGCAGCACCCAGTACAGCGCGATGAAGAACGGCATCTGGACCAGGATCGGCAGGCAGCCGCCGAGCGGGTTGACCTTCTCCTCGCGGTAGATGCGCATCATCTCCTGCTGCATCAGCTGCGGTTTTTCCTTGTAGCGCTCACGCAGGTCGGCCACCCGCGGGCCCACCGCCTTCATCTTGGCCATCGAACGGTAGGCGCTGGCGTTGAGCCAGTAGAAGGCGATCTTCAGCAGCACCACCAAAGCGACGATCGACCAGCCCCAGTTGTTCAGCACCTTGTGCAACTGATCCAGCAGCCAGAACAGGGGCTTGGACAGCACGGTGAACCAGCCATAGTCCTTGACCAGGTCCAGCCCCGGCGCCAGCGCCGCCAGCGTGTTCTCTTCCTGCGGGCCGGCGAACAGCGTCGCGTCATGCGTCTTGGTCGCGCCCGGCGCGATTTCGCCCAGCGGCAGCACCATCGCCACCGAATACAGATTGTTCGACACCTTGGCGGTGCGGTACTCGCGCGGCGTATCGGTCGGGACCAGCCAGGCCGAAGCGAAGTAATGTTGGACCATTGCAGCCCAACCGTCGCTGGCGCTGGTGGCATGCCCGACCTTGCCTTTTTCGATGTCCGCGAAGTCGATCTTCTCGAACTTCTTGGCCTCGGTGTAGATCGCCGGGCCAGTGAAGGTGAAGTAGAACGACGACTCGCCGCGCGGCGGATTGCCGTCGCGCACAAGTTGCAAATACAACTGCGTGGCGACCGCCGCCGCGCTGTTGTTCTGCGCCTCGTGGCGCACGCCGATGCTGTAGTCGCCGCGCTTGAAGCTAAAGATCTTGGTCAACTTGATGCCGGAGGCGCTCTCAGATTCAAAGCGCACCTGCAGTTCCGTGGCGCCGGCGGCCAGCGTGTTCGGGCCCGGCACCCGCTTCATGGCCGTGTAGTGGTTTGGCAGCGCAATCCCGGGCTGCGTCGCCACCAGCCCGCTTTGTGCAGCGTAGGAGCGCTCAGCACTCTGCTCAAACAGCAGCACCGGCCGCTGACGGTCGTCAGCATCGGCGTGGCGCAACAACTCCAGGCGCACCAGGTTGGCGCCGTTGCTGTCAAAGCTGGCCTTGACCACATCGGTGGTGACAACGACCAGTTCGCCATGCGCAGCCGAGGCCGCGACAGGCAAGGCGCCGGCCGGCGTCGCCCCAACGGTGGCCGGACCGGGCACGGCGGCAGCGACCGGCGCCGGTACACCGGCCTGCGGTGGGGTTGCCGCCGGGGGCGGCGCCGATGCCGCCGGGCGCGCTGGCGATGCGCCAAATATCGACGGCTGCCCTGTGTGCTTGTTCCACGCATCCCAGAGCAGGACGAGGGACATGGTGAACACTACCCACAGCAGGGTGCGACGGATATCGGTCATGAAGGACTCTTGATCAAGGGAGACGTTGAGGGTTGGGTCGCCGGCACCGGATCCAGGCCGCCGTCGCACCACGGATGGCACCGCAGGACGCGCCGCGCGGCAAGGTAGCTGCCCGCCGCGGCACCATGCTGCTCCAGCGCGTCCAAGGCGTAACGTGAGCAAGTGGGCTCGAAGCGGCAGGCGCTGCCAAGCCAGGGGCTGAGAAAGTAGCGGTAGGCGCGCACGGGCAGCGCCAGCAAGCGGCGCGGCCAGAGTCGAAGCACCGGCCCGCGATTCATGCCGACCGAGCCCCGGCAAACACGAGTTCGAGCTCGCAGCGCGCAGCCTCTTGCATGCGCGTCGACGCCGCGCTGGCAAACTGCCTGGCATCAAATGGGGCGCGCAGCCGCAGCAGCCATTGCCCGGGTGGCAGGCGAAGGCGATGCCCGTCAGCCTGGGCACGCATTTGGCGCTTGAGCAGATTGCGGGTCACGGCGCGCCGGGCATGCCGCTTGGGCACCACGAGGCCAAGCCACCAATCGACCGGCGGGGCGCTGTTATCCACAGAAGACGCCGAGTCTGGTGCGCAATCTGTTGATATCTCAGGAACAACCGTTCGCCGCGGGTGCCAAACGGCCGACGCCGGGCTTGCCGCGAGATGGTGCAGCACAAAGTGCGGACTCTTGGCCATGACCGGTGTGGTTAGCGCTGCAGCGAAGTCGGTGGTCTTTAGACTGCGCCAGGCGCACGCTGCGGTGTCTGGGCGACGTTGTGCCGCCCCCTTCAGATGGCGGACCACCGGGCTCGGTGCGGCGGGCAAACGAGCCGACGCGATGAACGTCAGACGGCCAGGCGCTTGCGGCCCTTGGCGCGGCGTGCGGCGATCACCGCGCGGCCGCCACGGGTCTTCATGCGCACCAGAAAGCCGTGGGTGCGGGCGCGGCGGGTCTTCGAGGCTTGGTAAGTGCGTTTCATGGCTGGGCTTGGACAGTGAACGGTCGAGAATCAGGGAAACCCGTGATTACAGCAAAAAAGTCGTTTCCGGTCAACGACTTGCCTCACAAAGACTGGGTCTGGCGAGGACTTGACGCGCGGCCCCGAACTGTGGATAACCACGTCTGGCCGTGCCTTGCTAGTCTACAATCCCGCCGCTCTAGAAGAACTTGTCCACAATGAGCGATGACCTCTGGCAGCGCGGCCGCACGCAACTTGCCGCCGAACTGCCTGAACAACAATTCAATACCTGGATCCGGCCCCTGCCGCCTGCCGAGGTGAGCGACGCCACCGACGCGGCCGGATCGACGGTGGTGTCATTGCGCGTGCCCAATCGATTCAAGCTCGATTGGATCCGCTCGCAGTACGCCGCGCGCATCGAAGGCGTGTTGAGCGCGCTGGCCGGCAAGCCGGTGCGGCTGGATCTGCAACTGGCGCTGCGCGAGTCGCTGCCAAACGTGCCCGCGGCGAGCGGCGGCCCCACACTCAACGGCATCGCAGCCCACCATCCCAGCATGGCTTCGACGCGGGCTGTCGCGGTCGCGTTGCCTCAACATCGCTTGAACCCGACGCTGACCTTCGACACCCTCGTTCCCGGGCGCGCCAACCAGATGGCGCGCACCGCCGCGTTGCATGTGGCCGGGGCCCCGGGTCAGATGTACAACCCGCTGTTCATCTACGGCGGAGTCGGCCTGGGCAAGACCCATCTGATCCACGCCGTGGGTAACGCGCTGATCGCCGACCGACCCCATGCACGCATTCTTTACTTGCACGCCGAGCAGTTCATCAGCGACGTGGTCAAGAACTACCAACGCAAGACTTTCGACGAACTGAAAGCCAAGTACCACTCACTGGACCTGCTGTTGATTGACGACGTGCAGTTCTTCGCCGGCAAGGAGCGCACACAGGAAGAGTTCTTCAACGCCTTTGAAGCCTTGGTGGCCAAGCGGGCACACATCATCATGACCAGCGACACCTATCCCAAAGGATTGGTCAATATCGATGAGCGGTTGACCAGCCGCTTCGACGCCGGCCTGACGGTCGCGATCGAACCGCCCGAGCTGGAAATGCGCGTCGCAATTTTGATCCGCAAGTCCGATGCTGAAGGCTCTCCGATGCCAGAGGATGTGGCCTTCTTCGTTGCCAAGAACGTGCGCGCCAACGTGCGTGAGCTCGAAGGGGCGTTGCGCAAAGTGCTGGCCTATTCGCGCTTTTCGCAGAAGGACATCAACATCGCGCTGGCCCGAGAAGCCTTGAAGGATCTGCTGTCAATCCAGAACCGGCAGGTATCGATCGAAAACATTCAGAAAACGGTCGCCGACTTCTACAAGATCAAGGTCGCCGACATGTACAGCAAAAAGCGACCGGCCAGCATTGCCCGACCGCGCCAGATCGCCATGTACCTGGCCAAGGAAATGACACAAAAGAGCCTGCCCGAGATCGGTGACAACTTCGGCGGGCGCGACCACACGACAGTCTTGCATGCAGTGCGCAAGATAGGCGGCGAGCGGCAGAAAAACGCCGAACTCAATCAACAGCTGCACGTGCTTGAGCAAACCCTGAAGGGATGAGAAATTTCCCGGTGTCAAGTGACAACGCTGGGGACAACTTTGGAGCAAGCCTGTGGTCGTCCACAGGCATGGGCTTGTCGGCAAAGTTGTTGTCTCCCATGCAGCCCTGAAACGAGGCCTCGGTGCACAGGGTTCATCGGGACCTAAGGCCTTGATGGATCAGGCGAAAATAGCCTTCTCCACAGAATCGGTGGGTCTCTACTAGTACTACCAATAAGATCAGGAACCTAAGAGGAAGACAACATGATCGTGCTCAAAGCAGCTCAAGAAAAACTGCTCGGTGCCTTGCAGGCTGTTGCTGGCATCGTTGAGCGCCGGCACACCTTGCCTATCCTGGCCAACGTGCTGTTGCGCAGGAACGCAGGCGAACTTGAGTTCACGACCAGCGACCTCGAGATTCAGGTGCGCACACGGGCAGAGCTCGGCGGCGACGGCGGCAACTTTTCAGCGACTGTCGGGGCGCGCAAGCTGATCGACATCCTGCGAACACTCCCTGCCGACCAGGTTGTGACACTCAGCTCTTCGAGCCAGAACAAGCTGACTCTGCAAGGCGGCAAGAGCCGTTTCACACTGCAGACGCTGCCGGCCGAAGACTTTCCTTTGGTCAACGAAGCGGTCGATTTCGGGCTGGCGTTTGCGGTGCCGCAGAAGACGTTGCGCGCGTTGATCAATCAGGTTCACTTTGCGATGGCAGTACACGACATTCGTTACTACCTGAACGGGATCCTGTTCGTCGCCGAAGGCAAGCTGTTGACCCTGGTCGCCACCGATGGGCACCGACTGGCGCTGGCCCAGGCCACGCTCGAAATTGACATGCCCAAGCAGGAGGTGATTCTGCCGCGCAAGACCGTGCTCGAATTGCAGCGGCTACTGAAGGACGAAGACACGCCGATCGAGATGCGTTTTGCGGGCAACCAGGCAAAGTTCGCGTTCTCGGGTATGGAGTTCGTGACCAAGCTGGTCGAAGGCAAGTTCCCGGACTACAACCGGGTGGTACCGAAAAACCACAAGAACGCGGTCACGCTAGGGCGCGCGCCTCTGCTGTCGAGCTTGCAACGCGCGGCGATCATGACCAGTGAGAAGTTCAAGGCGGTGCGCGTCAACATCGAACCGGGCACGCTGCGAATTTCGTCCTCCAACGCGGAGCAGGAAGAGGCCAAGGAAGAACTTGAGATCGACTACGCTGGCGATGCCATCGAAATCGGTTTCAACGTCACCTACCTGATCGACGCGTTGACCAATACCAGCGCCGAGATGGTCAAGCTCGAGTTGCAGGACACCAGTTCGAGCGCACTGTTCACGTTGCCGGAGCAGCCGGGATTCAAGTACGTGGTGATGCCGATGCGCATTTAGCGATGTAGCCGCAAGCCCGAACACCCGAGCGGGCGCTACGCCCGCTTCGGCTTTTTTGAGATGCAACGAAACGAGTGATGAGCGAATCTCAACCGACCCCGCAAGAACATTCCGACGCCTAT
This sequence comes from Burkholderiales bacterium, assembly GCA_031389585.1. Lineage (GTDB taxonomy): Bacteria > Pseudomonadota > Gammaproteobacteria > Burkholderiales > Burkholderiaceae_C > CADEEN01. The sequence continues at coordinate 22,422 of JANMSS010000199.1, read as the reverse complement.
GGCGAGGGCTCGATCCAGATCCTCGAGGGGCTGGAGGCGGTGCGCAAGCGCCCGGGCATGTACATCGGCGACACCTCCGATGGCACCGGCCTGCACCACCTGGTGTTCGAGGTGGTCGACAACTCGATCGACGAGTCGCTGGCCGGGCATTGCGACGACATCGTCGTCACCATCCACACCGACAACTCGATCAGCGTCACCGACAACGGCCGTGGCATTCCCACCGGCGTGAAGATGGACGACAAGCATGAGCCCAAGCGCAGTGCGGCCGAGATTGCCCTGACCGAATTGCATGCCGGTGGCAAATTCAACCAGAACAGCTACAAGGTCTCGGGCGGATTGCACGGCGTCGGTGTCAGCTGCGTGAACGGTTTGTCGAAGTGGCTGCGCCTGACGGTGCGGCGCGACGGCAAGGTGCATTACATGGAATTCCGCCAAGGGCTGCCGCAGGATCGCGTGCTCGAGCAGCGCGAAGGCTTTGCGGTCAGCCCGATGAAGATCACCGGCGAGACTGAAAAGCGCGGCACCGAGGTGCACTTCCTGCCCGATCTGGAGATCTTCTCGAACATCGACTTCCACTACGACATCATTGCCAAGAAGCTGCGCGAGCTGAGCTTCCTGAACAACGGCGTGAAGATCCGCCTGGTCGACGAGCGCAACAACAAGGAAGACACGTTCGCCTTCGCCGGCGGCGTGAAAGGCTTCGTCGAGTTCATCAACACCGGCAAGAAGGTGCTCCACCCGACGGTCTTCGGTGCCATCGGCGAGAAGGTCAGCGAACAGGGCACGACCATCACCACCGACGTGGCCATGCAATGGAACGACGGTTACAGCGAAAACGTACTCTGCTTCACCAACAACATCCCGCAGCGCGACGGCGGCACACACCTCACCGGCCTGCGCGCGGGCATGACACGGGTGATCAACAAGTACATCGATGACAACGACCTGGCCAAGAAAGCCAAGGTCGAAGTTACCGGAGATGACATGCGCGAAGGCCTGTGCTGCGTCCTCTCGGTCAAGGTGCCCGAGCCCAAGTTCAGCAGCCAGACCAAGGACAAGCTGGTCTCCAGCGAAGTGCGCGGCCCGGTCGAGGACGTGGTCAGCAAGGCCTTGACCGATTACCTGCTCGAGAACCCGAACGACGCCAAGATCATCTGCGGCAAGATCGTCGATGCCGCGCGCGCCCGCGAAGCTGCGCGCAAGGCGCGCGAGATGACCCGGCGCAAGGGCGTGCTCGACGGCATGGGACTGCCCGGCAAGCTCGCTGACTGCCAGGAAAAGGATCCGGCACTGTGCGAGATCTATATCGTCGAGGGCGACTCCGCCGGCGGCTCGGCCAAACAGGGGCGCGATCGCAAGTTTCAGGCGATCTTGCCGCTACGCGGGAAAATTCTCAACGTCGAGCGCGCCCGCTATGAAAAGCTGCTGACCAGCAACGAGATCCTGACCCTGATCACGGCGCTGGGCACGGGCATCGGCAAGGGTATGGGCGGCGACGACTTCAACCCCGACAAGCTGCGCTACCACCGCATCATCATCATGACCGACGCCGACGTCGACGGCGCGCACATCCGCACGCTGCTGCTGACCTTCTTCTACCGCCAGATGCCCGATCTGGTCGAACGGGGCCACATCTATATCGCCCAGCCACCGCTGTACAAGGTGAAGCATGGCAAGGCCGAGCAGTACCTGAAGGACGGGCACGAGCTCGATGCCTACCTGATGCGTGTCGCGCTCGACGGCGCCGCAGTGTTGCCAGGTATCGACAAGCCGGCAATTACCGGTTCAGCGCTCGAAGAACTAGCGCGCCAGTATGTGCTGGCCACCAATGTGATCGTGCGCTTGGCCAACTGGATGGACATTGAAGCCCTCAGAGCGATGGCCGACGGTCTGGTGCTCGACCTCGACAGCCTGGCCAACGCCGAAGCCAGCGCCGCGGCACTGCAGGCCGCGTTGCACGACGCCGAAGTTGCTGCTGAGTACGATGCCCGAGGCGACCGCCATGTATTGCGCATCAGCCGTCGCCACCATGGCAACGTCAAAGCCAGCGTGATCACACCCGACTTCGTTCATGGTGCCGACTACGAAGCCTTGTCACGCGCCGGGCTGACCTTCAAGGGTTTGCTCGGCGCTGACGCGGTCGTGCGGCGCGGCGAAGGCGAGCGGCAGAAGGAAGTGAAGGTCGCTGACTTTCGCGCCGCCATGGCCTGGCTGATGGGTCAGGCAGAAGGATCGGTGGGGCGCCAGCGCTACAAGGGTCTGGGTGAGATGAATCCAGCGCAGTTGTGGGAAACGACAATGGACCCAGCCGTGCGCCGGCTACTGCGGGTGCAGATCGACGACGCCATCGAAGCCGACCGCGTATTCACGATGCTGATGGGTGACGAGGTGGAGCCTCGGCGCGACTTCATCGAAAGCAACGCCCTGCGGGCGGCCAACATCGACGCCTGATTCAACGCGCGTTGGCGCCGAAGAAGTGACGGAACAAGTCCGGTTCGACGATTTCGCGCGAATCCAGCCCGCCCAACTCGGTTTCGCGCAACGGCGCTGAGGGTATCAACGGGTCGAGCTCGCCGGGTTTGGTCTCGACCCACACCGGCGCAAACGACGGCTCGCTGCGCAGGCGCGTTCGGGCCTCGGCAACCAGTTCGGCAGCCAGCGTGTAGGAGCCGCTGGGCACATGGCGGCGCAGGACGACGCCGGCCAGGGACGGCAGCTCTTCCCACTCGAAAGGCTCGGCCGGATTGCGGTTGGCGTCGTAGTCGGCGTAAGGGCGAACGTTCATGGTCGTGCTCGTTTGTTTCAAAGTGATGCAAAGATATCGGCAAGCGCGGCCGCGCATCGAGCCGATAAGCGGGGCAAGCCACGGCCTGTTCGCGCGTCGGAGCCCGTCGTGTGAGATCTGCCACGGCGCTCGCCGCAGTCCGCTCTTGACGGCGGCCTGGCCCCGCACACACCCCTAATTTGCGGGCCATTCCTTTAAGCGCGGGTAGACCGCGCACGCCAACCTGACCGATAGTCGCTCGATGTGGATCCGACGACACCCGCTGGCGCGTGCGCGCATGCCCTCGATGCGGGCCCACGCCCTGAACCCGCGGCTGTCGCCGGTGCCGGTCAGCACGGAGGCAACGCCTGTTGAGGCGCCTGCCGTTCGGGCCCCCGTCGCGCCGCCAGGGGCTGCGACCGAAGGGGAGGGCACGGCGCACAGCGCGCTGTCCGTGGGGGGCTTTCATGAGTCCAGCTACGAACTGCACTTCGGCTTGCAGGTTAGCGAGTCGGAGTGGCCGGATGACGTGACCCTGCCCGGCGCGCTCGACGACAGCTGAGCCAGGGCGCGCCGGGCCGGCCCATGCGGGCGATGCCGCCTCCGGGGGCCCGGCGCTACAGGCGTCTGGGGGGCCGCACTACAGGGCGGCGGCCAGCCGTGTGCCCTGGTCAATCGCCCGCTTGGCGTCGAGCTCGCCGGCCTCGAGGGCGCCGCCGATCAATTGCACCTTGAGGCCCGCGGCCAGCAACGGCGCCTGCAATTCACGTAGCGGCTCCTGGCCGGCGCACAACACGATGTTGTCGCACCCGATCACGGTGCCGTCGCGGCGCCGCTCACCAAAGCTGACGAAGAGGCCCAGCGAGCCCTCGTGCGGGCCGATGCGCTCGTAGTTGACGCCGGCCAGCATCTCGACGTTTTTCATCCTCAGCGCGCTGCGATGGATCCAGCCGGTGGTCTTGCCCAGTCCGGCGCCGAGCTTGCCGGCCTTGCGCTGCAAAAGCGTCACCTGGCGGGCCGGCGCAGTGGGCGCGACCCGAACCACGCCCCCGCGCACGGTTCCGGGGTCGGCGATGCCCCACTCGCGCTGCCAGGCAGCCAAGTCGAGCGCCGGAGAGGGGTGTGCGCTGTCATGAACCAGGAATTCGGCGACGTCGAAACCGATGCCGCCCGCGCCGACGATCAGCACGCGCGCACCGACCGGCCGGCGCTGCAGGATCGCGTCGCTGTAGCTGATCACGCCGGGCGTGTCCTGGCCCGGGATACGCGGATCGCGCGGGGTCACGCCGGTGGCCAGCCAGACCTCGTCGAAACCTTCGGCGATCAAGCGCTCGGCACTGACCCGCGTGTTCAAGTGCAGTCCCACATCGGTGCGCTCGATGCGGCGCGCGAAGTAGCGCAGCGTCTCGTGGAATTCCTCCTTGCCCGGGATGCGCTTGGCCAGGTTGAACTGGCCACCGATTTCGGCCGCCGAATCGAACAATTGAACCGCGTGACCCCGTTCGGCCAGCGTGGTCGCCGCCGCGAGCCCGGCCGGTCCGGCGCCCACGACAGCGACGCGCCGTCGCCGCGGGGCGGCGCGGATCAGCAACGTCGTCTCATGCCCCGAGCGCGGGTTGACCAGGCAGGTTGCCAGCTGGTTCTTGAAGGTGTGGTCGAGGCAGGCCTGGTTGCAGGCGATGCAGGTGTTGATTTCATCGGCGCGGCCAGCAGCGGCCTTGGCGACGAAGTCGGGGTCGGCCAGGAAAGGCCGCGCCAAGCTGACCAGATCGGCGCTGCCGTCAGTTAGCACTCGCTCGGCGACCTCGGGCGTGTTGATGCGGTTGCTCGTGACCAGCGGGATGGTGATGCCTTGCGCACGCAATTCGTCGCGCAGCTTTTTCGTGACCCAGGCAAAGGCTGCCCGCGGCACGGAGGTGGCGATGGTCGGGATGCGCGCCTCGTGCCAGCCGATGCCGGTGTTGAGGATCGTCGCACCGGCGGCGGTGACGGCCTTGGCCAGTTGCACCACCTCGGGCCAGCTGCTGCCCTCGGGGATCAGATCGATCAGGCTGATGCGGTAAATCAGGATGAAGTCCGGCCCCACCGCCTCGCGCACGCGCCGGACGATCTCGACCGCGAGGCGCATGCGGTTCTCATAGGCGCCACCCCAGCGGTCGCTGCGCTGGTTGGTGTGCGTGACCAGGAACTGGTTGATGAAGTAGCCCTCGCTGCCCATTACCTCGACGCCGTCGTAGCCGGCTTCGCGAGCCAGCGCTGCGCAGCGCACGAAGGCGCGAATCTGGCGCTCGATGCCGCGCTCGGAGAGCTCGCGCGGGGTGAACGGCGAGATCGGGCTCTGGATGCGCGAGGGCGCCACGCACAGCGGCGAGTAGCCGTAGCGCCCAGTGTGCAGGATCTGCAGCGCGATCTTGCCACCCTCGGCGTGGACCGCACCGGTGACCTGGCGGTGCCGTCGCGCCGCGGCCTGCGTGGCCAGGGTGCCGGCAAAGGGCTTGGCCCAGCCTTCGATGTTGGGCGCGAAGCCACCGGTCACGATCAGCCCGACGCCGCCGCGCGCGCGCTCGGCATAGAACGCCGCCATCGCCGTGAAATGCCGGCGGCCATCTTCGAGGCCAGTGTGCATCGAGCCCATGAGCACGCGATTGGCCAGTGTCGTGAATCCAAGGTCGAGCGGGGCGAGCAGTTGCGGGTAAAGCGGCGACAAGATCGATCCTTCAAGCCAGGGTTGTTGTTATCTGCAGACGCCAGTCTAGGGGTCGGCGCGCGCGCAAATTCCCTCTTTGGGGTGATTGAGCGCCTCGGCCCAGGCGCCGAAGATTGTCGCCATGTCGATTCGCAAGCCAGCCACCATGCTCAACTTGATTCTCAACAGCCTGGCCCGCCTGCTGCCGCAACCCCCCTCAGCGCAGCCTGCGCACCACTGGACCAATGAAGACAGCAGCTGGCACAGCTCAAGCTTCGAACTCGCACGCGGCCTCGAGGTCATTGAACACCGCGGCACACCCGTCACCGTCTTTTCCGATACCTTGCCTGGCTTCCACTGGCCCAGGGCATGATTGCGGCCGCACATGACAAGGCAGTGAGGCACCGATGGTCAAGGCAGTCTGGAAGGGCGTGGTGGTTGCCGAGAGCGACGACACGGTCGTGGTTGACGGCGACCACTACTTTCCCGAAGCGAGTCTGAAGCGCGAGTACGTCAGCTTCAGCAACCACCGCAGCAGCAGCCCGTGGAAGGGCCAGGCGCATTACTACAGTCTGTTTGTCGATGGCGAGCTCAACCCTGACGCCGTCTGGTACTACCCCGAACCCACCGAAGCCGCGGCCGCGATCAAGGGCCGTGTCGCGTTCTGGAAGGGCGTCACGGTCGGGCCCTGACTCGCTGCGCGCGTACCCACGGGGCGCGTGCCGTCCGGGGTGGCCGCGCGCCCCGGCCTATGGGCTGCGTCAAGCCACCAAGCGGCCGGCGTGAAAATCTTCGACGGCTTGACGGAGCTCGGCCTGCGTGTTCATGACGAATGGCCCGTGCTGCGCGATGGGCTCGTTCAGCGGCCGACCGGCAATCAGCAGCGCCCTGGCGCCTTCGCCTGCGGCGGTCAGGCGCACGCCGTCGCCGCGGTTGGCAAGGAGGGCCATGCGACCCCTCTGCACAGCCAGGTTGCTGATGTCCACGGCGCCGCGATAGACGTAGACAAACGCATTGTGGTCAGGCGCGAGCGGTTGCTCGAAGGCGATGCCGGCATCGAGATGGATGTCCAGGTACAGGACCGCGGTGGCGTCACGCCGCACCGCGCCGACGATGCCGTGGCTGGTACCGGCAATCACCCGCGCCAGCACGCCCTGAGCGCGCCACTCGGGGACCTCGGCGCTGGCGATGTCGCGGTACCAGGGCGCCTGCATCTTGTCCTTCGCTGGCAGATTCAGCCACAGTTGAAAGCCCTCCATGAGGCCTTCGGCTTGCTCGGGCAGCTCGCTGTGGATCACGCCGCGGCCGGCGGTCATCCACTGCACGCCGCCGCCCTGCAACAGGCCCTCGTTGCCTGCCGAGTCGCGATGACGCATGCGCCCGGTGAGCATGTAGGTCACGGTCTCGAAGCCGCGGTGCGGATGGTCCGGAAAGCCGCCGATGTAGTCGTCGGGCGAGTCGCTACCAAAGGCGTCGAGCATCAGGAACGGGTCGAGTCGGCGCTGCAAGTCCTGGGTCAGCACACGCGTGAGTTTCACGCCCGCGCCGTCGCTGGTGGCTTGGCCGGCGACAAGGCGCTCGATGCTGCGCGGCTGAAACAGGGCGGTCGGGTGGATATTCATGGGTGCACTGTAGGGCGCAGCGGTGGTGCCTGCGTTCTCGCCCGTTGTACGCCACATTCGAATCGATCGTTCGCCGGTGCCCGGGGCGATCGACGGCCGCCGTCGCCGCCGGCGAGGCCGGGGCACAATCACCGCCTTGACAGCCCAACGCGCCGCTAAAGGCGGCCCCTGCGGAGCGACACCATGCATCGATTCAATCGCCTGAAATTGATCGCCGTCATGGCCCTGGCCGCCGCTTGCCCGCCGGCGAGCCTGGCCGCCGCCGGACCGCCGTCGACCAACGTGGCCTGGCTTTCGGCCGCTGCCGACGCGGACATCGAGCGCGCCTTCAGCAAGGCCAAGGCCGAGGCCAAGCCACTGCTGCTGTATTGGGGCGCCACCTGGTGCCCGCCCTGCAACCAGCTCAAGGCGACGCTGTTCAATCGCCAGGACTTTGCCGCCCAGAGCAAGGCCTTTGTTGCGGTGCATATCGACGGCGACAGGCCCGCAGCGCAAAAACTCGGCGCGCGCTTCAAGGTCAGCGGCTACCCGACGCTGGTGCTGTTCACCCCGGGGGGCAGTGAAATCACGCGCCTGCCGGGCGGGGCCGATGCGCCGCAGGTGATGGCCCTGTTGCAAGCCGGCCTGGCCGGGGGGCGGCCGATCGCTGCCGTGCTGGCCGACGCGCGCGCGGGCAAGCCCGTCACGGCCAACGAGTGGCGCATGTTGTCTTTCCATTCCTGGGAGACGGATGACAGCGGCTTGGTCGCCAGGGCCGAACGGGTCGATGTGCTGGCCGATCTGGCGCTGAAGAGCCAGTCGCAGACCGAGGGCGGTGAAACCACGACTCGTCTGTGGCTCAAGGCGCTCGCGGCCAGCGACGATGGCAAGGGCGTCAAGCCCGACGCGGCATTGCGCCAGCGCGTCCAGCGCGTGCTGGCCGATGCGGCACTGTCGCGCACCCACATGGATGTGCTCATCAGCGGCGCCGACGACATGGTCAAAGTGCTGAGCAGCGAGGACGGGGCTGACCGCGTGCCGCTGGTGGCCCAGTTCGACGGCGCGTTGGTGCGCCTGCAGGCCGACGCCACGCTGTCGCGCGGCGACCGCCTCAGCGCCCTGACTGCGCGGGTCGCGTTGGCCCGGCTCGGCCAGGGCAAGGACACGACCCAGCCCAAGCTGCCCGCTGCGCTTGTGCAAGAAGTGCGCGAGGCGGCAGCGCGGCTGGACCGCGAGATCAGCGACGGCTATGAACGCCAGGCCGTGATCACCGAGGCGGCCTACCTGCTGGGACAGGCCGGCCTGTGGGCCGACAGCGACGCGCTGTTGAAGGCCAACCTGGTCAGGAGCCACTCGCCGTATTACTTGATGAGCCAGCTCGCCAGCAACGCCAAGAAGCTCGGCAAGACCGAGGAGGCGCTGCGCTGGTACCAGCAGGCGTTCGACAAGAGCGAGGGCCCGGCCACCCGATTGCAGTGGGGCTCGAGCTATGTCAATGCGCTGGTGGATCTGGCGCCGGCCGATGCGCAGCGCATCGAGAAGGCCGTCTCGCAGCTCCTCGCCGAAGCCGCGCGCGACAAGGGTGCCTTCCACGAGCGCAGCGCGCGATCGCTGCAACGCGTGGGCAAGAAGATCGGCAGCTGGAATGCCGATGGCAAGCATGCCGCCACCGTCAAGCGCCTGCAGACTCAGCTTGACGGCTTGTGCGCCAAGGTCGATGCCGCCGATGGCCAGCGAGCAACCTGCGTGGCCGTGCTGCCGCGCAAGTCATGAGCGCCGCCGCGACGCCGCGCGCCGTCCTCCACGAAGACCAGATCCATCCGGCGATCCGCGCGCGCATCGCCGGGCATCACGCCGACATCGTGCAAGAGGTGCAGCGTGCGGTGGCTGCGCACCCGGTGGTCGTGGTAGGCATGGGTCAGAACCCGTTTCCCCGCCGGGCGCGCCGTGCACTTGACGCCGCCGGGATCGCGCATCACGACCTCGACTACGGAAACTATTTCGGCGGCTGGCGGCGGCGCAACGCGCTGAAGCTGTGGACCGGATGGCCGACGCTACCGATGATCTTTGTGCGCGGCACGCTGGTCGGAGGCGCCAGTGACCTGGCCAAGCTGATTGGCAGCGGCGAGCTGAAGCGCATGCTGGCCTGAGCGGCCATTCGTCCCGCTCAGCAGCGATTCACGCGGCTGGGCTGGCCACGCGTCCCGCGCCGGGCGGCTGAGTCTGGCGGCGCGCTGACAATCTGCGCCATGCAAACACTCCCCTTGACTCGCCGCGTCCTGTGGCTGCTGGTGCTCGCCAGTGCAGGCGCGGGCGCGACAGCGGCGGCTCAGGCCGCCAACGCCGAGCCCACGCCCTGCCGACTGCGCGGCATCGAACACCAAGCGCTGTGCGGCAGCACGCAGCGGCCGCTAGACCCGGCGCACCCCCAGGCCACGCAGATCGCGGTGCACTACGCGGTGCTGCCCGCGCTGGCGCGCAGCAAGCAGCCTGATCCGATCTTCTTCTTTGCCGGCGGCCCGGGGCAGAGCGCAATCGATATCGCGCCGGCGGTGGCAGCGATGCTGTCTCGATTTTCCAATCGGCGCGACATCGTCGTGATCGACCAGCGCGGCACCGGCCGCAGTGCGCCGCTGATGTGCGACGAAGACGACCCGGCGCTGCCGCTGGCCGAGCTGTTCAGCCTGGAGCGCCACCGCGAGCGCCTGGCGGTGTGTCTGGTCAGGCTGAAGGCGCTGCCGTATGGCGATCTGCGCTTCTTCACGACCACGCTGGCGATGCAGGACGCCGACGCGGTTCGGGCCGCGTTGGGCGTGCAGCGAATCAACATCATCGGCGGCTCGTATGGCACGCGGGCGGTGCTCGAGTACCAGCGACAGTTTCCCGAGCGCGTGCGGCGCGCAGTGATCGACGGTGTGGCGCCGCCCGACATGGTCCTGCCGGCCGCTTTTTCGACCGATAACCAGACTGCCCTGGACGCGTTACTCGCAGCCTGCGCTGAAGAGGCGGGCTGCGTGGTACTTGAGCCGCGGCTGCGCGAACGCTGGCAGGCGCTGCTGGCGTCGCTGCCGCGCACGATCGAATTGCGACACCCGTTGACCGATCGCAAGGAGCGGCTGAGATTGACGCGCGACATGCTGCTGGGCATGGTGCGCGGCCCGCTGTACGTGCCGGCACTGGCCGCCGCGCTGCCGGCGGCCCTCGGCGAGGCTACACGCGGGCGCTTCGACAGCCTGGCCGGTCTGGCGCAGGCCTTCGGTGGCCGCCGTGGCTTGCGGGTGGCCGCCGGCATGCACTTCTCGGTGGTCTGCGCGGAGGACTTTCCGCGCTTGGCCCAGGCTGCCGACCGGCCCGGCGCCGACTTCGGCGACAGCTTTCTCGCGCTCTATCGCGACGTCTGCGCGCAGTGGCCGCGCGGCGAGGTGCCGCCCGCCTTCTACATGCTGCCGCCTGCGCCTGCGGCGACGCTCGTGTTGTCGGGCGGCCTCGACCCGGTGACGCCGCCGCGGCATGGAGAGCGCGTGGCCAAGGCCTTGGGCGCCAACGCGCGCCATGTGGTGGTGGCCAACGCCGGCCATGGCGTGATGACCATCGGCTGCATGCGCGACGTGCTATTCCGCTTCGTCGACGCGGCTGATGACAACTCGGCGTTGAACGTCGACGCGGGCTGTGTCACGGGTATCCCGCGGCCGCCGATGTTCGCCTTGCCTGGAGCCGGCCAATGATCGAAGTCCAGCAACTGGCCAAGCGCTTCACGCAGGGCCGCGGCAAGAAGGCGCGCACGATTCACGCCGTCGACGGCGTGAGTTTCCAGGCCGCCGATGGCCGCATCACCGGGTTGCTGGGGCCCAACGGGGCGGGCAAGACGACGACCCTGCGCATGCTGGCCGCGCTGCTGGCGCCCGACGCAGGCCAGATGCGCGTCGACGGCATCGACGTGCAGCGCGATCCGCGGGCCGCTCTGGCGCGTATGGGCGTCCTGAGTGACGCGCGCGGCCTGTACGCGCGCCTGACCGCGCGCGAGAACATCGTCTACTACGGCCGCTTGCATGGCATGAGCGACAGCGCCGCGTCGAAACGCGCGGAGGCGCTGGCGCATATGCTGGACATGACCCCGCTGCTGGATCGGCGCACCGAAGGTTTTAGTCAGGGCGAGCGCATGAAGACGGCGCTGGCCCGCGCGCTGGTGCACAACCCGCCCAACATCATCCTGGACGAGCCAACCAACGGGCTGGATGTGCTGGCCACGAGGGCCCTGCGCGACTCGCTGCGCCGGCTGCGCGACGTTGAGGGCAAGTGCATCGTGTTCTCGACCCACATCATGCAGGAGGTGGAGCGTCTGTGCGATCAGGTGATCGTCGTCTCGCACGGCCGCACTGTCGCTGAAGGAACGGTGGACGCGCTCAATGCCTCCTGTGGTGAGCGCGACTTCGAGGAAACATTTGTCAGGCTGGCATTCGGCGCCGCGGAAGGGGTGAGCCTTCCGCCGGGCCGCCCCAAGGAAGGGGGCGTCCATCTCTTAGGGACCGCGCGCAGCGCCAGGGAGCAAACATGGTCATGAATGCCTGGATTGTCTTTCGCAAAGAGCTGATCGACGCACTGCGTGACCGTCGCACCCTGGTCATGGTGCTGCTGTCGTCGGTGGCCATTGGCCCGCTGGTGCTGATCGCGCTGTCGGCGCTGGTCGCGGGCATCGAGAAGCGCGCCGAGGAGCGCACCGTGCTCGTGTCGGGCATCGAACATGCGCCGACCCTGCGCAACTACCTGCTGCGCCAGACCTACCGTGTCGATGAGGCACCGGCCGACCATGAGCAGCGGTTGAACAACCAGTCCTTGGCCGACCCGGTGTTGCTGATCGGCAAGGACTTCGAAGCCGAGCTGGCGCGCGGCGAGGCGCCGCTGGTCGAGATTGTTTCCAGCAGCGCCAACCAACGGGCCAGCGGCAGCGTCGGCCGGCTGACTCGCCTGCTGCGCGGCTTCTCCAACGAGCACGCGGCGCTGCGGTTGGCGCTGCGTGGGGTCTCCCCCGCGACGCTGGAGGTGGTGGACGTACAGGAGCGCGACCTGGCCAATCCGCAGTCGCGCGCGGCGCGGCTGACCGGCATGTTGCCGTTCTTCGTCCTGATGGCGGTGCTCTACGGCGCGCTGAACGCCGCACTCGACACGACGGCCGGCGAGCGCGAGCGCGGCTCGCTCGAGCCGCTGTTGATGAATCCCGCGTCGCGGCTGTCATTGGTGCTCGGCAAGTGGGGTGCGGTCTCGGCGGTCGGCATGCTGATCGCGCTACTCAGCTGTTTTTCGTTCCTGCCGGCGCAGAGCCTGCTGCGCAGCGAGACCTTGGCGGCGATGTTCCAGTTCGGTCTGCGCGAAGCCAGCCTGATGCTGGCACTGCTGGCGCCGCTGGCCGCAGCGCTGGCCGCGCTGATGATGGCCATCGCGATCCGCTGCAAGACCTTCAAGGAAGCGCAGGCCAACAACACCGTGGTCATCCTCGGCGTGTCGTTGCTGCCGCTGGTGACCGTGTTCAACCAGAGTGGCGAGGCGCCCTGGCACCTGGCCGTCCCGGCGCTCGGCCAGGTGGCCCTGATGAATCGCGTATTGAAGGGCGAGGCCATTGGCGCACTCGACATGGCCTTGCCGTTGCTGGTCTGCGCGCTGATCGTCGCGGCCGGCTTGACCTTCGTCGCGCGCCAGCTGCGCACCGCGGCGTTGCGATGACCGTCGCCATACGCCTGCGATGGTGGAGAAGGCCTAGTCGTTGAGTTGGTGCAGCGCGCGCTGCACCTCGCCTTGCCACGGCAGTCCGTAGACGATCTGGCTCAGGTGGCGCGCCGACTCCCAGGCGGTAAGGACTTCGCCCTGAGGGCCGAGCAGGCGCAGGTTGCTGACCACGCACATCGGGTCGGCCATCGCGACCACATCGCGCGAGACCAACACCCAATCCCAGGCCACGCCGATGTCACCCTCGTCGGCCTCGCCGCGCCAAACGGTCTGCCCGCACAGCGGCGCGTCGGCGTCGGCGGCCGGGAAGACTTGGGTGTCTAGGTGGTCGAATCGCAAATGCGGTGCGCCTTCGGCCTGCCACAATAGTGGTGGCCAAGCGCGAACGCTCCAAGAGGTATTCATGCACAACTCCTTGCTGCTGGAAGACGGAGCCGAGTGGCTCCGCTGCATGAAGTGTGGACAATGTAGGTTCCTCGCGATAGCTGTAAAGGTTGCCGGGGTGCCAGGAGCAAAGCGTTAAATAATGCTGCAAGGTGACTACCAGTCGGTGCTGGAAGCGAAGAACCAAGACCAGTTCAGGTCAGTGGTGATCCGGTTTGCGCAGCGTCTGGGCTTCGACAAGGTCACGGCAACCGTGGCAATTGACCAACCAGGGATGAGCCCAGAGTTCATTGCGGTCCACAACACACCCATCGCTTACTTGCAGACATTCGACGATGCCGCGTTTGCCCGCGGTGACCCGGTAACGCAGCACTGCAAGCGCAATACCGTTCCGATCATCTGGTCACAGGACACGTATCTCAGTCGTGGCGCCATAGATCGCTGGGAAAACCAAGCGCAGTTTGGGTACCGAAGTGGCATAGCGATGGCGTTGCACCTGCCTGAAGGCCGCCATTTCATGATTGGTGTTGATCGCGATCAGGCCCTTCCGAACGACGGCGGCGAGTTGACAAGAATCGTGGCGGATCTGCAGCTCTTTGCCGTCCACGCGCAGGACACGGCCCTGCGCGTGTTGGTGTCCGAAGGCGCCCGACCCGAGCTGCCGGCGCTGACGCCACGCGAGCTGGAAGTCTTGCGCTGGACGATGGACGGCAAGGTGACTCATGAGATCAGTGCCCAACTGGGCATTGGCGACCGCACGACGGTGTTTCACCTTCAGAACGCCATGCTAAAGCTGAACTGCAACTCGAAACATGTTGCGGTGGTGAGGGCCCTGCGGCTGGGCCTGCTTCAATGAGGACCCTGTAAAGGTTGACAGTTACGCGCGCGCCCTTCGGGTGCTGGAATCGAGATTCGATTCCGCAACCCGTGCACACAAGGAGCGCGTATGAAGCAAGTCCAGAAAACCATCGGCCGTTGGGTTCAGCGTATTGCCGGCAAGCCCAGCGCCGAGGCGCCGACGCAGGTCTCTCGCAAACCCGTCAAGCTGGATGACCAATCACTGCACCAAGTCAGTGGCGGCACCACGAGCCTGCCGGTAAAGGGGTGGTGAGGTGCTCGCGGCCATGACTTGAGGATGACCAGCCTCTTCCGCCGCGAGGTGCTGGAATCCCAGCAGACCTCGTGGATCGGTGAGATTCAGCTGGTCCGGCCGCTGTCGCTGACGATACTGACCGGCGCGGTGGTGCTGGCGGTGCTGGCCGTCGGTGCCTTTCTGGCGCTGGGCGAGTACACGCGCAAGGTCCGCGTGAGCGGCGTGTTGGTACCCGACAGTGGGGTGATCCGCCTGGTGCCGCCGCAGGATGCGCTCGTGCTGGAGCGGCGGGTGGCCGAGGGCGCCACTGTGCGCGCGGGCGACGTGCTGTTTGTGCTGTCTCTTGACCGCACCGCGGCAGGTGGCGATACACAGACAGCGGTGCAGCGCACGCTGGCCGAGCGCGAGAGCAGCCTGCGCGGTGCGGCCGAACAACAGCGGGCGCTGCTCGTCAGCCAAGGAACGGCGTTGGATCAACGCCGTGCCGACCTCCTTCGCGAGCGCAGCAGCCTGGATGCCGAGTCGGTCTTGCTGGCGCAGCGCGTCGCGCTGGCCCAGCAGGCGCAGGCGCGGCTGGAGTCGCTGCGCGGCGACAACTTCGTCTCTGCCGCCCAGGTCCAGGCCAAGACTGAAGAGCTGCTCGGACTGCAGTCCCAGCGCCAAGCGCTGGAGCGCCAGCGCAGCGTCCACGAGCGCGAGATCGCCGCCGTCGAGGCCCAGCGCCGCGAGCTGCCGCTGCAGGCAGGGGTGCGCCTGGGTGAGATCGAGCGCGAGCTCGCCGAACTGGCACAAAAGGGCGCCGAGAGCGAAGCGCGGCGCAGCTTGGTGCTGCGCGCGCCGCAGGACGGCGTGGTCAGTGCCGTGCTGGCCTCACCCGGCCAGACGGTGACGACCGCGTCGGCGCTGGCCAGCCTGCTTCCGGCCGGCTCGTCTTTGCAGGCGCATCTGTATGCGCCCTCGAGTGCTGTCGGCTTTCTGCGCGCCGAGCAGCCGGTACTGTTGCGCTATCACGCCTTCGCGTACCAGAAGTTCGGCCACCAGCGCGGGCGCGTCGAGCAGGTTTCGCTGGCGCCGCTGCAGGCGGCCGAGCTGGCGGGTCAGCCCTGGGCGGGCGCAGCGCGCGAGCCGATGTACCGCATCACCGTGGCGCTCGAGCGCCAGCAGGTGCCGGCCTATGGTGCCCTGCAGCCGCTGGCGCCGGGCATGCAGCTCGACGCCGACGTGCCGATCGAGCGCCGCAAGCTCTACGAGTGGCTGTTCGAGCCGGTGCTGGGCATGGTCGGGCGGGTGTAGAAGCGGCGATGGACTCGCTCAACCTCTCTCTGTCGGGGTGGCTCGGCGCGCACCGCGCGCCCGTCGTGCTCCAGACCGAGGCGGCCGAGTGCACGCTGGCCTGCCTGGCGATGGTGGCTGCGGCGCATGGCTACCGCACCGACCTGCCGACGCTGCGCCAGCGCTTCTCGCTGTCGCTCAAGGGCGCGACGATGGCCGACCTGGTGCGCATGGCCGGGGAGCTGAAGTTCAACCCGCGCGCACTGCGCGCCGAGCCCGAGCAGTTGTCGCAACTGGCGCTGCCCTGCGTGCTGCACTGGGACTTGAATCACTTCGTGGTCCTGACCGAGGTGCGCGGCAACCTGGCCACGCTTCACGATCCGGCGCGCGGCGTGCGGCGCATGAAGCTGGCTGAGCTGTCGCGCCACTTTACGGGTATCGCGCTCGAGCTGACACCGGCCGCGGACTTCACTGCGAAGACCGAGCGCCAGACGGTCACGCTCAAGCAATTGCTCGGGCCGGTGCGCGGGCTCAAGCGTTCGCTGGTCCAGATCTTCCTGGTGGCGGCGGGGCTCGAGGCCTTCGTGTTGCTGAGCCCGTTTTTCCTGCAGTGGGTGGTCGATGGCGTGCTCGTTAGCGCGGATCGCGACTTGCTGCTGACGCTGGTCTTGGGCTTCGGCCTGTTGGTCTTGCTGCAAGTGGGTGCCGCGGCGATTCGATCATGGTCGGTGCTGCATCTGTCGGCGACGCTGAATCTGCAATGGCTGGGCAATGTGTTCGCGCACCTCATGCGCCTGCCGATGGCCTGGTTCGAGAAGAGGCACACGGGCGACGTCTGGTCGCGCTTCGCCACGGTGCAGCAGATCCAGAAAACGCTGACCACGCACTTCATCGAGGCCGTGCTCGACGGCCTGCTGGTGGTGGTCACGCTGGCGATGATGCTGGTCTACAGCGTGTCCCTGGCCGCGGTGGTGCTGGCTGCCGTGGCTGCGTATGGGGCGCTGCGCTGGGCCTTCTTCAGACCGCTGCGCGAAGCCACCGAGGAGGCGCTGGTCCACGAGGCGCGCCAGTCGAGTCACTTCCTGGAGTCACTGCGCGGGGTGCAGTCGATCAAGCTGTTCAACCGCCAGGCCGATCGCCAGGCGCGCTTCATGAACCGCGTCGTCGACACCATGAATTCCGACCTCGCGACGCGCAAGCTCGAGCTGATGTTCTCGGTCCTGCACCGGTTGCTCTTTGGCGTCGAGCGCATTGCGGTGGTCTGGCTGGGTGCGCTGCTGGTCATGGATCAGCAGTTGTCGGTCGGCATGCTGTTCGCGTTCATCGCCTTCAAGGAGCAATTCGCACAGCGCGTCAGCGCGCTGATTGACAAGGGCGTCGAGCTGCGCATGTTGCGGCTGCAGGGCGAGCGTTTGGCCGACATCGTGTTGGCTGCACCCGAAGACGAGGGCCTGCCTCGGCTGGGCGGGGAGTTGATTTCCGAGGCTGCGCGGCCGCCGCTCATCGAGGTGCGCGGCGTGAGTTTTCGCTATGCCGACGGCGAGCCCGAAGTGCTGCGCGGCGTCAACTTCACGATCGAACCGGGAGAGTCGGTGGCCATCGTCGGGCCCTCGGGCTGCGGCAAGACGACTTTGTTGAAGCTGATGCTTGGCATTCACGCGCCGGACAGCGGCGAATTGCGTATCGGCGGCTTGCCGCTGGCGCAGCTGGGTTTGGCACGCTGGCGCTCGATGGTGGGCACGGTGATGCAGGACGATGCCCTGCTCGCCGGTTCGGTGGCAGAAAACATCTGTTTCTTCGACGATGTGCCCGACGCCGGCTGGATCACGGAGTGCGCGCGCATGGCCGCAGTGCACGACGAGATTGAGGCGATGCCGATGGGTTATCACACGCTCGTCGGCGACATGGGGGGCAGCCTCTCTGGCGGGCAGAAGCAAAGGCTACTGCTCGCCCGGGCGCTGTACAAGCGGCCTCGCATCCTGCTGCTCGACGAAGCCACCAGTGCGCTCGACGTGGACCGCGAGCGGATCGTCAACCAGCAGGTGCGCCAGTTGCAACTCACGCGCGTGATCGTGGCCCACCGGCCGGAGACGATCGCCACCGCGTCACGCGTGATCGTGCTTGGCGAAGGGCGCGTGACCCAGGACTTGCGCTCGGTCCCGACCACCGGCGGACGCCTCTGATCGCGGACAGGCCGCAGGCCGTCGCCGCCGCGCTGACGCGACCCGCTTAAAATTGAGGCATCTCATTTGACACCGAGCCGCGCATAGCGCGTCCGGGTAGGCCCGTGCTCCATCCTCAGCATTTCGACGTCATCGTTGTCGGCGGCGGCCATGCCGGTACCGAGGCCGCGCTGGCCGCGGCGCGGATGGGCTGTACCACGTTGCTGCTCACGCACAACATCGAGACCATGGGGCAAATGAGTTGCAACCCGTCGATCGGCGGTATCGGCAAGGGGCATTTGGTCAAGGAAGTCGATGCCCTCGGCGGCGCGATGGCGCTGGCCACCGACGAGGCGGGAATCCAGTTCCGCATCCTCAATTCGAGCAAGGGCCCGGCCGTTCGAGCCACGCGCGCCCAGGCCGATCGGGTGTTGTATCGGGCCGCGGTCCGCAGGCGCTTGGAAAACCAGGCCAATCTGTGGCTGTTTCAGCAGGCCGTTGACGACCTGATGTTGGAAGCTGATCGCGTCGTTGGTGCGATCACGCAAGTGGGCGTTCGCTTTCTAGCAAAGACAGTAGTGCTAACGGCCGGTACGTTTCTTGACGGCAAGATTCATGTGGGCCTTCAGAGCTACGGCGCTGGCCGCGCGGGCGATCCGGCGGCCATCAGTCTGTCGGCTCGGCTGAAGGAGTTGAAGCTCCCGCAGGGGCGGCTGAAGACGGGTACGCCGCCGCGCATCGACGGCCGCTCGATCGACTTCAGCCGGCTCGTCGAGCAGCCTGGCGACCTCGATCCGGTGCCGGTGTTCAGCTTCATGGGGACGGCAGCGATGCACCCGCGCCAAGTGCCATGCTGGATCACGCACACCAACGAGCGCACCCACGAGATCATCCGTGCCGGGTTCGACCGCAGCCCGATGTTCAGCGGGGTGATCGAGGGCGTCGGGCCGCGCTACTGCCCGAGCATCGAAGACAAGGTCAACCGCTTTGCTGACAAGGGCAGCCACCAGATCTTTCTTGAGCCCGAAGGTCTGAGCACGCATGAGGTCTATCCCAACGGCATTTCGACCTCGCTACCTTTCGACGTCCAGATCGCCGCGGTGCAGTCGATGGCCGGGCTCGAGAACGCTCACATCCTGCGCCCGGGCTATGCGATCGAGTACGACTACTTCGACCCGCGCGACTTGTCCATGAGTTTCGAGACCCGCGCGATCCGCGGCCTGTTCTTCGCCGGGCAGATCAACGGCACCACCGGCTACGAGGAGGCGGCTGCGCAGGGGCTGTTTGCCGGCATCAACGCGGCACTGCAGGTCAAGGGCGAATCCGCCTGGCTGCCGCGGCGCGACCAGGCGTACCTGGGCGTGTTGGTCGACGACCTGGTGACCCAGGGCGTGACCGAGCCCTACCGCATGTTCACCAGCCGCGCCGAGTACCGGCTGCAGCTGCGCGAGGACAACGCCGATGCCCGGCTCACCGAGATGGGCCGTCAGTTGGGCCTCGTGGACGACGCCCGGTGGGCGGCCTTCAACCGCAAGCGCGATGCGGTTTCACGTGAAACAGAACGGCTGAAGTCGACCTGGGTTCACCCCGGCACGCTGCCGGCGGCCGACGCCGAGCGGCTGCTTGGCAGGGCGCTCGAGCATGAACACAGCCTGGCCGACCTGCTGCGCCGGCCGGGTATCGGCTTTGACGCTGTCGCCGAGATCGCGTCACTTGCCCATCCTGACGTGGAGGCGGTTTCACGTGGAACACTGATCGCGGAGTTGGGCGCGTCGCTGGGCACGGCGGTCGTCGAGCAACTCGAGGTCGCGACCAAGTACGCCGGCTACATCAACAAGCAGGTCGAAGAGGTCGAGCGTGCCTCCCACTTCGAAGGCCTCGCGCTGCCAGACGAAATGGACTACGCCCAAGTCACGGCGTTGAGCCACGAGGTTAGAGAGAAACTCAGCCGCCATCGGCCGCAGACGCTCGGGCAGGCCTCGCGCATCGCGGGTGTCACGCCGGCCGCGATCTCCTTGCTGTTGGTGCACTTGAAGAAACGCCGCTTCAAAGGGTTTGCCGGCAGTGAGCGGTTGATCAGCGACGAGGCTGCGTGAGCCGGCCGGCCGCAGCGGGCGGGCCGGGCCTCGAGCCGGGCACTGAGCTTGCCGAATTGCGTCGAGACGCAGCAGCCCTGGGACTGGCCTTGCCCGACGGCGTGCTCGAGCGCCTCGGCGCCTATCTCGCGTTGCTGCGCAAGTGGAACGCCGCCTACAACCTGACGGCCATCCGCGACACGGCGCAGATGCGCGTTCAACACCTGGCGGATTGCCTGGCCGTGATCGCGCCACTGCGCCGCCAGGTCGGCGATGGGGCGCAGAGAATCCTGGACGTCGGCAGCGGCGGCGGCCTGCCGGGCGTGGTGTTGGCTGCGGCCTCCTCAGTGTGGGATGTCAGTTGCGTTGACACCGTCGGCAAGAAGGCCGCCTTTGTTCGCCAGGTCGCCGGCGAGCTGGCGCTGCCCAATCTGCATGCGCTACATGCCCGGGTCGAATCGCGGCCCGGCCCGGCCTTCGACGTCATCACCTCCCGCGCCTTCGCCTCGCTGCCTGACTTCGTGCGCTTGACCCGGCCGTTGCTGGCGCCGGGTGGGGTGTGGATGGCGATGAAGGGCCGGCGCCCCGAGGAGGAGCTGGCGGCTCTGCCGACTGACATCGATGTGTTCCACGTGGAACCGTTGGCCGTGCCGGGACTCGACGCCGACCGCTGTTTGATCTGGATGCGACCCCGACGACCGGCTCCATCGGCCTGACCCCGCCTCGCGCGCGCGGCGCGGCGCGAAGCCGACGCCTTTGGGAAAAATGCCCAGCACAAGAGGGCACAATAGCTGTATAAATAACCAGTTGTTGTCCTCTAAGCCTTGCCTGGCCTGCGATGCAGAGCGTTGTCCCTTCTTTCCCGGTTACCACTCCCATGCCCCCGCGCAGCGCGGCGCAGGTGCTTGCCGGTTTGTCACCGGGCGGGGTTGCCGCGTTGCCGGCGCTGTGGCTGGCCGATCGGCTGGCTCAAATGGTTGCGCCAGGGGTCGCTGCTCGATCAACCGGCTTCGCTGCCCTCGACACCGAGCTGCCTGGCGGTGGCTGGCCGGCAGCCGGGCTGACCGAGTTGCTGCTCGCGGCACCGGGCAGCGGTGAGTTACGACTGCTTGCGCCGTGGCTGGGTCAGGGCCGCGGCCAAGCCGGGCATGTGCTGTGCATTGCGCCGCCCTTCACACCCTACGCGCCTGCGCTGCATGCACTGGGATGGAGGCTCGAGCGCCTGGTGATCGTCACACCGGAGTCGCTCGCTGACGCCGCTTGGGCTGCCGAGCAGGGGCTGCGCTCGGGCGCGTGCGCGGCGGTGTTGTGGTGGCAGGGTCAAGCGCAAGCGCCGGCAGCCGCACTCACCACGGCGCTGCGCCGGTTGCACTTGGCAGCCCT
The DNA here is from genome assembly GCA_031389585.1 of Burkholderiales bacterium. GTDB lineage: Bacteria > Pseudomonadota > Gammaproteobacteria > Burkholderiales > Burkholderiaceae_C > CADEEN01. Next base: position 1,278 of record JANMSS010000199.1, on the reverse strand, counting down.
TGAGGGCGCTTGCCCGCTGTTTGCGCTGCGCCCGGCGTCCGTGCGGGCGCAATCGTCGCCCGCACCGCTGCGCTTGGCACTGGAACCGGCCGCGGCAGGGCAGCTGGCGGTTACGGTGTTCAAGCGTCGCGGCCCGGCGATGGCGCAGTCGCTGCGGCTCACGCTGCCCATGGCGGGCGTGCCAGCGAGCAGAACCCTGCGGCGGGTCGAGACCTTGCCGGTACCGGCCGCCACGGTTGTGTCGATCTTGTCGGAGCCTGGCGATGCTGTGGTTCGCGCTGCACCTGAACGCATTGCCGCTTGAGGCTTTGCTCGTCGCGCTGCCCGCCGCGCCCGAAGGCAGCAGCGAGCCGGCGCGCTGCGTGGTCGAGCAGCGGCGTGTGCTGTTGGCGTGCCCCATCGCTGCCGCCGCTGGCGTGCGGCCGGGCATGAGCCCGCCGGGCCGCCCCAAGGGCGAATACCGGAGCGCGCAGCGCGAAGGCCCCCCCATGAGCCCGCCGGGCCGCCCCAAGGGCGAATACCGGAGCGCGCAGCGCGAAGGTCTCCCAATGAGCGCGGCCAGCGCAGCGGCGCTGCTGCCGGGCCTGCAACTGCTGCCGCGAGACACGGTGCGCGAGGCGGCGTTCGTCGAGCGACTCGCGCTCGCGCTGGCACGCTACACACCCGCGGTGGTGGTCGAGCCTGATGGCGTGCTGCTCGAGGTGTCCGCCTGCCTGCGCCTGTTTGGCGGTGCCCGTGCGCTTGCCCGCGCGGTGCGGGCCACCGTGCGCTCCAGCGGCGTACAGGCTGCGCAGATGGCGGTGGCACCCACGGCAGGCGCGGCATCGTTGCTGGCACGAATGGGGGCGCCAAGCCCTTCGCCGCGCCGCGGCCGCGCCCCGCGCGGCACCTCCGCCGCCGCGACTGATACCGTGACCGACGCTGCGATCGACCCGGTTCTGGCCTGGCACCAGCACACCCGCGCCCGCCTCGATGCACTGCCCCTGGCCGCTGCGCTCGCCGCCTGGCAGCTGCCCGCACGCACCGCCGAGCTGCTGCACGGCATCGGCTGCCGCACGCTGGCCGATGTACGGGCGCTGCCGCGCACGGGGCTGCAGCGCCGCGGCGGTGGCGAGCTGCTCGCGCACTTGGCCCAGGCCTATGGCGAAGCCCCCGACCCGCGCCCCTGGTTCACACCACCGGCCGGCTTCGAGCTCAGCTTGGAACTGCTGCACCGCGCCGATGACGCCGCGATGCTGGTTTTTGCCGCTGAGCGCCTGGTGCAGCCGCTCGCGGGCT
>JANMSS010000138.1:0-1925 GCA_031389585.1 Burkholderiales bacterium | reverse complement strand
CGCTGACGCACGCGGCACAATCGCCGCATGGGCGAAGCCTCGATCCCTCCGAACGTGATCCCGATTGCCGACCTGCGCTACCGCGCGGCGGTGCCGTCGATTCCCGCCACGCTGCAGCCGGCGAGCGGACTGCTCAGCGACGCGCTCGGGCGGCCCTTGCGCGATCTGCGCATCTCGGTCACGGATCGCTGCAACTTCCGCTGCAGCTACTGCATGCCCAAGGAGGTCTTTGACCGCGACTACGCCTTCCTGCCGCAATCTTCGCTGCTGAGCTTCGAGGAGATCACGCGCCTGGCCAAGGTGTTCGTCAACCACGGCGTGCACAAGATCCGCCTGACCGGCGGCGAGCCGCTGCTGCGGCGCCACCTCGAAACGCTGGTCGGGATGCTGGCTGAATTGCGCACGACCGAGGGCCGGCCACTGGATCTCACCCTGACCACCAATGGCTCGCTGCTCGCGCGCAAGGCCCAGGCCCTGCACGACGCCGGCCTGCGGCGTGTCACGGTCAGCCTGGACGCCCTCGACGACGCCGTTTTCCGGCGCATGAACGATGTCGACTTCCCGGTCGCCGACGTGCTGGCCGGCGTCGACGCCGCGTTGGCCGCCGGCCTGGGCCCGATCAAGGTCAACATGGTCGTCAAGCGCGGCACCAACGACGGCGAAATCGTGCCGATGGCACGCCACTTCCGCGACCACTATGGCAGCGACGTCGTGTTGCGCTTCATCGAGTACATGGATGTGGGCAGCACCAACGGCTGGCGCATGGACCATGTGCTGCCCTCGAGCGAGCTGATCGACCAGCTCGGTGCCACCTTCGCCCTCGAACCCCTGGATGCCCAGGTCACCGGCGAGACCGCTCAGCGCTGGCGCTACCTGGACGGCGGCGGCGAGATCGGCGTCATCTCCAGCGTCACGCAGGCCTTCTGCCGCGACTGCAACCGCGCGCGGCTGTCGACCGAGGGGCGCCTGTACTTGTGCCTGTTCGCCAGCCACGGCCACGATCTGCGCCACCTGCTGCGCGTAACCGGCGCCACCGATGCCGAACTCACGGGCGCCGTCGCCGACATCTGGTCCGGACGCCGCGACCGCTACTCCGAACTGCGCGGCCGCGGCCTGGCCCAGCCCGGCAACGGCGAGCGCAAGGTCGAGATGCACTACATCGGAGGCTAGATGGGTCCCCCCCCGAAGCGCCTCCGGCGCCTCCCCCCGAGGGGGCAACGCCAGTGGCCCGGCAAAGCCGGATCCACGGCGTTCGCTTGGCTGGCTCGACTTCGCGCGACGAGCCCGTAAATAGCCACCCGCCAAGAAAGAGCCCATGCCCGTTGACTCCAGTGACATCACCGGCCTGATCCTGGCTGGCGGCCGCGGCAGCCGCATGGGGGGTGTCGACAAAGGGCTGCAGAACCACCAGGGCATCGCGCTGGCGTTGCACGCGCTGTTGCGCCTGGGGCCGCAAGTCGGGCATGTGATCATCAATGCCAATCGCAACCTCGGCGCCTACGAGTCCTTCGGCGCGCCGGTGTGGCCCGACCCGGTGGGCGAGTTCGCCGGGCCGCTGGCCGGCTTCCTGGCCGGGCTCGAACATTGCGAGACACCGCTGATGATGAGCGTGCCCTGCGACACGCCGAACTTCCCCGCCGACCTGGCCGCGCGGCTCGCCGCTGCACTCGACGCGGCCGGCGCCGAGCTGGCCTACGCGATCACGCTGGAGGATGGCCGCGAGCAACCGCACCCGGTGTTCTGCCTGATGAAGAGCGCGCTGTCGGAGAGCCTGATTGCCTTCCTGCACGGCGGCGGGCGCAAGATCGACGCGTGGTTCGCGCAACACCACGCGGTGACCGTGCGCTTCGACGACGCCAGCGCCTTCTTCAACGCCAACACGGCGGCCGAGCTGGCGACGTTGCAGGTGCCGCGTGCCTGAGGCC
>JANMSS010000130.1:0-3962 GCA_031389585.1 Burkholderiales bacterium | reverse complement strand
AGGCCCTGGCCTCGCCACCAAACTTGGCCGCCAGCACCATCGTCATCGCCGCCGTCAGCGTGGTCTTGCCATGGTCAACGTGACCAATCGTGCCCACATTGACGTGCGGCTTGGTGCGTTCAAATTTGCCTTTTGCCATTTGAGTTCTCCGACAGGACGGCGGGCTCGTTGCGCGAGCCCTTACGGGTTACTGGACGACGGTTTCGGTGCTCTGGTGCCCATGGCGCGGATCGAACGCGCGACCTCTCCCTTACCAAGGGAGTGCTCTACCACTGAGCCACATGGGCATCGACACAGGCTTGACAGCGGCAAACACAACCAAGCCTCTAGCGATCAACTCTCAACTACGGCAACCACAACAACATCGACAGCGACCTTGGAGCGGGAGACGGGAATCGAACCCGCGTCATCAGCTTGGAAGGCTGGGGTTCTACCACTGAACTACTCCCGCCCGGGAGCCCAGGCCGCGCCAGCGTCACGCCGCAGCCGAGTCTAAAAATACACAATCGAGAATCGGTTTCACCTGGTGGAGGAGGCTGGATTCGAACCAGCGTAGGCGTAAGCCAACAGATTTACAGTCTGCCCCCTTTAGCCACTCGGGCACCCCTCCGGGGCGAACCGCAGAATATAACACGGGTTGGCCGGCGCATTACCGCGCTGGGCCGCACCAATTCAGCCTATCCAGCCGCTCAGGCCGTCGACTCGCCAGTCGATCGGCAGTTGGCCATGACTTGCCAGAAACCGGTTTGCGGCGCTGAAGTGGCCATTACCAAGAAACGGTGCTGGTCCGCGCGTGGCCGACAGCGGCGACGGGTGGTTCGATTGCAGAACCAAGTGTCGATTCTGGCTGGTCACCAGCAGCGCCTTGCCCTGCGCATGCCGACCCCACAACATGAAGACCATTGGGCCGATGTCGTCAGCAATGGAGCTAATCACCTGGTCAGTAAGCGCTTCCCACCCTCGCCTGGCATGAGCCGCTGGCCGACCACCCTCGACGGTCAGAGTGGAATTGAGCAGCAGCACCCCCTGGCGCGCCCAGGAGCCGAGGTGGCCACTTGCCGGCAGCGCCAGGCCGAGGTCACGCCGCAACTCCTTGAAGATATTGCGCAGGCTGGGTGGCAGGCGCTGGGTGGCAGGCGCCGAAAACGCCAACCCTTCGGCTTGGCCAGGCCCGTGGTACGGATCTTGGCCAAGGATGACGACACGAACCCGGTCACGCGGCGTTGCCTCGAAGGCTCGAAGCACCTGGGCTGGATAGATCGTTGCGCCTGCAGTCTGGCGCGCCGCAACAAACGCCAGTAAATCGCGGCCGGCGTCCGTTGCCTGCCAGGCATCGATCAGCGGCTTCCATGAAGGCGGCGCCGCGTCCAGGACATGCCCCAGGGGCTGGTCAAGCGTGTTCAAGCGAACAAATCAGCCAGCGCCACACCCGGGTCAGGCGCGCGCATGAAGGCCTCGCCGACCAGAAAGGCCGGCACGCCTGCGTCGCGCATGCGTTGCACGTCGGCGCGGGCCAGGATGCCCGACTCGGTGACGACCAGCCGGTCGGGGGGGACACGCGGCAGCAGCGCCAGCGTTGTCCCCAGCGAGACCTCGAAACTGCGCAGGTTGCGGTTGTTGATGCCGACCAGGGGCGTCGTCAGGCGCAATGCACGATCGAGGTCGGCGGCATCGTGGACTTCGACCAGCACAGCCATGCCCAGCGCCAGCGTCTGGGCCTCGAGGTCAGCCATCTGCGCGTCATCCAGGCAGGCCGCAATCAGCAGGATGCAATCCGCGCCCATGTCTCGTGCCTCGAACACCTGGTAGCTGTCGACCATGAAATCCTTGCGCAGCACGGGCAGTGCGCATGCGGCGCGCGCCTGCAACAGATACGCCGCGGCGCCCTGAAAGAAGCGCGCATCGGTGAGCACCGAAAGACAGGCCGCGCCGCCGCGCTCGTAGCTGGCAGCGATTTCCGAGGGCACAAAGTGTTCGCGCAGCACGCCCTTGCTCGGACTGGCCTTCTTGACCTCGGCAATGACGGCAGCGCGACCGGCCGCCTTCTTGGTTCGCAAGGCGGCGACGAAATCTCGCACGCCCGTGCGCGCCTCGGCATCACGCCGCAACGAGGCCTCATCGCGGCGCACCTTGGCCAGCGCAATTTCCTCGCGCTTGGCCGCGACGATGCGCTGCAGGATGTCGCTCATTGCTGGGCGAGTTTCTTAGTTGCGTCGACGAACTGGCTCATCTTGGCCAACGCCCGGCCCGAAGCCAGCGCCTCGCGCGCCAACGCCACACCGTCGGCCATGGTCTTGGCGACGTTGGCGGCATACAGCGCCACGCCAGCGTTGAGCATCACGATGTCGCGCGCCGGGCCGGGCTCGTTGTCGAGCACCGAGCGCACGAGCGTGAGCGACTCCTGTGGCGTCTCGACCCTCAGGCCACGGCCGGAAGACATCGTCAGTCCGAAGTCTTCCGGGTGGATGTCGTACTCGGTGATCGCGCCGTCCTTGAGTTCGCCGACCATCGTCGCCGCGCCGAGCGAGACCTCGTCCATGCCGTCGCGGCCATAGACCACGACCGCATGCTCGGCGCCGAGGCGCTGCAGCGCACGCACCTGGATGCCGACCAGGTCAGAGTGAAACACGCCCATCAGGACGTTCGGTGCATCAGCCGGGTTGGTCAGCGGCCCCAGGATATTGAAGATCGTACGAACACCGAGCTCCTTGCGCACCGGGCCGACGTTCTTCATCGCCGGGTGGTGGTTGGGCGCGAACATGAAACCGATGCCGGTCAGCTCGATGCAGCGCGCGATCGCCGCCGGGGGCAATGCCAGAACCACGCCCATGGCTTCGAGCACATCGGCACTGCCGGACTTGCTCGACACGCCCCGGTTGCCATGCTTGGACACCCGCGCGCCGCAGGCCGCGGCGACGAACATGCTGCAGGTGGAAATGTTGAAGGTGTGCGAGCCGTCGCCGCCGGTGCCGACGATGTCGACCAGGTGCTTGCGATCAGCCACCACCACCTTGGTCGAGAACTCGCGCATGACCTGCGCTGCGGCAGTGATCTCGCCGATGGTCTCCTTCTTCACGCGCAGCCCGACCAGCAGCGCGGCCATCATCACCGGCGATATCTCGCCGCCCATGATGCGGCGCACCAGCGACAGCATTTCGTCGTGGAAGATCTCGCGGTGTTCGATGGTCCGCGTCAGCGCTTCGTTGTCGGTGATCGGCATGGTCGGGCTCCTAAAGGGTTTCGCGCAGGGCCAGGATGGCACGGTCGATGTCGCCGGCGCCAACGTCCAGGTGCGTCACCAGGCGCAGGCGGGCGGCGCCGATGACCAACACGTTGCGCTCGCGCAGGCGCTTAGCCACACCCGCCACCTGGTCCGGGGCGACATCGACAAACACCATGTTCGTTTGCGGTGGGACCACGGTGACGCCGCGCAATCCCTGCAGCCCGTTGGCGAGGCGCAGCGCGTTGGCATGGTCGTCGGCCAGGCGCTGGACATGGTGGTCAAGCGCGTACAGCGCCGCCGCGGCCAACACACCGCTCTGGCGCAATGCGCCGCCGGCCATCTTGCGCCAACGGTGGGCGCGGTCGATGAGTTGGCGACTGCCAACGAGTGTCGACCCGGCCGGCGTGCCCAGTCCCTTGCTGAAGCACACCGAGACACTGTCAAAGTGGCGCGCGATCGCGCGCGCGGCCACACCACTCGCGACTGCGGCGTTGAACAGCCGCGCCCCATCAAGATGCGTGGCCAGGCCGCGCGACCGCGCCAGCGCCGTGGCCGCTTCTATATACGCCAGCGGCAACACCTGGCCGCCCCAGGTGTTCTCCAGCGCCAGCAGGCGCGTGCGCGCAAAGTGCGCGTCGTCGGGTTTGATCGCGGCCTCGATGTCCGTCAGCGCCAGCGTGCCGTCGGCCTGGTTGGGCAGCGGCTGCGGCTGGATGCTGCCCAGCACCGCCGCGCCGCC
>JANMSS010000114.1:0-9928 GCA_031389585.1 Burkholderiales bacterium | reverse complement strand
GGCCGATCATCGATTCCAGAATGACGAAAGCGCGCGTCAGCAGCACAAACTCGGCCGGGTTGTGAACCCCATTGCGGCTGCCGGCACTGACCAGTGAGTCGAAGGCATCGCCGATCGACACCTCGGCCATATGGGTCTTGCGGATTTCGTAGAGTGCGGCTTTCATGTCGGCCAGCAGGCCGGCGCGGTTGACGTTGGCACCGGCTGATGCCATTTCGAGATAGGCCTCGGTGGCCGCGCGCGCATCGCCCTTGACGACCGCTTCGAGCAGCAGCGCCAGCGATTCGCGCATCGACTCGTCGAGCTCGCCCGTATTGCCGAAATCGAGCAGGGACAGGCGCCCGTCGGGCAGAACGAACACGTTGCCGGGATGCGGGTCGGCGTGAAACAAGCCCTCCTCGAAGATTGTTTGCAGCATCAGCTTGACGAGGGTGTCCATCGACCGCGCCATCGCTTCGGGGTGCCGCTTGGCGTAGTGGTCGATCCGTTCGCCGGCCGAGAACTCCAGCGTCAATACGGCGCCCTTGGACAGCGGCATCACGACATCGGGAATCCAGAGGTCGGGGAAGTCGGCCAGCGAGGTGCGAAAAAGCACGATGGAACGCGCTTCGCGACCGAAATCGATTTCGCGCTTCAAGCTGCTGTCGAACTCGCGCACCACGCGCGGCAGATCGAGCGCGCGCAGCCGTGGCAAGAGCCTTTCGCCCAGGGCGACCAGGTAAGTCAGCGCCGCCATGTCCGTGGCGATGATGGCCGCCAGGCCGGGCCGCTGCACCTTCACTGCCACCCGACGCCCGTCCTGCGTGGTCGCCTCGTGCACCTGGGCGATCGTGGCGGCGGCCAGGGGCGTCGGGTCGAACGACGAAAACGACGCCGTCAACGGGGCGCCCAGATCCCGCTCGACCGTCGCACGCACCGTGTCGAAGCCCATCGCCGGCAACTCGTCGTGCAGCAGTTCCAACTCATCGATGTAGGCCCCCGGCAGCAGGTCGCGCCGCATCGCGAGCACTTGGCCGAACTTGAGAAAGACCAGCCCCAGTTCCTCGAAGGCTTCCCGCAACTGCTTCGGCGACGGCCCATGTCGCTTGCCGAACAGGGTCCCCAGGATCTTGTGGCGGGCGAGTACGCGCAGGATCTGGAGCAGTCGCGGCAGCACTCGCAGTCTGCCGGGTTTTGGCGTGTCGATCACTTCAGCCATGGGCGGATCGCAGCCGTCGAATATTCGGATTGCACGGCGATGTTGCTTCTCCTGGTGTTGAGGGATCAGGCCGTCGGATCGACGCCGATGACCAGCGTCGAATCGGCAGTGAACCGATACGGTAGCACCGAGAGGTTGGTCATTGCCGGCACGTTCTTGAACACGCGCCTGGCCAGATCGAACTGCGATCCACTTGATTGGGGCCTGTTCACACTACAGACGGCAGTGCGAACAGGCCCTAGCGACGAACCTCAGCGGACTCCCCTGGCGATACGGCCGCAATGACAAGCGCGAGGTGGTCCGATCGAATCGCGCTGGCCCGCGGATTTTGCCTGCCTGGCGTGCGGCTGCGGTCCCGGCAACTCGTTTCGCCGCGAAGGTCGGCCGTACCTCCAGTGCAACACCTGCCGGCACCAGTGCAGCGTCACCAGCGGCACGAACTTCGAGGCCACCAAGCTGGGCCTGTCGCGCTGGTTCCTGGCCATGCACCTCCTGACCCAGTCCAAGAACAACGTCGCCGCTCTCGATCATGCGCCACCTGGATGTTTGCTACAAGATCGCCTGGCTCGTGAAGCACACACTCATGGAGGTCATGCGCGTGCGCAAGGACGCCCGCCAGCTCGACGCCCGGAGGAGATCGACTCGCGATCGGTGTCTTGGCCAACGGGCCGCGTTACTTCACCGCGCTGATGTCCGTCACCACCATGGCACTGCCGGCCATTTCGACCTTGAAGCGCACCTTGTCACCCGGTTGGACCTTGTCGAGCATGGTCGCATCCTTGACCTGGAACACCATCGTCATGGGTGGCATCTGCAGACTCTTGATCTCATCGTGCTTGATCGTGATCTTCTTGGTGTCCTTGTCGACCTTGCGGACAACGCCGTCGGCCATGTCGGCCGGAGCCGCGGCCTGTTGCGCGAATGCCGGCATGGCCAGTGCAGTCGTGGCCAACAATGCGAGGATGTGCTTCTTCATGGGTTATTCCTATCGGGTGGAGCGTTGGTTGAAACGGTAGCCAGGCCGTCGTGGACGGTGGATCGCCAAAGCGCCTCGTCCACGATCAGCATGCCCGTCACTTGCTGGCGAGCAATGAGTCAACGACCTTGATCTTGCCAACCATGCCTGCGTCGTAGTGGCCGGGGAGCAGGCACGCGAAGTCAAACTCGCCAGCGCGATTGAAAGTCCAGACAATCTCGCCGGTCTTGTTCGGACCGACGTGGGCCATGTACGGCTCGTCGTGCTCCATGCCAGGGAACTTCTTCATCAGGGCAGCGTGCTCGTCGAGTTCTTTCTTCGTGCCGAGCACGAATTCATGCATGACCTTGCCCGCGTTGACGTGAACGAGTCGAATGGTTTCGCCTTGGCGCACTTCGATGCGATCGGGCGTGAAGCGCATCTGATCGGTCATCTTGACCTCGATCGTGCGAACAGCAGCCTTTGCACTGCCGGCGATGCCCCAGTCCTTCTGTTCCATTTTGACCGGGCCGGCTGGCTTGGCGTGTGTCTTGTCGCCATGGGCGTGCGCGACGCCCGCGACGGCGAGCAGGCTCGCCAGAACTGCGCAGGCCATCGTACGTTTGCTGAAATGCATGGGAAATCCTTTGTGATCGGAGGGAGCCTGCCACTTCGTGTGTGGAGTGACCGGCGGGTTTTCTAACCGTGATTTCGGTGTCGCGCACCGGCTTATGCTTCATCGGCATCGACTGGCCGGCACAGCGTCTTGCGCACCTTAGACCGTCGTCCCCGACGCAATGCTGGCCGCTTCATTACAGATTGGTCATGTGTAGGCATGTGTAAGCATCGTTCGGCCCTGCTTGCCGCCAGCCCAGGTGCAGTTGCCATCCGCCGAAACCTCGCCTTGCCGATGGACGAGGTTGCTCGGTGCAAGAGCGCCAAGCCCGCTCCAGGTACGCGTCCATTGCCACTGTCCCCACAAGGTCGGCCTGGTGCATCGACATAATCGTGTCCCTTCGCTGAAAATCGCCTGGCACCGTGTTCTTCACGGCGATGAAACGATGACCGTTTCATGTGGAGCACGATAGGAAGCTCGACCGCGCCGGGCGCTGACGGTTGCATTACGAATTGGTCATGTCGGCCTGACGCTGCGGGCCTGTGAATTGGAGATCGCGCCGGATGCGCATCCTTGTCATCGAAGACGACCCCAAGCTGGCGGGGTACCTGAAGAAGGGTTTGGGCCAGAGCGGCTACGTCGTCGATGTGGCCCGGAACGGCATCGACGGGCGCCATCTTGCTGTGGAGGGTGAGTACGACCTCGTCGTGCTGGACGTCATGCTGCCGGGCCTGGATGGATTCGGCGTCTTGTCCGCGCTGCGCAAGACGAAACACATGCCGGTACTGATGCTCACGGCACGTGACAAAGTCGAAGACCGCGTGCGCGGTTTGCGCGACGGCGCGGACGACTACTTGGTCAAGCCATTTTCCTTTTCGGAGCTGCTGGCCCGCGTCCAAGCGTTGCTGCGGCGCGGCGGCGGCAAGGCGCAGCCGACCGCCGCCCTACTGCAACTCGGTGATCTCGAGTTGGACCTGGCGCGTCGCAAGGCGCACCGCGCCGGGCAGCGGCTCGACCTCACGGCCAAGGAGTTCTCCCTGCTGGCGCTGCTGCTCAGCCGGCACGGCGAGGTGCTGTCGCGAACGGTATTGGCCGAGCAGGTGTGGGACGTTAACTTCGATAGCGACACCAATGTGATCGAGGTCGCGGTACGACGATTGCGCTCCAAGCTCGACGACCCGTTTCCGGAAAAACTGCTGCATACGGTGCGCGGCATGGGCTACGTCCTCGAGCGGCGTGAACCAGCCGCGGCAGGCACGCGGTGAGGTTGTTGCCCCGATCGATTTCGCTGCGGCTGACCGTGGCGGTGAGTGGCATCGCCCTGCTCGTTTTCGCTGCCGCTGGCATCCTGCTGCACCACGCCCTGGCCAGGGAATTCGCGCAGGCAGGCCATGATGAGTTGCGCGGCAAGATCGAGGTCGTTCGGCACTACATCGAGGAGGCGCGACCGGCTCGCGACATAGAGGCGTTGCGTCACCGATTGGATGACTTGCTGATCGGCCACAAGGAGTTTCGGGTCTGGCTGGAATCGTCCGACGGCACTGTCAACTACGGTGGGGAACCCGCGAAAGTGGTTGAACGCTTGGGTACCCCCGGCCACTTGCGAATCTTGGCCGACGACGGCGTGCCGATGGACGCGATCGATGCCACCCTGCCCGATACAGCGCCCTTGCCCCCCTTGAAGGTTCGCGTCGCGATCGACAGTCGCCCGCGAGACAAGTTGCTATTGACCTATCGAAACGTGGTGATCGTCGTCTGCCTCCTGGGCATGTTGCTGACCATTGGGCTCAGCGCCCTGGCCGCTTGGTTCGACCTGGCGCCGGTGAAACGACTGTCGATCGAGGCCGCCAAGATCACGCCGAGCTCCTTGTCGCTGCGACTGTCGGACAACGACGTGGACGAGGAGCTGCAGGGCTTGGTCTCCACGTTCAACACCGTACTGGACCGGCTCGAAGGCGCCTACCGACAGATGGAGGCCTTCAATGCGGATGTCGCGCACGAATTGCGCACGCCCTTGGCGACGTTGATCAGTGGAACCCAACTCGTCATGTCCAATGACGCGCCGCCAGCAGAACTGCGCGAAACGCTGGCGTCGAATCTCGAAGACCTGGAGCAGCTCAGGGATCTCGTCAACGACATGCTCTTTCTCGCACGTGCCGATCAGGGTGACCGAGCGCAGGGCCTGGAGCATGCCGACCTCGCGGCTGAGGCCGACAAGATGATCGAGTATTACGAACCAGTTCTGGCAGAAGCGCAGGTCGACGCCGTGCGCGAAGGCTCAGGCAGTGCACTCTGCAATCCTGCGTTGATCAGGCGGGCACTCGCAAATTTGCTGTCCAACGCGATCAAGCACACGAGCCCGGGTCAGCGCATCGTCGTCAAGCTGGAGTCGACGCGTGGTCGCGTTCGTGTCTCAGTTTTCAATCCAGGCGTGCCCATTGCGCCGCAGGTCGCCGCGCGGATGTTTGACCGTTTCTATCGTGCCGATGAGGTACGCGCCCGTGTCGGCGAGAGTCACGGCCTGGGCCTGGCCATCGTCAGGGCGATTGCATCCATGCACGGTGGTAGCGTGTTCGTCGAGCCGCAGTCTGGCGGCAATTCCGTCGGGTTGGAACTCTCGAATATCGCCTGACGGGACCCGCCGTTGTCATGCGAGCCCGGCGAACGGGCCGCGCCTGACGCGTTGCCCGTGCCGAGTGCAGCCATCGCCTGGTATTGACGGCGGTCTGAGCGCACGCGGCGACGCGCCGTCGCGACTAGCTTTTGGAGCGCGACTGCAGCGCCGCGATCATTGGGCAGCAGATGTTGCCGCGGTGTTCGCTGCAGCTTTCGATCATCGTCTTCAACGCGCGCTCGATGCGCCGCAGATCGGCCAGCCGGGCGCGCACGTCGGCGAGCTTGCCTTGGGCGAGCACACGCGCGTCATCGCAGTGGCTGCCGTCCTCCAGCACCAGCAGCCCGGCCACTTCATCCAGGCTGAAGCCCAGCCGCTGCGCTGATTTGACGAAGCGCACGCGTTCCACGTCGTGCTGGCCGTAACGGCGAATGCCGCCCTGGGGGCGCTCGGGCTCGTCCAACAGCCCCTTTCGCTGATAGAAGCGGATCGTTTCTACGCCGACCGCTGCCGAGGCGGCGACGGCGCCGATCGTGAGGGTCTCAGGGTGATCGTTCATGCCGCTTGACTCCGTACCAAAGTACGGCCCTAAGCTTAATCGCATGAATGAGATAACCCAGCTCCGACCGATGGAAGAAACACGCAACGGGCGCGGCGCCCTCGCGGCCGGCGGCTTGGCCGCCATCCTGGCGTCGGCCTGTTGCCTGGGCCCGTTGGTGTTGCTGTCGCTGGGCATCGGTGGCGCCTGGATCGCCAACCTGACAGCGCTCGAACCGTACCGACCGCTGTTCATCGGGCTGGCCCTCCTGGCGCTGTTCTTCGCTCGTCGGCGCATCTTCCGGCCCACCGCCGAGTGCAAGGCCGGCGAAGTCTGTGCCATCCCGCCGGTGCGAGTCGGCTACAAGTTGTTGTTCTGGGCCGTTGCGGCGCTGGTCCTTGTGGGTTTGACCTTTCCTTGGGTTGCGCCCTGGTTCTACTGAGTAGGAGTTCGAGATGCACAAGCTTCTGATCGCCACGGCCTGCGCCCTGGCCCTGACCGCGCCGACCTGGGCTGCCGTGCGCACCGTGACTTTGTCGGTGCCGACGATGGATTGCCCGGTCTGTCCGATCACGGTGAAGAAGGCGCTGACCAAGGTTGACGGTGTTAGCAAGGCCGAAGTCGACTTCGACAAACGCCTGGCCAGAGTCACCTTCGACGACAGCAAGACCAACATCGACGCGCTGACCAAGGCGACCACCAACGCGGGCTACCCGTCCACGCTGGCCAAGTAGCCGATGAACCGTTGCGAGTCGTCGGGCCAGGCGCGGCTCGCCAGCGAGCGTACGTCATCCGGCCTCGATACGATCGACGCGCCTCGCGCTGCCGCGTCGGCCGATGCGGCCCTGCGCGTGGCGATCATCGGCAGCGGCGGTGCGGCGATGGCCGCGGCGCTCAAGGCCGCGCAAGAGGGCGCCGCCGTGACCTTGATCGAACGCGGCGTGATCGGCGGTACCTGCATCAACGTCGGTTGCGTGCCGTCCAAGATCTTCATCCGCGCTGCCCATGTCGCCCACCTGCGCCGACACAGCCCCTTCGACGGCGGGATCACCTCGGCCGCGCCCGTGATCGACAGGGCCTGGCTGCTGGCACAGCAGCAGGCGCGTGTCGACGAACTGCGCGAGGCCAAGTACGAACGCATCCTGCGAGAGACACCCGCGATCACGGTGCTTCGCGGCCAGGCCCGATTCGAGAGCGCCAGCCAGCTGCGGGTCGACCTTGCGGCCGGTGGTCAGCAGACAGTGGCCTTCGACCGCTGCCTGGTCGCCACCGGCGCCACCGCGGCGATTCCTGCGATCGACGGACTGGCCGACACGCCGTACTGGACTTCGACCGAAGCGTTGGCGAGCGAAGCGATTCCCGCTCGCTTGGCCGTGATCGGCTCGTCTGTGGTCGCCGTCGAGTTGGCCCAGGCCTTTGCCCGCTTGGGCAGCCAGGTGACGATCCTGTCGCGCCATGGCTTGTTGTCGAGCGAGGATCCCGCTATCGGTGAGGCGCTGGCCGATGCCTTCCGCGCCGAGAGCGTCGACGTGCAGGCGCACATGCAGGCCAGCCGCGTGGTGCACGAAGCAGGTGAGTTCAGGCTGACCATGGGGCCACGCAGCGTGCATGCCGATCGCTTGCTGATCGCCACTGGCCGCAATCCCAACACGGCGGATCTGCACCTGGGCGCTGCCGGCGTGCGCGTCGACACACAGGGTCGCATCGTCGTCGACGCCGGCATGCGCACCAATGCTGCGAACATCTACGCGGCCGGCGATTGCACTGACCAGCCGCAGTTCGTCTACGTCGCCGCCGCGGCAGGCACGCGTGCCGCAATCAATATGATGGGCGGCGCGGCGACGCTCGATTTGTCGGCCATGCCCGCGGTCATCTTCACCGATCCGCAGGTTGCCACCGTCGGCCTGGACGAGGCGCAAGCCGCTGGCCTCGGTCTGGCCACCGACAGCCGCACGCTGGCGCTGCACAACGTGCCGCGTGCGCTGGTGAATTTCGACACGCGGGGATTCATCAAGATCGTGGTCGAAGCGGGCAGCGGCCGGCTGCTCGGTGTGCAAGCGGTGGCGCCTGAGGCAGGCGAGCTCATCCAGACCGCAGCCATCGCAATTCGAGCGCGGATGACCGTGCACGAGCTCGCCGACCAGCTGTTCCCGTACCTGACGATGGTCGAGGGGCTCAAGCTCGCGGCGCAGGCCTTCACCAAGGATGTGTCTCAACTCTCCTGCTGCGCGGGTTGAGACAGTTGCTCGGTTGCGGTTTGAGATGGCCGTCAACGACAAATCGCGGCTCTCGAGTCAACGCATCAGGACGGTGAGTCTTGTCGCCCCCGCAGTTGCCTTGCGACGAGCGCGGCCGCAAGCGGCGGCAAGACGATCCATTGCAATACCGGGATCAGCCCGACGCCCAAGCCGGGGATGACTGGCATCAGCGCTGAATAGGTCCAGCGTGTCACCCACCCGCCGTTCAGGGCCAGCAGTTCGATCACGACCGTGATGCCCACACCGATGCAAGACAGCAGCAACAGATCGCGCCAGCACGGTGCGACGATCCAGGCACGGTTGCGTCTCAGCACGGCGACTCCCCAGTAGGCGATGAGCATGATGACGGCATCGCCCAGCGCGGCCTGCGTGCACGCCTTCACTGCCTGCCAATGCGGCTGGCCGGCCATGCCTTCGAACAGCGGTACCTGAATGAATTCCCATGGATAGTTCAGCAAAAACGCGAACAGCATCACGTTGAATTCAGGCAGCTGGGCGACGGACGTCAAGCGCATGAGAAGCGATCGTGCGGCTCGATGCTCAGCTGGCCGCTGACCACACGCCTCGGGCTCAATGCGCCCCGCGGATGTGCCGGTGTGGAGCCCGCTTGGCGTCAGTGACCGCGGCATTGTCGAGTCCGGCGAGGATCCCGCATTCGTTCGTCGCCTGCGGCGTGCGGCATCGCGCACGCAGCAGTTCGAGTTGATCCTTGAGCGATCGCAACTCGCGGATGCGTTGCGCGACATGGCCGATGTGCTCGTCGAGCAGCGCATTGACCTCGCCGCAATCTTCCGATGGCGCGTCCTTGAATCGCAACAGCGAGCGAATCTCGTCGAGTGTCATGTCCAGGTTGCGGCAATGGCGAATGAAGGCCAGTCGCTCGGCATGCGCGTCGGTGTACAGGCGATAGTTGTTGTCGGCCCGCGCGGCGGCGGGCAGCAGACCTTCGCGCTCGTAGAAGCGGATCGTCTCGATCGCAGTACGGGTGACTTTGGCAAGGGCGCCAATGCGCATGGGGATTTTCCTTTCAGCGGGTCGCTTGACTCTACACCTGCTTCAGGGTTTTCAATGCCGGCTCACCCCCCAGAGGCGACCGCCGTGAATCGAACGCGAACTACACCCGAAGCGTTGGCCGCAACCTGCGTCGACGACGCCTGCTGCGCGCCCGGCCTGACGCCGGCCGCCCTGCCGACCCGGCCTGCCGCCAGCCCGGCGACAACCCTGTTCCGCGTAGCGGACATGGACTGCGCTGTCGAGGAATCCGAAATCCGGCGCGTCGTGCGGGGCATTGCCGGCATCCGCTCGCTGACATTCGACCTCGGCCGGCGCACGCTGGCCGTGGATGCGCCGGCCGCCGCCATCGAGCAGGCGCTGGCCGCCATCCGCAAGAGCGGCTTCGATCCGCAGCCGGTGACGGACGAGGTTTCGGCTGCGGCGGGAACCGCGCCGTCGGCAACCCACGGTCACGATCACGATCACGGCGGCGATAAGCTCAAGCGCCTGGGCCTGGCGCTCGCGCTGGCCATTGCCGCAGAGGCGGTGGGCTTCTTCGCGCCGGACACGCGGGTCTGGCAAGGCGTCGGACTGGCCGTGGCGGCGGCGGCGATCTGGGCTTCCGGGTTCGACGTCTACAAGAAGGGCCTGGTCTCGCTGCGCCATGGCCGGCTGAACATCAACGCGCTGATGACGGTGGCAGTGACGGGCGCCTTCGTCATCGGCCAATGGCCCGAGGCGGCCATGGTGATGGCG
>JANMSS010000100.1:0-7015 GCA_031389585.1 Burkholderiales bacterium | reverse complement strand
AGCGATCGGCACGCGCTGGTCCTGGCACAGGTCATGGGTGCTGCCGATGTCGTCGATGTCGCGCAGTTGGAGCATGAAGTGGTGCAAGCGCTTCGCTGCCGGAAACTGGGCGATCGCGATCGAGTGGTGGCGCGGGCCACTGTGCAAGAAAGCAACCATCGTGCTGCCCGCCGGGCCCATATCGAGTTCGATGAAGTCGCTGATGCGCAGACCCAGTCCGTCGCGGTAAAAGCGCAGGCTCGCCTCGTAGTCATACACGCTCAGCACGATATGGCCCATGCCGAGCTTGCCGGCCTCGAAGCCACCGATGGCGCGCGGCGAACGGAAGGGCCGGTCGGCCTGGACCAGGGGACCGCAATAGACCTCGGTGGCCACGCCGCTGGGGTCGCGCAGCTTGATCAGACCCATGACGCGACGCGCCCGGGCTTCGGCCGCCGTGCCCCAAGCGACCTCGGCGCCTTGCGACGCCAGGCGTTCGGCGATGCCGCGCAGCGAGGCTTCGTCCTGGGCCTCCCAAGCCGGCATAGGCCAGGTCGTCGCGGACACCGGGGTGCAAGGCGATGCGGTGGTGGTTTTGGTCCATCCTCAGGAACAGCGTGCCGTCGGGGTCGGATCCGCCGAGCTCCAGGCCGAGCACCTGGGTGGCAAAGCGCTCCCAGCCGGGCATATCGCTGACTTCGATGCCAAGGGTTCCGAGCTGGGTGACGTGGTTGCTTGACATGATCCGTCTCCTATCGAGTCGATGTGAATGGCACGGAAGCAATGGTGAAGCAATGACGCGATTCCTTCGAGGTCGATCCGCGATCAAAAATGGTAAAAACGGGACACGATGAAGACTTCGCGAGAGGGGCGTCCCGCATGGCGCCGCGCTG
Organism: Burkholderiales bacterium; assembly: GCA_031389585.1. Taxonomy (GTDB): domain Bacteria; phylum Pseudomonadota; class Gammaproteobacteria; order Burkholderiales; family Burkholderiaceae_C; genus CADEEN01. Next base: position 6,143 of record JANMSS010000100.1, on the reverse strand, counting down.
TCACTGCGGTTCAGTACACGCCGCCGGCCGGTTATCGGCTCGACATGGAGCTGTACCCGGCGGCCGAGCTGCGCCGCCGCATACGGCTGATTGAGCACCGCGGCGTGGAGCGCATCGACTTCCACTGCCTGATCTACATCACCGCAGGCCGCTACGTGCACAGGGTCGATTTCGGCAGCGTCGAGTGCGCAGCGGGTTCGTGTCTCGTGCTCCAGCCGGGGCAGGTGCATCGCTTTGGCGACCAGGCCCGCTGGCAAGGATGGCTGTTGGTTTTTCGCTCCGAGCTGCTGCAACCGCAGCGAGCCACGACGCCGGTCGGCGATCTGGAACTCTTCCGCCAGGTCGAAGCCTTGCCGACCCATGTGCAGACGGCGGGCGTTGTGAGCCAAGCGGTGACGGAAGCCTTTGAGCGCATGGCAGCGGACGCGCAAGGCCCCGTCGCGGCGCCCGCAGTGAATGCCTTGCTGCGCAGCCAGTTCCATGCGCTGCTGATTCGCCTGCATCTGGCCCATGCGCCGACAACGCGGGACGAACGCTTTGAGCCCGTCGTGTTGCAGCGCTTCCGACGCTACCGCACGGCCGTCGAGCGCGAGTTCCGAAGCTGGCACCGCGTGGCGCAATACGCCAGCCACCTGGGCTGCGCCGAGAAGAGCCTGAACCGCGCCACGCTCGAAGTGGCCGACGTCGGCGCGAAGGCGTTTCTCGTCAGCCGCATCGTGCTCGAGGCCAAGCGCATGCTGGCCCACACCTTGTTGCCCGTCTCGACCATCGGTGACCAGCTCGGCTTCGATGAAGCGACCAATTTTGTGAAGTTCTTTCGCCGTGAGACAGCTTTAACCCCCGGCGCATTCCGCACGCGGCAAAGCGACACAATGCCGTCATGACCCCGCACTCGAACGCTTGCGGTCTGCGCCGTCGTGCTGCGTGGCGACGCGGTGGTCGGCGCCTGCGCACACGCGATCTGTCGGGTTGCACGCTCGTCTCCACGCCGCGGCCGTGCCGCATGTGCGAGGCGGCGGCCGGCTGGGCCGGCATCTCGCGCATGGTTCATGGCCCAGCGCTGACTGACGCCGGCCCGCCGCGATGAAACGTCGCCCATTGTTGGTCGCCACAGCAGCCTGGCCCTCGATGGTCCGGGCTTCGCCGCATGCGCTCGTCGCCGCTGCCGAGGCCGGTGACATGTCTGCGCTGCGGCGCCTGCTCGATGCCGGCACGCCGGTCGATGCGGCTGACAGCAAGAAGCGCAGCGCCTTGCTGGCCGCGACGCAGGCCAACCGCATCGATGCGGCCCGCCTGCTGATCGAGCGTGGCGCCAACGTGAATGCGAAGGACGAACTCCAGGACTCGCCCTTCCTCTATGCCGGGGCCGAAGGTCGCCTGGAGATCCTGCGCCTGACCCTGGCTGCCGGCGCCGACCTGAAGAGCACCAACCGCTATGGCGGCACGGCGCTGATCCCCGCGGCCCACCATGGCCATGTCGATACCGTGCGTGAGTTGCTGCAGACGAAGATCGACGTCAACCATGTCAATCGCCTCGGCTGGACGGCCTTGCTCGAAGCCATCATCCTGGGCGACGGCGGCGCTGCGCACAGCGAGATCGTGCGTTTGCTCGTGGCCCGCGGCGCCAACGTCAACCTCGCCGATGCCCAAGGGGTCACGCCGCTGGCACATGCCGAGCAGCGCGGGCACACAGTGATTGCCCGCGAGTTGTTGCGCGCCGGCGCGCGACGCTAGGGGGGGCAGATCGACCTGCGGCCGCGATTCCTACAATGGCCGATCCAAGCTTCGGGGCTAACCATGATCGTCGAGCGTGTCTGGACCGGCAATGCCTACCGCAACTACAACTACCTGATCGCCTGCCCCGAGAGCGGCGAGGCGCTGGTGATCGACCCGCTGGATCACGCCAAGTGCCTGGCCGCCGCCAAGACCCGCGGCTGGCAGGTCACGCAGGTGCTCAACACCCACGAGCACCACGACCACACGGGCGGCAATGCGGCGGTGATCGCGGCCACCGGCGCCAAGCTGATCGCGCACCACCGGGCGGGGGCCAGCACTGCCGGGGTCGATCGCGGTGTGAAGGCGGGCGACGTGATCAAGGTCGGCAAGACCGTCGAGCTCGAATGCCTGGACACGCCGGGCCACACGATGTGCCACATCTGCCTGCGCGCGCACGGCGATGAGCCGGCGCTGTTTTCCGGCGACACCTTGTTCAATGCCGGCGCCGGCAACTGCCACAACGGCGGCAACGCCGAAGCCATTTATGCCAGCTTTGCCGACCAGCTCGCCCGCCTGCCCGACGACACGCGCGTCTATCCCGGCCACGATTACATCGAGAACAACCTGCGCTTCACGCTCGCGCGTGAGCCCGACAACCAGGCCGCGCAGGCCCTGCTGCCCGCGGTGACGGGGCAGGACGCGGCGACGGCGCGCGTGACGACCCTGGGCGAGGAAAAGGACATCAACACCTTCCTGCGCCTGGACAGCGCCAGCGTCATCGCCGGCCTGCGCGAGAGCTTCCCCGAGCTGCCTGAAAAGCCGGACCCCAAAACCGTGTTCGTCAAACTGCGCGAGCTTCGCAACCAGTGGTGATCGCCAAGCGGCTCGGCGGTGGCGCCTCGGCGCCCGACGCACGCTGGTTCGCAGTCGTTACCGGCGCCGAGCGCACCACGCTGCACTTGACGGGCGAATGGCGGCTGCAGCATTTGGCCGAGATCGAGGCCGCATTGGCCGGGCTGGCCCTGCCGCCAGAGGCGGTCATCGACGGCAGCGCACTGGCGTCGATCGACTCGGCCGCAGTGCTGGTGCTGCTGCGCGCGTTGCAAACTGCCCCAGCGCCACCGCGCAGACTGTCGTGGCTCGGTTTGAGCGCGGCCAACGGCCGCATCGTCGAACAGGTGCAGGCTCACTTCGACGCGACGGCAGCGACGCCGCCAGCGCACCGGCCGGGCCTGCTGGCGCTGCTGGGTCGCCAGGCGATCGTGCTGGCCGGCCTGCTCGGCGGCCATGTCAACTTTCTCGGCGCGACCCTGGTCGCGTTCGCCGAGGCCCTGGCGCAGCCGCGCCGACTGCGCCTGCGCGAGCTGACGGTGCAGCTCGAGCAGACGGGGCTGATGGCGATCCCGGTGGTCGCCCTGGTGACGATGCTGATCGGTGTCGTGCTCACCTACCTGCTCGGCCTGCAGGCCGAGAAATACGGCGCCAACATCTTCGTCGTCGATGGCGTGGGCATCGGCGCCACGCGCGAGCTGGCGCCGATCATCGTCGCCGTCATCGTCGCCGGCCGCTCGGGCGCGGCCTTCACGGCCCAGCTCGGCTCGATGCGCCTGACCGAAGAAACCGATGCCATCCGCACGCTCGGCCTGTCGCCGATGCAGGTGCTGGTGCTGCCGCGCGTGCTGGCGCTGATGATCGTGCTGCCGCTGCTGGTTTTCGTCGGCGACGTGATGAGCCTGGTGGGGGCGATGGCGATTGCCGGGCCGATGCTCGATGTAACGCCCGCGCCCTTCCTGGCGCGGCTGCGCGAGGCCCTCGATGTGCGCCACGTCTTCGTCGGCCTGGCCAAGGCGCCGGTGTTCGCCATCGTCATCGCCGTGATCGGCTGCCGCATGGGCATGACGGTCGGCCGCGACACGCGCGCTCTGGGCATCGCCACGACCTCGACGGTGGTGCAAAGCATCGTCGCGGTGATCCTGCTCGATGCGGTCTTCGCGGTGCTGATGCAGGCGCTGGACATATGACCGGCGACCAGGAGCCGGTGATCGAGGTGGACGCCGTCGTCACACGCTTCGACACCCAGACGGTTCACGATGGCGTGTCGTTTTCCGTCGCGCGCGGCACCCTGGTCGCGCTGATCGGTGGCAGCGGTAGCGGCAAGTCGGTGCTGCTGCGCGAGATCATCGGGCTGCAGCGCCCGACCGCCGGGAGCGTGCGCTTGTTGGGCACCGACATGTGGACCTCGGCGCCCGATGAGCTCGACGCAGTGCGGCGGCGCTTCGGCATGATGTTCCAGGACGGCGCGCTGTTTTCGTCGCTCAGCGTGGCGCAGAACGTCGCCGTGCCGCTGCACGAGCACACGCGCCTGTCCAAGGCCACCATCGACGGCCTGGTCGCGCTGCGCCTGCTGCAGGCCGGGTTGCCGGCCGATGCCGGGGCCAAGATGCCGAGTGAGTTGTCGGGCGGCATGCGCAAGCGCGCGGCGGTCGCACGCGCCATCGCGCTCGAGCCCGAGGTGCTGTTCCTCGACGAGCCGACCTCCGGGCTGGACCCGATCACCGCGCGCGGCTTCGACCGCCTGGTGCGGTCGCTGGTCGATGACCTCGGCCTCTCGGTGTTCCTGATCACGCACGATCTCGACACCTTGCACGGCGTTGTCGATCGCCTGATCGTGCTCGCCAACGGCCACGTGCTCGCCGACGGTGCGGTCAAGGAAGTCATGGCGGTCGATGACGATTGGATTCGCGAGTACTTCGCGGTCCGTAGAATGCCCAGCGATGGAAGCTGAGGCTCGGTACACCTTTGTGGGCGCCAGCGTGCTGGTGCTGATTGCGGCGCTGGTGGCGGGGGTCGTGTGGCTGAAGAATATCGGCGGCAAGGACGACTTCGCGCACTTTGCGATCCACTTCGAGAAGCAGGCGCTCGATGGCCTGGAGATCGGCGGCGGCGTCTCGCTGCGCGGCATCAAGGTCGGCCGCGTCGAGGATTACGCGCTCTGGGGCGCCACGCTCAATCGGGTGCGGGTCGTCGTGCGAGTCGATCGTCGCGCCCCGGTGCGCACCAACACCGCGGCCGTGGTCACGCGCAACTTCGTCACCGGCATTGCGGCCATCACGCTCGTCAACCCTGCCGCGCCCGGCGAGCCGCTCGCGGTGGTGCCCGAGGGCGAGACTTACCCGGTCATCGCCGAGGGCCGCTCCGACATGGATGAAATTACCGGGCGCGTCAATCAGGTTGGCGAAATGGCCGCGGAGGCCCTCAACAGCATCAACCTGGTGCTTGATGCCGACAACCGCGAAGCCCTGAAGGCGACCCTGCAAAACCTGCGCGAACTGTCGGCCGGCCTGAACGCGCGCCTGATGGCGCTCGACGGCACGCTGGCGCGGGTGGGCAGCGCGGCCGCCGACGTCGGCAAGAGTGCAGCCGAGCTGGCGCGCTCGGGCACGCGCATCGCCACCGTGGCCGAGCGCAGCAGCGCGGGCCTCGACACCACGCTGGCAGAAGCCCGCAACGCACTGCAACGGGTGGGCCAGGCCACCGGAGCGATCCAGCAACAGGCCGTGGCCACGGCACGCCGGCTCGAAGACTCGGCCGCCAACCTGGACGACCAACTCGGCACGGCGGTGACCGAGCTGCGCTCGAGCGTGGAGTCGGCCACGCGCGTATTCGACCGCCTGCGCGAGCCGCGTGCGGCGCTGCTCGGGCCGAACAAGTCGCAGCTCGGACCCGGGGAGAAACTGCCGTGACGCCCTGGGCCGGCCGACGGGCTCCTCTCGTGCCGTGCGTCCTGTGCTTGCTGTCACTGCTGTCGGCCTGCGTGTCGGTCGGCCTGGGCGGGGACGTGCCGCCGCAGGCCCAGTACCTGCTGCACGACGCCAGCGCGCCAGCGCCGCGACGTGCCGAGCCCGCGGTGGCCGCGTTGCTGATCCAGCCGATGCCGGCCGATGCGACCGCCGACACCGTCTCGATCGCGTATTCGCGGCGGCCCCACGAGTTTGCGCAGTACCAGTTCGCGTCGTGGACCGAGCGGCCGCTGCGGCGGGTGCCGCGCTTGCTACAGCAGCGCCTGGAAGCACGCGGCGTAGCCGCCGCGGTGGGCATCGTCGGCGACCCCCTGCGCGCCGACTGGCTGCTCACCATCGCCATCGACGCACTGCATCACGACGTCAGCGTACTGCCGGGCCAGGGCCGCCTGGCGCTCACCGCAGAGCTGTTCGACCGCCGCAGCCGTACTCGGATTGCACGCCAACGGTTCGAGGTGGCTGTGCCCACCGCCAGCGCCGACGCGCCCGCTGCCGCGGCGGCGTTGTCGCAGGCGTTGTCGCAGGTGTTCGACCGGCTGGTGCCCTGGCTCGAAACTGAATTGCAGCAGGCCGTGGCGGCAGCGCCGAAGTAGCCGCGCGGCCATCGGCGCCCGGTCGAGGACGCCG
>JANMSS010000012.1:0-7532 GCA_031389585.1 Burkholderiales bacterium | reverse complement strand
CCGGCCTTGTTGTCGACCACCACGGTCTGGCCGAGCCGCTCGCCCAGGCGCTGCGCCACGATGCGCCCGACGATGTCGGTCGAGCCGCCGGGGGCGAAACCCACGATGAGCCGGATCGGCTTGTTGGGGTAGTCGGCCTGCGCACTCGCGGCTGTTGAAGCCAGCATCAGACCGAGCGTGGCGGCAATCACAGCGGCGATTGGAGCGGGACGTTTCATGATCGACTTTCGTGGTTGTGAATTGATTCTAGGGCCCGGCCTGCGCATCGACGAGCAGCCACTGTCGTGTTCCGCCTGACCGAACGCGCCGCGATGAGGCGCGCTGCTGCATTCACCAGCCGTTGCGCAACTCGCGCAGCTTCACGAACACGGTACGCGGGTCAGGCTGATCGGGCAAGTCGGGGAAGGCTTCGCGCAACTTCGCGATCACGGTCGGGCTGCTCAGGCGAAAGAAGGTGTTGACCTGCATCTCGGTCTCGAGCGTCGAGACATAGGCGCGGTCCAGGTCCTGGCCCGCCAGTTTGTCGAGCATGGCCTGCGCCTGCGCGTTGTCGGGCTCGCGGTCGAGCGTGAAGCCAAGGTTGTTCTCGATGTAATCGTGGCCCGGATAAACCAGGGTCGACGGCGGCAACTTGGCGAGCTGCTGCGAAAACGTCGTGAACAGTTCGCCCGCGTCGCCGCCGTTGTGGCAATTGCCGGCGCCGGCGTTGAACAGCGTGTCGCCGGAAAACAGCGCGGGCTGTTCGGTGTGCGACTTCAGGCAGATATGGCACAGGGTGTGCCCCGGTGTATCCAGGGCCTCGAGCTCGACTGTCTTGCCGACTTTGACAATGTCGCCCGCGCTCAAGCCCCGCGCCATGCCCGGGATCTTGCCGCCGGCATTCTTGTGCGCCAAAACCTTGGCTCCCGTCGCGCGCACCACCGCCTCGTTTCCGCCGGTGTGGTCATGGTGTTCGTGGGTGTTCAGGATCTGGGTGATGCTCCAACCCGCGTCCTTGGCCGCCTTCAAACACTTCTGGTGGTCCAGCGGGTCGATCGCCAGCGCCTCGCCGGTCTCGCTGCAGGCGATCAGGTAGTTGAAGTTGCGGTACGAATTTCCGGTCCAGACTTGCTTGACGAGCATGGGCTCACCTCCCGAGCTGTGGGCTTGAAAACAGATTCAACCGGCGGGCACTTGCGCCACGTCGACCCAGGTGCCACGCGCTCGCGACGCGACACAGGCCTCGATGAAGGCCATCGTGTGCGCCCCCTCCTCGATGCGGGGATAGGGCATCTCGGCCACGGCCTCTCCGAGTTCTCGCGCCATGCGCTCCTGCGCGAACTCGGCGTAGATATTGGCAAAGGCCTCGCGCAATCCTTCCGGGTGGCCGCGCGGCGTGCGGCCCGCGGCAATGATCGCCGGCGGCAGGTAGGTGTCGCCGCGGCCGATGGTGCGTGTGGGCTCGCCTTGCAACGCGAGCCTCAGGTAGCTGGCGTCGCGATGCGACCATTCGAGAATGCCCAACTCGCCGTAGACGCGCAGGCGGATGTCGTTCTCGCCCCCCGCGGCGGCCTGGTTGGCCGTGAAGGTGCCACGCGCGCCGCCGGCGAATTCGAGCAGGGCAGACACATGGTCCACCACCTTTCGGCCCGGCAGCAAGGTGCCGACGTCAGCGGCCAGCCGCGCCACCTGCAAGCCAGACACAAAGCACGCCAGTTGCTGTGCATGGCAGCCGATCGCGCTCATCACCAGCGCCAGGCCGCTGCGCTGCGGGTCGAGCACCCACTGCAATCGGCTGTTCTGCGGCCCGTCCTCGAGGCGCGTGGCCAAGCCGCTCTGGATGTACTCGACCTGCACCATCCGAACCTGCCCGATCACGCCGTCGCGCACCAGTTGTCGGGCGTGGCGGGTCATCGGATAGGCCGAGTAGCCATGGGCAATCGCGAACAGCCGGCCATGCTTGCGGGTTCGCGCGACCAGGTCGCAGGCCTGCGCGAAGTCATGCGTGACCGGCTTGTCGCAGATCACATCGAAGCCGGCGTCCAGCGCCGCTGCGGCGTAGGGGTAATGGGTGTCGTTGGGCGTCATGATCGCCACTGCATCGACGCGGTCGGCGCGCGCGGCTTCGGCCTTCAGCATCTCGGCCACGTCGCCGTAGCTGCGGGCGGGGTCCAGGCCGAGCGCCACGCCGGTAGCACGCGAGCGCGCCGCGTCGCTCGAGAACACGCCCGCCGTCGCGCGAAACCAGCCGTCCATCTCGGCGGCGCCACGGTGCATCTGACCGATCCATGAATCGGGCCCGCCGCCGACAACTGCCAGTCGCAAAGAACGCCCGAATCTGTCGCGCAATCCCATCGTGTGCCCTCGTCTTAATCGGCTGTGAACCTCGACGGGCATGCTAACCGTTCGCACGTGCACCTGTCGTTACGACCGCGTCTCGCGGCGCGCCCTACACTGGGCCTCGGCTGCCCTCGGAGCGCCGTCGCCATGAACATCCTGCCCTCCACGCGAACCGAACTGCTGCAACGCATGCCGATCTTTGGCGCGATCGGCGAGGCCACGTTGCAGTTCCTGCTGGCGCAGGCGCGTGAGCTCACAGTCCAGGCAGGCGAATTCTTTTTTCGTGAGAACGACCTGGCCAGCTCAATGTTCGTGTTGGAGAGCGGCCGCGCGGTGGTGATCAAGGGCTGGCAGGGTCACGACACCGAACTGCACCGACTGGGCGCGGGCGACTGCTTCGGTGAAATGGCGTTGCTAGATCTGTGTCCACGCAGCGCTTCGGTGTGCGCGGTCGAAGCCTGCCGCGCGATCGAGTTCAACGCTGCCGACCTGCTGCGCCTGTTCGAGCACGATGCCGAGCAGTTCGCGCTGATCCAGATGAACATCGGACGCGAAGTCTGCAGGCGCCTGCGCGCCACCGACGAACGGCTGTTCCGCGCCACCATGGGTGCCCATCCCTCAGGGCTGGAAACCCTGTTCCTCGAAGACTGAGCAATCTCGAAGAGCAGGCGCCGCCCTAGGCTTTGGGCGGCAGGTGGAAGTTCGGCGTCGAGCGCATCACCTCCAGTTCATCCTCGGTCATGTCGACCGCGATATCGGCGAACAGCGGTGTGCTCAGGTAGCGCTCGCCCGTGTCGGGCAGCATGCACAGCACCACCGATCCCTTGGGCGCGTCCTTGCATACCTGCAGTGCAGCAGCGAAGGTGCCACCCGCGGTGATGCCGACGAAGATGCCTTCCTTTTGCGCAAGATCCCGGCTGCATTTCATGGCCTCGGCCCCGGTAATCGTCAGCACGCGGTCGATGACGTCCGTGGCCACGACATCAGCGGTGAGCTTGGGCACGAAGTCAGGGCTCCAGCCCTGCAGCGGGTGCGGCTTCCACGCACCATGGCTTTTCACCGCCGAGCCGTCGGGGTTGCGTTCCTGGGGCCCGCCATCACTCAGCATCGGCGCGTCGGCCGGCTCGCAGACGACGATTTTTGTGTCGGGACGCTCCTTGGCCAGCACCCTGGACACCCCCTTCAAGGTGCCGCCGGTGCCAAAGCCGGTGACCCAGTAGTCGAGCCGCTCGCCGGCAAAGTCGTTGATGATCTCTCGCGCCGTGGTGCGGCTGTGCACGTCGGGGTTCGACTCGTTCTCGAACTGTCGCGTCAGGAACCAGCCATGCGCCTGCGCCAGCTCATTGGCCTTCTTGACCATGCCCGTGCCGCGCTCGGCGGCCGGCGTCAACACCACCTTGGCGCCCAGAAAGCGCATCAGCTTGCGGCGTTCGACGCTGAAGCTCTCGGCCATCGTGACCACCAGCGGGTAGCCCTTCTGCGCGCAGACCATCGCCAGGCCGATACCGGTGTTACCGCTGGTGGCCTCGATCACGGTCTGACCGGGCTTGAGCGCGCCACTGCGCTCGGCGTCCTCGATCACGCCCAGCGCCAGGCGGTCTTTCACGGAGCCGAGTGGATTGAAGGCCTCGATCTTGACGTACAGATCGACGCCGGGCGGCGCGAGCTTGCCGATCTTCACCACCGGCGTGTTGCCCACGGTGCCCAGGATGTTGGCGAACTTGGCCATGCTAGTGGCTCCTTCTTCAGCGGGTGGAAAGTCGCATCGAGCATAAGCCTCGTGTCAATACTTGAAACAAACACAGATCCTTGGCGGGGTTGTACCCTTGCGCCCTTGCCCGCGGAAAACCACTGACCCAACCCATGTTCGGCCAATCCAAACCTGTCGTGTTCGAGCGCTATGGCCGGCAGCGCTCGCGCTGGCGACTGCCGCGCTGGCTGGTGCTGCTGCTCGTGGGCATTGCGCTGGGCGCCGGCGCGGTCGTATTCGTACAGGAGCGCTACCTGCCGCCGCGCCTGTCAGCCGACGAGTCGACAAAGTTGCGCAGCGGCTTCGAGCAGGCCGACGCCGAGCGCCAGCGCCTGCAAACGCAACTCGGCGAGACCACCCAGCGGCTGACCGCGGCGCTCGCCGACAACAAGCGCCAGGACGCCGAGCTCGCCGCGCCACGCGCCGCCGCCCAGCGCCTGCGCAGCGAACTCGACGCAGTGATCGCCACCATGCCGCCCGACCCGCGCGGCGGCACGGTCGAGGTTCGCGCCGGGCGCCTCACGGCCCAGGGCGGCGCGCTGGCCTACGACGTTGTGCTCACGCGCAGTCGCGACGCCGCCAAGCCGATGGCCGGCGTGATGCAGCTCAGCGTGGTCGGCGCCACCGCACGCGGGACAGAAACCACGGTCAATCTCAAGCCGGTTGACCTGTCGATCAGCAGCCATGAAGTCGTGCGCGGCAAGCAACCGCTGCCCGAAGGCTTCAAGCCGCGCCAGGCGACGATCCAGGTGCTCGACCGCGCCGGCGGCAAGCCCCTGGGCATGCGCGTGTTGCTGATCCAGTAGCCGCGCTGCTTGCTACGGCCACGGCGACAGCACAGCCACCAGATTCGAAGTCTGCGGATAGCGGTAGAAGGTGCCATTGAGGTAGAGCGCCACCTGCACCACGTCGGCCTCGGTCCAAGCGAGCGCATTGGTCGCCTGCCAGCGGCGAACCTCACGCTTGAGGCTGTCCCAGTCGGTTGCCCGCCGCGCGTCGCGCCAATGCACCTGAGTGTCGTGACAGGCGATGCAATGCGTGTCGTACAGCGCCTGTCCGCGAGACAACGGCACCACAGTGCCGCCCGCCGGGGCGGATTGCGCGTGCGCGAGCGTAAAGGCTAGCGCCAGCATCATTGGCAACACAGTGCGCGACAAGGGCTCCGACATCGGCAGGCTCCACCCACGATCAAGTGTCTTTGTACTCCGGCTAGACACTGGGCACGCCGACATGGATCAAGCCCAACGGCGCCGTGTCGAGTTGGGCTGCGTTACCGCGGTGCCCTGCTGCCCGAACCTGCCGGCTGGCCTCGCGCTGTGGTGATGCGCGCATTCCAGACCTTGAAGGCATTCGGCGTGAGCTCGCGCTTGAGCAGTTGCACCACCTGGCCGTGCGACAGGCCGCATTCGCGAAGGACCCGATTGAAGGGCGGGCGATCATCCCAGGCGACCTCGATGGCGCGGGCAATCTGGGCGGGGGTGAGGGGTGGAACGGTTTTGGCCATGGGGCTGATTGTCGGTCACCGCCGACGCAGCGCGCTAGTAGTGAATGCTGCGCGGCGCGCCGCCGCCGGCGGCAATGGCGTCGCCGTTGATGGCGCGCGATTTGGGCGAACACAGGAAGACCACCACGTTGGCCACTTCGCTGGCATCGACGATACGGTGGATGCTGTTGCCAGCAGCCATCTGTTCCTCGACGGCCTGCGGCGGCACGCCCTGCGCCGCCGCGCGCGCGGCCACCAGCGGCGCGGTGCGCTCGGTGCGCGTCAGGCCCGGGTGCACCACCGTGACGTTGATGCCGTGCGGCCCGAGTTCGTCGGCCAGGTTCTTCGTCAGCGCCGCGACTGCGATGTTGCGCATGCTGCCCACCGCGTTACCCGTCTGGCGCGCGCCCAGGCCGCTGATGTTGACGATGCGGCCCCAGCCTTGCGCCCGCATGCCGGGTGCCACCTCGCGCGCGCAGCGGATGTAGCCCATCACCTTGGTGTCCATCTCGGCGTGGAAGTAGCTGCCCGTGATCTCACCCAGCTTGGGCGGCCCGGCAAAGCCCGCCGGCTCGGCCGCGGCATTGACCAGGATGTCGATGCTTCCGCCCAGCAGCTTCACGGCCTGGGCCACGGCGGCATGCACCTGCTCGTCGCTGGTGGTGTCACCGCTGACGCCGACCACCTTGGCTCCCGTCTCGGTGGCGAGTTCGGCGGCGGCATCGGCGAGCCTTTCTTCGTTGCGCGCCAGCAGGGCCACGGCGGCACCTTCCTGCGCCAGCAACAGGGCAATCGCCTTGCCGATGCCCCGGCTGCCACCCGTCACGAGCGCGCGCTTGCCTTTGAGTTCGAGGTTCATGGGGGCTCCTTGTGCTGTTGTCTGCGCAGTGCAGTCGGGGTCAACGTGCGCCGAAGGTCGCGCCCTTGTACAGGTCCTTGAACTCGCGCGGTTGCGAGCGCCAGTACTGTTTCGGGGCCGTGATCTGAGCGCCCAGCTTGGCCGCGGCATGCCAGGGCCAATGCGGGTTGTACAGAATCGCCCGCGCCATGCCGATGGCGTCGGCCTCGCCGTTGGCGATGATCGCCTCGGCCTGCTCGGGCTCGGTGATCAGGCCCACCGCAATCGTCGTGATGCCGACCTCGGACTTCACCCGCTGCGCGAACGGCACCTGGTAGCCCGGCCCGAGCTTGATGGCCTGCTGCGGCGACACGCCGCCGCTGGAGACGTGGATCGCCGCGCAACCGCGCGCCTTGAGTTCGTTGGAGAGCGCGATCGTGCCCTCGATGTCCCAGCCGCCGGGCACCCAGTCGGTGGCCGAAATGCGCGCCCATACCGGCTTGTCGTGGGTGAACGCCTCGCGAACCGCATCGAACACCTCGAGAGGAAAGCGCATGCGGTTGGCGAGGCTGCCGCCGTATTCGTCGTCGCGCCGGTTGGCCAGCGGCGACAGGAACTCGTGCAGCAGGTAGCCATGCGCGGCGTGCACCTCCAGAGCGTCCAGGCCCAGCCTGGCCGCGCGCCGCGCTGCGGCAGCAAACTCTTCGCGCACACGCTTGAGGCCAGCGCGGTCGAGCGCCGTGGGCGCGGCTTCGGCCGGCGTGATCGGCACCGCCGAGGGCGCCACGGCCTGCCAGCCCTCGGGCTCGTCGGCGCGAATCTGCGAGCCGCCCGCCCAAGGCGCGCGGCTCGACGCCTTGCGCCCGGCGTGCGCGAGCTGCATGCCGAGCTTGATCGGCGAAACCTCGCGCAGCACGCGCAGCACCCGCGCCAGACCGGCCTCGTTGGCGTCGGAGTACAGGCCCAGGTCGCCCGGAGAAATGCGCCCTTCGGCCGACACCGCGGTGGCCTCCAGGATCAGCAGCCCTGCGCCCGACAGGGCCAGCTGACCCAGGTGGATCAGGTGCCAGTCGCCCGGCGTGCCGTCAACGGCCGAGTACTGGCACATCGGCGCAATGATGATGCGGTTGTCGAGCTGCAGG
>JANMSS010000388.1:0-20452 GCA_031389585.1 Burkholderiales bacterium | reverse complement strand
CCTACAGCAACGTCAACGCGGTCGAGGAGATGGTCAACATGATCTCGGCCTCGCGCTCCTACCAGAACAACATCGAAGTCATGAACACTGCCAAGACCCTGTTGCAGAAGACGCTGCAATTGGGACAGAGCTGATCTCGATGCCTACCAGGATCTGAACCATGCCAACCGTGAATTCATTCACCGCGCTGAACAGCCCGTCGGCCGCAACGCCGCTCAGGACACAGAACGAAGCCGCCAGCGAGGACCGCTTCCTCAAGCTGCTGGTGGCGCAGATGAGCAACCAGGACCCGCTGAATCCGCTCGACAACGCGCAGGTCACGAGCCAGATGGCACAGATCAGCACGGTCAGCGGCATCGACAAGCTCAACACCACCGTGCAGGGGCTGAATCGCCAGTTCGTGCAGATGCAGGCGCTGCAAGGCGCTGCGCTGGTCGGCCGCGACGTGATCCTGCCCGGCGACCGCCTCTCGGCCAACGACGCGGGTCTGGTCCAGGGCGGCTTCGAGCTGGCTTCGGCCGCCGACAGCGTGCGCATCGAGGTGCTCAACGCCGGCGGCCATGTCATCGACTCGATCGACCTGGGTGCCGAGGGCAGCGGCCGCCACGGTTTCGAATGGACCCCGCCGGCTGGCGTTGACGCCACGCTTGGTGAGCGTTTTCGCGTCGTCGCCCGCAGTGGCGGCGCGAACGTGAACGCCACCCCGCTGATGCGCGACCGCGTCGACGCGGTGGCCACCGGTGGCGACAACCTGACGCTGGAGCTGCGCCTGAACGGCAGCGTCTCGTATTCACAGATCAGAGCATTCAACTGAACGCAAAGGACATCCCATGAGTTTCCAGCAAGGTCTGTCAGGTCTCAATGCCTCGAGCAAGAACCTCGAGGTCATCGGCAACAACATCGCCAACTCCAACACCTTCGGCGCCAAGGCTTCGCGCGCCGAGTTCGCCGACGTGTATGCCAACGCGCTGAACGGCGCGGGCGCCAACGCGGTGGGCATCGGCACGACGCTGGCTGCGGTCTCGCAGCAGTTCACGCAAGGCAATATCACGTCGACCGAGAACCCGATGGATCTGGCCATCAACGGCGCGGGTTTCTTTCAGGTCAGCGACGGACGCAACCCGACCATGTACAGCCGCAACGGCCAGTTCAAGGTCGACCGCACGGGCTACATCGTCAACAACCAGGGGCAGCGACTGATGGGCTACCCAGCCAACGGCGCCGGCGTGATCCAGCCCGGCAACGCCCTCGCGCTGCAATTGCCCACGGCCGGCATCAACCCCCAGGCCACCAGCGAAATCGAGCTGGAGATGAACCTCGACTCGCGTGCCGCCGTGACTGCGCCGGTCGCCGGCCCGGCGATCGACTTCAGCGACCCGCGGACCTACAACAACGCCACCTCGCTGATGGTCTACGACGACCTGGGCCAGGACGTCGCGCTGACCTACTACTTTCAAAAGTCCGCCACCAGTGTGTGGAATGTGTTCGTCACCGCCAACGGCACGCCGATCAACGGCACCTTGGCCGCACCGGTGGCCTCGACGACGATCAACTTCCCAGCCAACGGCGGCACGCCCACGGCACCGGTGGGCACGGTCACGCTCGACATCCCGGCCTCGGCGAATGCGGTGGGCGCGCAGACCTTGGCCATCCCTGGCGTGCAGCTCGACCTCAGTGGCGCCACCCAGTACGGCACCGGCTTCGGCGTCACCAACCTGTCGCAGAACGGCTATGCGCCCGGCCAGCTGACCGGGATCAGCATCGAAGCCAATGGCATCGTAATGGCGCGCTACAGCAACGGCCAGAGCAATCCGGCCGGGCAGATCGAGCTGGCGACTTTCCGCAACCAGCAGGGGCTGCAGCCGCAAGGCGGCAACGTCTGGGCCCGTGGTTTCGCCTCGGGTGACCCGATCCTGGGCGTGGCCGGCGAGGGCAACTTGGGCGTGCTGCAGTCCGGTGCGCTGGAAGAGAGCAACGTCGACCTGACCGCCGAGCTGGTGAACATGATCACCGCCCAGCGTGTCTACCAGGCCAATGCGCAGACCATCAAGACACAGGACCAGGTCCTGCAGACGCTGGTCAATCTGCGCTGAAATGAATCCCCCCGACGCGCCTGCGGCGCCTCCCCCCGGGGGGCGCCGCCAGTGGCCCGGCGAAGCCGGTTCCACGGCGTCCGCTTGGGTTTGCCGCGCTTGGATCCGCATTCACTGAGGGCCTGCCATGGACCGCATGATCTATTTGTCGATGTCGGGCGCCAAGGCGGCGATGCAGCGTCAGGACGTGCTCGCCAACAACCTGGCCAATGTCTCGACGGTCGGCTTTCGCGCCGAGCTGGCGGCGTTTCGCGCCGTGCCGGTGGAGGGCAGCGGCGCGTCGACGCGGGTCTACGCGCTCGAGTCCACCGTGGGCGCCAACCACCAGCCGGGTGCCGTGCAGGCCACCGGCCGCAGCCTGGATGTGGCCATGAAGGGCAACGCCTGGCTGGCGGTGCAGGGCCTGGACGGCACCGAGGCCTACACCCGGGCCGGCGCGCTCGACGTGAGTGCCGAGGGTGTGCTGGTCAGCAAGAACGGCTTGACCGTGCTTGGCGATGGCGGCCCGATCAGCGTGCCGGCCAATAGCGAGCTCAGCATCGCGGGCGACGGCACGGTCAGTGCCAAGGGCGTGAATGGCAGGTCGACATCGATTGGTCGATTGAAGCTCGTGACGCCGGAGACACCGGCCGCGTTGACGCGCGGCCATGACGGCTTGTTTCGTGCCGAGAGCGACTTGTCAGCCGACACGACGGCGCGCTTGCAGGACGGGGCTCTTGAAGGCTCCAACGTCAGCGCGGTCGAGACCATGGTGGCGATGATTGCTGCGGGTCGGCAGTTCGAGCAGCAAATGAAGTTGCTGCAGACTGCGGAGCGGCAGGAGCAGGTCGCTGCGAAGTTGCTTTCCGCGAACGGGATGTGATTCTTCGCGTTCTTCTCCTGCGCGTTCTTCTCTTGCCGAGTCGGCGCCGGGAGTGCCCCGGCGGGCAGTCACTTTCTCTTTGTTGGCTCAAAGAGAAAGTAACCAAAGAGAAAGAGCCCAACACGAATCATTGGGCTTGTTTGCGAAAGCGTTTTCTGTTCGCGCGCTGAAGTCTGGTTGATCCGGTAAGGCCTGCGCTTGCATTGAGCCAAACGGACTTCCCCACCCTGTGTCGCGACCCAAGCGCGGTGCGCCGCGGTGCAATCGAAACTCGTGCCCGTACCGGGTCAGGCCTTGTGGCAGCGCACTGGCATCAAGCGCAACCGCAGCCGCGAATGATCACGTGTTCAGGCGCTCTTTCTTTGGTTACTTTCTTCTGAGCCGCCAGAAAGAAAGTGACTGCCCGCCGGGGCACACCCGGCGCCGACTCACGCACGAGTAGAAAGCCCCGATAACACCCGCTTATCAAGCGGTAGGTCACCTCAAGCCAGACCGATGATCGATGTAACCCGCAAGGAGTGCGCAAATGATCCGTTCGCTTTGGATTGCCAAGACCGGCATGGAGGCCCAGCAGACCCAGCTGGACACCATCTCGCATAACCTGGCCAACGTCGGCACCAATGGCTTCAAACGCGGCCATGTCGTTTTCGAAGACCTGATCTATCAGAACCTGCGCCAGGCCGGCGCTGCGAGCAGCGACCAGACCCAATTGCCCACCGGCCTTCAGGTCGGCCTGGGCGTGCGCGCGGTGGCGACCTCGCGAAACTTCAGCCAGGGCAACCTGCAGCTGACCTCGAACAACCTCGACATTGCGATCAAGGGCAATGGCTTCTTCCAGGTGCAAATGCCCGACGGCACCACGGGCTACACCCGCGACGGCTCGCTGAAGGTCGACGCCAACGGGCAACTGGTCACCAACAACGGCTACACCGTGCAACCCGGCATCACGATTCCGGGCAACACGCAGAGCGTGACGATCGCGGCCGACGGCACGATCAACGTGGCGTTGCCCGGCCAAGCCACGCCACAGTCCGTCGGGCAATTGAGCCTGGCGAGTTTCGTCAACGCAGCGGGCCTGGAGCCCAAGGGCCAGAACCTGTGGGCCGAGACCGGTGCGTCGGGTACGCCCAATGCCGGCGCCCCCGGCAGCAATGGTCTGGGCATGCTGCAGCAGGGCTATGTCGAGACCAGCAACGTCAACGTCGTCGAGGAGCTGGTCGCGATGATCGCCACGCAACGTGCCTATGAGCTCAACTCCAAGGCGATCCAGACCTCCGACCAGATGCTGCAAAAGCTGGGGCAGTTGTGATCGCTCGTCTGCTCCGGGTGTGCGCCGTGGCGCTGAGCGCCAGCGGCTGCGCGATGGTGGACCACTACCGCGTGCCGCCGGTCGATATCGGCGCCAGGCCCCAGGTCGTGCCCGCGCCGCATGTGGCCGCGCCGGCGCCCGCCAATGGCGCGATCTACCAGGCCGCGGCCTACCGGCCGCTGTTCGAAGACCACCGCGCACGCCTGCCCGGTGACACGCTGATGGTGCAGATCGTCGAGAAGGTCAGTGCCAGCCAGAAGTCGACGTCGTCGATCGACAAGAGCGGCCAGCTCAGCGGGGCCATTACCGCACTCCCCTTGATCGCGCCAAATTCGTTCGCCCGCGCCAGCGCGGGCGGCAGCGGCAGCAATTCCTTCGGCGGCAAGGGCGCCACCGAGAGCAGCAATGATTTCAGCGGCACGATCACGGTCGTCGTGACGGGCGTGCTGGCCAACGGCCATCTGCTGATCCAGGGCGAAAAGCAGATCGGCGTCAACGCCAATGTCGACGTGCTGCGTTTCTCGGGCCAGGTCGATCCGCGGGCCATCCAGGCCGGCAACAGCGTACCCAGCGCGCAGGTTGCCAACGTGCGTGTCGAACACCGCAGCCGCGGCCAGCAGGCCGATGCGCAGGTAATGGGTCTGCTGGGCCGCTTCTTTCTCAATGTCTTGCCAATCTGAACCATGATGCCGATCGACAACCTCATCGAACGTTGGTTGCGCACCGCCGTCGGCCTGGCGTTTGTCGCGGCCAGTGCGGCGCTGTGGTGGCCGGCCGGGGCCCATGCCGGCACCCGCATCAAGGAGCTGGCCACGGTGCAGGGCGTTCGCGCCAACCAATTGGTCGGCTATGGCTTGATCGTCGGTCTCGACGGCACGGGCGACCAGTCGAGCGGCGCGCCGTTCACGGCGCAAAGCCTTGCGGCGATGCTGCAGCAGATGGGGGTCACCGTACCGCCCGGCGTGCAGATGCAGCCCAAGAACGTGGCGGCGGTGATGGTCACGGCCTCGCTGCCGGCCTTCGCCCAACCGGGCCAGACCATCGACGTCACCGTGGCCTCGCTGGGCAACGCCAAGAGCCTGCGCGGCGGGACCTTGATTGCCACGCCGCTCAAGGGCGTCGATGGCGCGGTCTACGCCATGGCGCAGGGCAACCTGCTGGTCGGCGGCGCCGGCGCCTCGGCGGGGGGCTCCAAGGTCCAGATCAACCACCTGTCCGCGGGTCGTGTGCCGCAAGGCGGCATGGTCGAACGTGCGGTGCCCACCCCGCTGGCGCAGGGCGAATTTGTGCAGTTCGACCTGGCGAGCAGCAACTTCGCCACCGCCCGCGACATGGCCCGCGCGATCAACCGCGCCAAGGGCGAGGGCACCGCGCTTGCCCTCGACGGCCGCGTCGTGCGCGTGCGCGCGCCGGCTGCGATCGACGACCGCGTGGCCTTTCTCGCCGACATCGAGAACCTGCCGCTCGAGCTGACCAAGCCCGCCGCGCGCATCGTGCTCAATGCGCGCACCGGCTCGGTCGTGATGAACGAGGCGGTCACGCTGGCCGCCTGCGCGGTGGCCCATGGCAGCCTGTCGGTGACGATCAGCTCGACGCCGGTCATCAGCCAGCCCAATGCGCTGGCGCAAGGCCAGACGGTGCAGTCCGAGAAGACCGATATTTCGATCACGCAGCAAGGCGGTGCGCTGGTGCAGATGCCTGCTGGCACCAAACTGGCTGACGTGGTCAAGGCGTTGAACGCACTCGGCGCCACGCCGCAGGACCTGCTGGCGATCCTTCAGGCGATGAAGAGCGCGGGTGCGCTGCACGCCGAGATCGAAGTGATATGACCCCCCCGAAGCGCCTGCGGCGCCTCCCCCCGGGGGGCCACGCCAGCGGCCGGGCAGAGCCCGATCCGCGGCGCGCGCTTGGGCAGGCGCACCACTGCGCGGGGCTCGCGTCCCGCGCAGCACGTCGGAGTCACTGAGATGGCAAACGTCGCCGGGCTCAACGCCGATCCGCTGGCCACGCTGCGCACCGCCGCTGCGCGCGATCCGCGGTCGGCCATCAAGGAGGCCGCCAAGCAGTTCGAGGGCCTGTTCATGCAGGAGCTGATGAAGTCGATGCGCCAAGCCACGATGAGCTCGGGCATGCTCGACAACCCAGGCACGCAGCTCGGCACAGAAATGCTCGACACGCAGTTCGCCGCCAAGATGACCGGGATCAAGGGCGGTCTGTCCGAGGCCATCGCGCGCCAGCTCGAGCGCCAGATGGGTTTGGCCGCCGAAGGTTCCAAGGGGGTCAAGCCCGCCGTACCGCCAATCAATACGCTGGTCCAGCGCACGCCGCTGCGGCCGCCCAGCAGCGCACAGGAGTTCGTCGCGATGCACTCCGAGGGGGCGCAGAAGGCTGAGCATGAGACGGGCATCCCGGCGTCCTTCATGGTCGCGCAGGCCGCACACGAAACTGGCTGGGGCAAGAAGGCCATCCGCATGGCCGACGGCTCGAACTCGTTCAACCTGTTCGGCATCAAGGCCACCGCCGACTGGAAGGGCGCGACAACCAAGATCGTGACCACTGAATACATCGACGGCCAGGCGAGGAAGCTCAGCCAGACCTTTCGCGCCTATTCGAGCTACGAGGCGTCATTCGCAGACTACGCGCGGCTGATGAAAACCAGCCCGCGCTACCGCGACGTGGTGGCCAACGCCCACAGCGCGCAGGACTTCGCCCAGGGGCTGCAGCGCGCCGGCTACGCCACCGATCCGGGCTACGCCGACAAACTCAGCCGCGTCATCAACACCACGCTGCGCCTGCAGCGTTCACTGGCTTGAAGGACTAGCGCGCCATGGGCACGTCAAACCTGATGTCGATCGGCATGCGCGCGATGGTCGCGAACTTCGCGGCGCTGCAGACCACCGGCCACAACATCGCCAACGCCAACGTGCAGGGTTACTCGCGCCAGCAGGTCGAGCTCGAGTCCGCAGGCGGCCAGTTCACCGGCGCGGGATTCTTCGGCAAGGGTGTCGACGTGGCCACGATCACGCGCTCGCACAACGCCTTCCTCACTCGCGAAGCGGCGGCGGCTCAGTCCCAAAGTGCCGGCGACCTGGCGCGGCTCGAGCAATTGACGCGGCTCGAACAGCTGTTTCCGCCGGGCGAGCAGGGCCTGGGTTACGCCTCGGGTCAGCTGCTCAACGCCATGGTCGACCTGGCCAGCCGGCCGCAGGACTCGTCGACACGTGAAGTGGTGCTGGCGCGGGCGCAGGAAGTGGCCTCGCGATTCGCGACCACCGGCGCCCAGCTCGACGCCCTGCAGGACGGTGTGACGCAGGACTTGCGCAACGGCATCGCTACAGTCAACCAACTCAGCTCGCGCATCGCCTTGGTCAACGACCAGATTTCGCGTGCGAGCGGGAGCGGGCAGCCGGCCAACGACTTGCTCGATCAGCGCGATCAGCTCATTTCCGAGTTGAGCAGCTACTTGCCCGTGACGGCGATTCCCGCCGACGATGGCAGCTTGGGCGTGTTCATGGCCAGTGGTCAGCGCCTGGTGCTGGGGCGCTCGGCGACCCAGCTGGTCATGGTGCCCGATGCCTATGACATCTCGCGCCAGGCCGTGGGCATCATTGACAACGGCGTGACCCGCGCCTTGCCACCGGCGCTGGTCGGTACCGGCAGCCTGGGCGGCGTGCTGCGATTCCAGAACGAAGACCTGGCCAGCGCGCGCAATCAGCTCGGCCAGCTGGCCACGGCGCTGTCCACGCGCCTGAACGAGCAGCAAGCGTTTGGCTTGGATCTGCGCACCCCCCCCGGCAGCGGCGCGCCGCTGTTTGCCGTCGGTGCACCGATTGCCTTGCCGGCAGCGACCAACGGCCGCGATGGGGCCGGCAACTTCCTGGCCTCGGTGACAGTGGCCGTGACCAATGCAAGCCAGTTGCGGGCCAGCGAATACGAACTGCGCAGCGATCCGGCCAATGCCGGCCAGTACCTGGTGACGCGACTGTCCGACGGCGTGCAGCGCAGCATTGCCAGCGGCACGACGCTCGACGGCATGGCTATCACGGTGGGCGTGCCGGCGCCCGCGGCGGGTGACCGCTTCCTCCTGCAACCTCTGACCCGCGCGGCCAACGAGATGCGCCGCGTGCTCGCCGACCCGCGTGGCCTCGCGGCCGCATCGCCGCTGGAAGCCGTGCGCGGCATCGGCAACACCGGCACCGCGAGCGTGGGAAGCCTGAGCGTCGTCTCGGCCAGCGTCAACCCGCAGAACACGGCGACGATCGCCTTCACCAACGCCAGCGGCGCCTATGCCTGGGAGTTGCGTGACCGCACCAGCAATGCCCTGGTGTCCAGCGGCACCGGCAACTGGACGGCCGGCGCGCCGATTTCACTCAACGGCTTCGAGTTGCAGCTCGAGGGCGTTCCCGCCAGTGGCGACAGCTTTGCGGTCGCGCAGACCGCGCACCCGCAAGCCAACAACGGCAACGCGCTGGCGCTGGTGGCCTTGCGCGACGAGCGCATGGTCGACGGCCAGAACATCACCGACGCCTATGCCAGCGTGATGGCCGGCATCGGCGTGCAGGTGCAGAGCGCTCGCGTGGCGGCCGACATCTCGCAGGGCGTGGCCGCCAGCGCGGAGTCGCGGCGCGCCTCGCAAACCGGCGTCAGCCTGGACGAAGAGGCCGCCCGCCTGTTGCAGTTCCAGCAGAGCTACCAGGCTGCGGCCAAGGTGCTGCAGGTGGCTCAGAGCGTGTTCGATACCTTGTTGCAGGCAACCGGACGCTGACCATCATGTTGCGCATCACCACCGCCCAATCCTTCGACACGGGCATTGACCGCCTGCAGCAGCGACAGCGCGATTTGAGTGAGGCTCAGCAGCGCCTGACCAGCGGCAAGCGGGTGTCCAAGGCCAGCGACGATCCGACCGCGGCCGCACGCGCCGAGCGCGCATTGGCCACAACGGCCCGCGGCGAAGCCAGCCAGCGCGCGCTCGAGGCCAGCCGCAATGCGATGGTGTTGACCGAAGGCGCGCTGGCCGACGCCGGCGAATTGATGCACCAGGCCCGCGAGGCGCTGGTCGCCGCCGGCAACGGTGCCTACAGCGACGCCGATCGCGCCAGTCTGGCCGGACGCTTGGCCGCCATCCGCCAGCAGTTGTTGTCGGTTGCCAACCGCGGCAGCGCCGACGGCAGCTACCTCTTCGCCGGACAAGGCGCGAGCCAGCCGCCATTCGTCGACGGCGTGGGCGGCGTGAGTTTTCGCGGCACGGCCGGTGAGGTTCAGGTGGCCAGTGGCGAGCCGCTGCAGCGATCCATCGATGGCCAGGCGGCCTGGCTGGCCTCGCCGTCGGGCAACGGCCTGTTCGAGACCCGCAATGCCGCCACCGTGCCCAACGCCAGTGGCAGCTGGATCGACAGCGGCCGTGTCGTTGACCCGCAGGCCTTTTACGCTGCCACGTCGCCGCCGGCGGCGCCCAACCCTGCGGCGCTGGTCTATCGCGTCGACTTCACCACCACCCCCGCCGGCACCACGTACTCGATCCTCAAGGACGGTGCGGCCACCGCGGTCAGCAACCGACCCTATGTGGGCGGCCAGGCCATGGAGATCGACGGCATGGCCTTCAGTGTCAGTGGCCAACCGGCCGTGGGCGACGCTTTCGAGGTCCGGCTGGCCGCACCCACGCGAAGTGTCTTCGAGACCCTGGATCGCACGATTGCCGAGCTAAGGACGACGCTGCGCACCGGCGCCGCGGTGACCCAGGGCGTGCAGCGCGCGCTGTCGGACATCGACGGCTCGCTGGGTGCGCTGCAATCGCTGCGCAGCCGGGTCGGCGAAGTGTTGAATCGTGCCGACATGATCGAAGGCCGCATCGGTGCGCAATCACTGGCGGCGCAAACTGAACGTTCTAATGCGGAAGACTTGGACATGGTCAAGGCCATCTCCGAGTTTCAGACTCAGCAAACCGGCTACGACGCGGCGCTGAAGACCTACTCCATGGTCCAGCGCATGTCGCTGTTCCAGTACCTCAACACTTGAAATACCGTCCCGACTGCCGTCCATGACGATCAACGACAACCCGATCCTGGCCCAGGTGGTGCTCGGCTACTCGCCGATGATCGACCGCGAGCGCTGCGTCAGCGCCACCCGCCTGACCGTGTTCCCGGTGCGGCCAGACACGCCGCTGGATGCCGGCGAGTTGCTGGCCGCGGTCGCCGAGGTCTGGCCCGAGGCCGGCGGCAAGGTCTCGCTCAACATCGTCAGCGAGACCTTGCTGACCGACCTGTTGCGCGCCGAGCCGAGTGCCAACCTGATGCTCGAAGTGCCGGCCTTCATGGCCTGCGATATCGCGCACAGCCAGGCCCTGCTGGCCCTCTACGGGCGCGGCAACACCATGTTGCTCAAGGGTCGTCCGCGTGTCGAATTGCCGCGCGACGTGTTGCCCTGCTTCAAACACGCAATCATTGACCTGGCCGACGAGCGGCGCAGCAACGCCCAGGCGCCGCCCGGCGTCACGCGACAGATCAGCCACATGCAGGCGGGTGTGCGCACGCTGGTGGAACTCGAGGCGAGCTTCAAGCGCGGTGCGGTGGCGGTGCTCGGCTGGCCGATCGACGATGCGCTGCAGCCCATCGGCGGGCGCGTGCAGTCCGACCTGGCGACGATCGTCGAGCTGATGCGCCGCATCGACAAGGAAGAATCGATCGACCGCCTGGAGGACACCCTCAAGCTCGACCCGACGCTGGCCTTCAAGCTGCTGCGCTACATCAACTCCGCGGCCTTCGGCCTGCGCGTCGAGGTCGCTTCGTTCCGCCATGCGCTGATGCTGCTCGGCTATGCGCGCCTGAAGCGCTGGCTGGCGCTGCTGCTGGCCTCGGCCAGCAAGGACCGCGACATGAAGCCGGTCACGTTTGCCGCGCTGCGCCGCGGCCTGCTGATGGAGGAACTGGCGCGGGCCAGTGCCGACGGCAACGACGAGCAGATGCGCAACGAGGCCTTCATCTGCGGTGTCTTTTCACTGCTTGACCGCATGATGCGCCAACCCTTCGCCGAACTGCTGAATTCGGTGCCGGTGCCTGACTCGGTGCGCCAGGCGCTGGTCGACAGCGTCGGCCCGTACCAGCCGTTCCTGGAGCTTGTGCGCGCGGTCGAGAACGAGTCGCTCTTCGACATTCGCGACAGCGCCGAGCGCCTGTTCATGGGCGTGGGAGAAATCAACCGCGCCGTGCTGCGCGCGCTGTCGCAGGCCGCGCAGATTCAATGAGCACGCCGCGCTCGTGGCATACGCCACACCCGCGGTGTGGCACCGTGGGGGAGGCGCTAGCGACTGGGTCGCCGGTCGGCCATCCGTCGGCGACAATTGCCGCTGCGGCCGCTTATGCAATGTGCGCCCTCCCGACGCTGCCCTCCATGTCCGATTCGCCAGACACCTCCCCCTCGGCCGGTCCGCCGACAGCCGGTGTGCTCGACGCGCAGGCCCTGGCGCGGCTGCAGGAACTCGACCCGGGCGGCAAGTCCGGGCTGCTGGCGCGCGTGCTGGCCACCTACCTCCGCTCACTAGACAGCCTGCTCGAACAACTTCGCATTGCCCGTCAGGACGCCGACTTGCAGGGTCAGCGCCATGTCGTGCATACCCTGAAGTCGTCCTCGGCGAGCGTGGGCGCACTGAAGTTGTCCGAGCAATGTGCCGACATAGAGCGCAGGCTGCGTGAAGGTCTGCCGGAGAGCCTCGATGGGCTCTTCGACGACCTGAAAACCGAGGGCGAGCGTGTGCTTGCTGCGTTGCGCCAGCCCTGACCGAGCCGATGACCAAACCCCTCACCTTCGCCGACGAGCAGAGCACCGAGAGGCCGCGCTTGCTGCTGGTTGACGACGACGAAGTCAGCCTGATGCTGACCGCGGTCGCGCTGCGCGAGCGTGGCTTCGACGTCGTCGAGGTCACCGATGGCAAGGCCGCGCTGGATGTGTTGGACGAAGTCGCTCCCGACATGATCGTGCTTGACGCGCTGATGCCGGGCCTGGACGGCTTCGAGACTTGCCAGGCGCTGCGCGCGCTGCCGGGCTACGCGCAGATGCCCGTGCTGATGCTGACCGGTCTGGACGACGACGCCTCGATCACCCGCGCCTACCGTGCCGGCGCCACCGATTTCTTCGTCAAGAGCACCCAGTGGAGCCTGTTGGGCGGGCGCCTGCGCTACATGTTGCGCGCCTCGCGCACGCGCATCGAACTCGAGCGCAGCAAATCCAAGCTGGCGCGCGCGCAGGATTTGGCCCGCATGGGCAGCTTCGAGTGGCGACGGGGCGAGGGCCTGGGCCATTTCTGGCTGTCTCCCGAGGCCCTGCGCGTTTTCGGCAAGAGCCCCGACGAGCAAATCGAATTGCGCGCGCTGTTGCGCATGGTCGGCTCGGGCCAGCGGCGCGGCCTGATGCGCATGTTGAACGAGGTGGTGGCGCACAACGCGGTCCTGGCCACCGACCTGTCGGTGACGCTGTTCGATACCCGCCAGCGGGTGGTCCATGTCGAGGCCGAGGCCGAGTTCGAGCATGGTCACGCGATTGGCTACACCGGCGTGTTCCAGGACGTGACCGATCGCCGTGTCGCCGAAGACCGGATTCGCCACCTGGCCAACTTCGATGCCCTGACCGGGTTGCCGAACCGGCGCCAGCTGATCTGGCGCACCGAGCGAGCGCTCGAACATGCGCGCCGCCTCGGTCACAACGCCGCGCTGCTGCTGATCGACCTTGACCGGTTCAAGAATGTCAATGACACGCTGGGCCATGCGGCCGGCGATGAGTTGCTGATGGAAGTGGCACGTCGCCTGCGCGGCTGCGTGCGTCACAGCGACCAGGTCATGGAAGGCGCGCTCGAAGCCGCTGGCGCGCGCTCGCACCGCACGCTCGAGGCCGTTGGCCGGCTCGGCGGAGACGAGTTCGTCGCCTTGTTGCCTGAAGTCACTGACGACCCCGACGCGGAACGCGTGGCCGACCGGATTCTCGACGCCATGCGCGAGCCGATCTTTGTCGCCGGCCAGGAGTGTTTCGTTACCGCCAGCGTGGGCATTGCACTGTTTCCGCGCGACGGCCTGAATCTGGCCGACCTGATGCGCAACTCCGACGTCGCGATGTATGCGGCCAAAGTCGCGGGGCGCAATTCGGCGGCGGTCTACACCCCCCAGCTGGGCGGCCGCGGGCGCGAGAAGATCGAACTCGAAGGCCACCTGCACAAGGCCATCGAACGCAACGAACTGGTGCTGCACTACCAGCCCAAGGTCGACGTGCGCGCAGCCAAGATGGTCGGCGCCGAGGCGCTGATGCGCTGGCAGCGCGGCGGCGTGCTGGTGCCCCCCGGCGACTTCATACCGCTGGCCGAAGAGACCGGTCTGATCGTGCCGTTGTCGGAGTGGGCGGTGCGCGAGGCCGCGCGGCAGGCCAAGATCTGGCAGCAAAGTTTTGGCTTCGCCGATTCGATCGCCGTCAATCTGCCGAGCCGGCTGTTCGAGCGCAGTGACCTGGTCGAGAAGATCCACGAGGCGGTTTCGGCCTATGGCGTGCCACACAAGGCGATCCTGCTCGAGATCACCGAGAACAACCTGATGAAGGACCTGCACAACGTGTCCTTGTCCCTGCATCGCCTGAATGAAATCGGGGTCGAGATCTCGATCGACGATTTCGGCACCGGCTACTCCTCGTTGGCCTACCTGACGACGCTGCCGATCTCGGAGTTGAAGATCGACCGCTCGTTCGTGCGCGACCTCGGCATCACGCCGCAGAGCTCGGCGGTGGTCTCCGCGGTCATCGCTCTGGCTCGCTCGCTTGGCCTGCGAGTGATCGCCGAGGGCGTCGAGAACCTGCGCCAGATGGACGTGTTGCACCGACTGGGCTGCGGCATCATGCAGGGGTTTCTGTTCTCCAAGGCTTTGCCGCCAGGTGACCTGGAGACTTGGCTCATGCAGACCGTCCTGCCGCGCAAGGCGCCCTGGATCGGCGCGGCCAGCGACGAGCCCGCGCCGCGCGTTCTCGGCCGCGCCTAGGGCACGCTGATGGTTGATCGCGCGCGCGCGCAGGGTGCCGGACCGCCTTCGGGCGGATTGCGTGCAAGCTCCACGCGTACGAACGCGACCGCGACCGCGGTCGCGTCGGTGCCGGCGTCTGCACAGCTGGCCAAGGCGACCCTGCGCCGACTTGCGACGGCGCAGCAGGAACCCACGCCGGAGAACTATGCCCGGGCCTGGGCGCAGGAGGCCGGCACGCCGGCAGGGGCAGCCGCAGCACCGGTGGTTGCCCCGGCCAGCGTCAGTGCTGCGCAGTGGGCCTCGCTGATCGAGCGCCTGGTGCGCGGCGTCGAGCGTGGTGGCCGCCAATGGACCGCGGCACGCAAGAAGGACAGCCTGCAACGCGTGCTCGGCAGCAGCCGTACCGACGTGCAGCTCCTGCATGATCGCCTGCGCCACCTGACCACCAGTTGGGACAGCGACACCGACGCCGCCACCATCGAAACCCTGCCCGGTGATCTCACCGAGTTGCCGGCCGCGCGAGCTGAAGCCGCCGCGCCCGCCGCTGTCGACGCGCACTGGGCAGCCATCGTCGCCAGCCTGGAGGGCACGGTCCAGGCCGCCTTGCCGGATGGCGAAGCCCACGCCACGCAACTCGCCGACCGACTCTCCGCCGTGGCGCGCCGTATCGACAGTGAAGGCGCCCACGCTGCGCTGGTGGCTGAAGTCGAGCGCACCTGCGGCGAGGCGCGCCGTGTGCTGGCGCAGCGCCATGAACTGGTGGCGCAGTTGACCGCCCTGACACGCGAACTCACGGCCGGCCTGACCGAGTTGGCCGAAGACGACAGCTGGGCCCGCGGCCAAGCCCAGGCGATGCAGGCCCGACTTGGGCTGGCCGACGACGGCACGGTGCCCAGCGTGCGCAGCGTGCGCGCCAGCCATGATCTGCTGACGCAAACGCGGCGCCAGCAGCAGCGCCTCAAGGGTGAGCGCGACCGGGCTCGCGAGGCCTTGAAGACACTGGTGCACAACCTGGTGGCCGAACTCGGCGATCTCGGTGGCCGGACCGGCCGCTTCGGAGCGCAACTCGGCACCTATGCCGAGAGCATCGAGCAGGCCGACTCGCTTGACAGCCTGACCACGCTGGTGCGCGACATGATCCAGCACAGCCGCAGCGTCGAGGCCGAAGTGGCCAGCGCCAGCGAACGCTTGCAGGCCGGTCAGGCCGAAGCCGCACAGTTATCCGGCCGGGTGCGCGAGCTAGAAGTCGAATTGAGGCGCCTGTCCGAAGAGGTCTCGATCGACGCGCTGACCCAGGTCGCCAACCGGCGCGGCCTGGCCCACGCCTTCGAGGCCGAGAGCGCGCGCCACGGCCGCGGCAGCGCGCCATTGGCTGTGGCGCTGATCGACATCGACAATTTCAAGAAGCTCAACGACTCGCTAGGCCACAGCGTCGGCGACGAAGCGCTCAAGTCGCTGGCCGCACGCGTGCGCGCGGCCTTGCGCCCGGTCGATCATGTCGCCCGCTTTGGTGGCGAGGAGTTCGTGCTGCTGTTGCCGGCGACCGAAATCGCACAGGCCCAGGAAGCGTTGACGCGCCTGCAGCGCGAACTGACGGCCAGCCTGTTCATGCACGACGGCCGGGAAGTCTTCGTGACGTTCTCCGGCGGTGTCACCGCCTGGCGCGCCGGTGAGGCGCTGGACGCGGCGATCGAACGCGCCGACGAGGCGCTGTACGAAGCCAAACGCAGCGGCAAGAACCGTACCTGCGTGGCCTAGGTCCGCTTGGGGCGGCCCGCCGCGGGCCTCACTTCAGCAGGCGTCGCAGTTCGCTCTGCACCTGGGCCGGAAAACCCGCGCTGCCCCAGCGTTCGTCGTCGGCCAGAACCCGCACGCTCAGCGCCGAGCGCGCCGCGTGCGCCCAATCACTCGCCAGCCGATTGGCCACATGAGGAAAGCGCTCGCAGAGTGCCTTGGGCCGGGAGTCGACCGGAAACGCGACCAACCAGTCGATCGTGACTCCGGCGAGCATGCGTTCGGTCGAGCTGGCTTTGTGGTCCTTGAGGCGACCGAAGTTGATCGACAGGGGATCGCCGTCCAGGCCATCGTCAGCCGGCACTTTCAACTGCTCGGCCACGGCGGCGGGCTCGACTTTCTCGAATTCGATGCTGCCTGAGGGGCGAAACTCGAAGTCTTTGTTCGACATGAAATGGATCCAATCAACGCGACGTCACGAGCAGCGCAAATTCTAGAAAACACCCAGACCTTCGGCGCGCCGTGTGTGTCGTGTAACCGTGTGCATCTTCACGCCAATCGCAAATGAATGCGCTGTGAGTGCGATCAGCCGCTGGGATAGGGCAGTTTCCCAACCCCCGCTCAGAGGACGGTTGGCGGAAGAGGTGAGATTCGAACTCACGGACCCTTGCGGGTCGCCGGTTTTCAAGACCGGTGCAATCGACCACTCTGCCACTCTTCCGGATCGCGCCGAATTCTCTCACTCCGGCGGCCGTTAGGGCGCGCAGGCCACCTGCACGACGTCACGGCGGCCACCGTCGACTCGCACCGCAGTCAGCGAGCCGCCCCAGGCGCAGCCGGTGTCCAGCGCCAGCAGGTCGGCACGATTGACAAGGCCCAGCGTTGACCAGTGGCCGAATGCGATCGGCGCGCCAGCGCTGGCGCGGCCGGGGAACTCGAACCACGGCACCAGCCCCGGCGGCGCCGCGCCGGGGCCTTCCTTGAGCTTGAAATCGAGCGCGCCGTCGGCGCGGCAGAAGCGGATGCGCGTCAGGACGTTGATCACGTGGCGCCAGCGGTCGGGGCCTTCCAGCGTGTCGCTCCACATCGACGGCTGGTTGCCGTACATCAGCGGCAGGAATTCGCCGAGGTTGGGGCCGCGCAGCATCTGTTCCACCTCGGCGGCCAGGGCCAGCGTTTGCGCGGCGTCCCAGGCCGGCGACACGCCGGCATGCACGCACAGCCAGCCTTCGCGCTCGAGCGCCAGCGGGCGCTGGCGCAGCCAGTCGAGCCAAGCCTCGCGGTCCGGTGCCTCGAGAATTTCGCGCAGGGTGTCGCTGTCATGTTCGGGTCGCACGCCATGGGCCACAGCCAACAGGTGCAGATCGTGGTTGCCGAGCAGCGCGTCGGCAGCGGAGCCCAGGGCGCGCATCTTGCGCAATACCGCCAGCGACTGCGGGCCGCGGTTGACGAGGTCGCCCAGGACCGTCAGGCAGTCGCGTGAGGGCGAGAAGCCGATTTTGGCCAGCAGGCGCTCGAAGGCGTCGCAGCAGCCCTGCAGATCACCAACCAAGTAGTGCAAATCGACCTCGTCTGGCGCAGCGGCACGCACCGGGTGCCCAAGCGACCGCCGCGGAACTGGCTCTGCCAGTCCGCTGGCGGTGCCCCCTTGAGGGGGAGCGGCGAAGCCGCTTCGGGGGTGGGACCATCCCGCGATTCTGCTACGCTGCCCCCGTGTTGGTTTCACGGGGCGCGCGTCACGCGGCTCTGTTTGCATGGACGTCGCGCTGCTGGCTTTTCTGATCCTGCTCAACGGGCTGTTCGCCATGTCGGAGATGGCGTTGACGGCCAGTCGCAAGGCGCGGCTGCAGGTCATGCTCGAAGCCGGCGAGCCGGGTGCCCTGGCAGCGATGGCGCTGCACGACAACCCGACCAAGTTCCTGTCGACGGTGCAGATCGGGATCACCTCGATCGGCATCCTGAATGGCATCGTCGGCGAAGCGGCCTTTGCCGCGCCACTGGCAACCTGGCTGCAGCATGCCTTGGGCGTTCCGGCGGGCGCCGCAGCGCTGACCGCCACCGGCCTGGTGGTGATGATCATCATGGTCTTGACGATCATCTTCGGCGAGCTGGTGCCCAAGCGCCTGGGCCAGATGTACCCCGAGACTGTGGCCCGCCTGGTGGCCACGCCGATGCAGTGGCTGTCGACCGCGACGCGGCCGCTGGTGGCG
Organism: Burkholderiales bacterium; assembly: GCA_031389585.1. GTDB lineage: Bacteria > Pseudomonadota > Gammaproteobacteria > Burkholderiales > Burkholderiaceae_C > CADEEN01. The sequence goes on along the minus strand of JANMSS010000388.1, from coordinate 2,255 downwards.
CTGTTGTCGGTGTGCACCGTCGGGGTGTTGCGCCTGATCGGGATTCGCGGCGGGCCCCACCGAAGCGTCACCGAAGAAGAGATCGCGGCCAGCCTCGAGGAGGGGCGCGACGCCGGCGTGATCGAGGAGCAGGAGCACCAGATGGTGCGCAATGTCTTTCGCCTGGACGACCGGCAGATCGGCTCGATGATGATGCCGCGCACCGAGATCACCTGGCTCGATGTCAACGCGCCGCTGGCCGACACGCTGGCGCTGATGGCCGCCCACCAGCACACGCGCTATCCGGTGTGCAGGGGCGGCCTCTCGGAAGTGCTGGGCGTGGTCTCGGCGCAAAGCCTGCTGCCGGCGGTGGCGCGCGGCGAGACGCCCAACCTGGCCGACGTGCTGACCGAGCCGTTGTTCGTTCCCGAAACCCTGTCGGGCATGGAGTTGCTCGAGCACTTTCGCGTCTCCAGCGCCGAGCTGGTCTTCGTGGTCGACGAGTATGGCGAAGTCCAGGGCGTGATTACGGGGCGAGACCTGCTCGAAGCCATTGCCGGAGAGTTTTCAGCACCGGCCGATGAAAACGCGTGGGCGGTCGAGCGCGCCGACGGAAGCTGGCTGCTCGACGGGCTGATCCCGGCGCCCGAGCTGAAGGACCGCCTGGGGCTCAAGGAGCTGCCCGAAGAAGAGCGCGGCCGCTACAACACCCTGGCTGGCATGATCATGCTTTTGCTCGGCCGCCTGCCGCGCACCGCGGACCGCGTGGACTGGAATGGCTGGCGATTCGAAGTCGTCGACATGGACGGCAAGCGCGTGGACAAGGTGCTGGTGGCGCCGATCGCCCGATCCACAGAAAACGAGACACCATGATCGACCCGACCCTGTTTGCCGAACCCCAGGCGCTCGACCGCGTCCAGCATCGCAGCCTGCGCCTCAAGCCGAGCCCGACGCGCTACGACCGAACGGCCGGCATGAATGCGCTGTTCATCACCGCGATTGAATTCGGCGATGTCTGCCGCGAGTACCCGATCGTCTTCATCGAGGCCGGCCAGACCGACGGCCAGCGCGAAGTGGCGCCGATGGCGGTGCTCGGCCTCGAGCAGGGCGAAAACCTGATGCTCGGCGCTGACGGCGGCTGGGGCGCGCGCTACACGCCGGCCATACTGCGCGGCTACCCGATCGGGCTGGCACGCGTCGACGAGGGCAACTACGCGCTGTGCGTCGATGCCAAGGCCGGGGCGCTGTCGACCGACGAGGGCGAGCGGCTGTTTGACGACGCCGGCGAGCCGACGCCGTTTCTCGACGAGTGCCGCAAGTTTGCCGAGGAAGTCGAGGGCCAGGCCCAGCGCACGCGGCTGTTCGGCCGTCGCCTGGTCGAACTGGATCTGCTGCGTTCGATGCGCTTTGACGCCAATCTGCCCGACGGCAACAAGATCACCGTCGACGGTTTCCTTGCGCTGGACGAAGAGAAACTCGGTGCCTTGCCCGACGCCACGGTGCTCGACCTGCATCGCAGCGGCGTGCTCTCGCTGATCCATGCCCATCAGATCTCGCTGGGGCTGATGCGCGCGCTGGTCGAGCGCCGGCTGGCGCGGCGGGGCACGGCGTAGATCGTCGCCCTGGCTGCCCTCGCTGGTGCGCGTGAATTTCCCGACGCGGGTGCTGGCCGGTGCGCAGGTCGATCGCAGGCGCGGCTTGACATTGATCGGCGTGGCCGCAGCAGCCATTTCGCCTACACTGGCAAAATGAACGAAACAGTACAAAAATGGCGGCCGCGCAAGGCCGCCAAGACCGCGCCCCGCACCAACGACCGCGAGCGAACCCAGGCCGACATCATCGAGGTTGCGACCCGCGAGTTCGCCGACAAGGGCCTGGCCGGCGCACGCATCGACGCCATTGCCCAGGCCATGCGCACCAGCAAACGCATGATCTATTACTACTTCGGCAGCAAGGAGGGCCTCTACCTGGCGGTGCTCGAAGAGGCCTATCGGGGCATTCGCGCGATCGAGGCCGAGGCCCATCTGGATGACCTGGCGGCCGAAGACGCGCTGCGCAAGTTGGTCGGCCACACCGTCGTCTACCAGTGGGAGCATCCAGAATTCGTGCGCCTCGTGCAGAGCGAGAACATCCAGCGCGCGCAGTACCTGGCGCAGAGCAAGTCGATCAAAAACCTCAACGCCGCAGCCATCGACGGCCTGCGCCGCGTGCTTGAGCGTGGTCAGAGGGCAGGGGTGTTCCGGGCCGCGATCGACCCGGTCGACCTGCACATGTCG
>JANMSS010000331.1:0-11688 GCA_031389585.1 Burkholderiales bacterium | reverse complement strand
GTGCCGGCCCGGCCGGCACCAATGGCATGCCCATGCGCCGTCAGCTTTGGCTGTTGGCCGGTGCCGTGCTGTGGTTGCTGGCGATGTTGGCACTGGTGACGCACCACGCCGCGGATGCCGGCTTCTCGACCTCGGGCACTGCCGAGGCACTGCGCAACAAGGCTGGACAGTTCGGTGCCTGGACGTCTGACTTTGCTTTGTTCATGCTCGGCCACTCGGTGTGGTGGCTGCCACTCGTCGCTGCCCGCGCCTGGCTGACGGCGTTGGCGCGCAGTCTGCGCGGCGAGCCTCCACCCGCCGGCAGCAAAGCTGCGTTCTGGTTGGGCTTGGGTCTCCTGCTGGCCGCGAGCACGGCACTTGAGTCCACGCGGTTGTACCGCTTCGAGGCGCTGCTGCCTGGCCATGCCGGCGGCGTGCTCGGTTACACGCTCGGCCCGGTGACCGTGCAGTGGCTGGGATTCGCTGGATCCGGCGTCTTGTGGATCGCGGCGCTGTTGGCCGGAATGGCGTTGTCGCTGCGATTCTCCTGGCTGCGATTGGCGGAGGTGCTTGGCGAGCGCATCGACACCTTCAAGGAGCGCCGCGAGCAGCGCCGCGAGCGCGCCGAAGACCTGCGCCTGGGCCTGGCCGCGCAGCGCGAGCGCGAGCATGTCGTCGAGTTCGAACGTCTGGCGGTCGAGGACCATGTGCCGACCGTCATCGACAAGCCGGTGGCTGCGCTGCCGACCTCCGAGCGTGTGGCCAGAGAGCGGCAGAAACCGCTGTTCACCGAACTGGCCGATACGCGGCTGCCGCAAGTCGACCTGCTCGACGCGGCGCCCGGACGAGTCGAAAGCGTGACGCCCGAGTCGCTCGAGATGACCTCGCGCATGATCGAGAAGAAGTTGAAGGACTTCGGCGTTGAGGTGCGTGTGGTCGCCGCCTCGCCTGGCCCCGTGATCACGCGCTACGAGATCGAGCCGGCCACCGGCGTCAAGGGCGCGCAGGTCGTCAACCTGGCCAAGGACCTGGCGCGCTCGCTCAGCCTGGTCAGCATTCGCGTCGTCGAGACGATCCCCGGCAAGACGACGATGGCGCTCGAATTGCCCAACGCCAAGCGGCAGATGATCCGCCTGGCCGAGATCCTCGGCTCGCAGGTCTACAACGACGCGGCTTCGCATCTGACGATGGGACTGGGCAAGGACATCGTCGGCCTGCCGGTGGTGGCCGACCTGGCCAAGATGCCGCACTGCCTGGTGGCGGGCACCACCGGCGCGGGCAAGAGCGTGGGCATCAACGCGATGATCCTGTCGGTGCTCTACAAGGCCGAGGCGCGGGACGTGCGCCTGATCCTGATCGACCCCAAGATGCTGGAACTCAGCGTCTACGAGGGCATCCCGCATCTGCTCTGTCCGGTGGTCACCGATATGAAGCAGGCCGCCAACGCGCTCAACTGGTGTGTCGGCGAAATGGAGCGCCGCTACAAGCTGATGAGCAAGCTCAGCGTGCGCCAACTGTCGGGCCACAACCGCAAGATCGACGAAGCGGCCGAGCGCGGCGAGAAGCTGCCCAATCCGTTCAGCCTGACGCCCGAGGCGCCCGAACCGCTGGAGCGGCTGCCGCAGATCGTGGTCGTGATCGACGAACTGGCCGACCTGATGATGGTCGTGGGCAAGAAAATCGAGGAACTGATCGCTCGCCTGGCGCAAAAGGCGCGCGCATCGGGCATTCACCTGATCCTGGCCACGCAGCGGCCCAGCGTGGATGTGATCACCGGCCTGATCAAGGCCAACATTCCTACGCGCCTGAGTTTCCATGTCAGCAGCAAGATCGACAGCCGCACCATCCTCGACCAGATGGGCGCCGAGGCGCTGCTGGGGCAAGGCGACATGCTCTACATGTCGGCGCCGGCGGGCGTGCCCACGCCGATGCGCGTGCACGGTGCCTTTGTCAGCGACGAAGAGGTCCACCGCGTTGTCAGTTACTTGAAGAGCCAGGGCGAGCCGAACTACATCGAGGGCATTCTCGAAGGCGGCACGCTCGACGGCGACGCCAGTGAGCCTGGCGCACCGGGCGAGACCAACGGAGAAGCCGATCCGATGTACGACCAGGCCGTATCGATCGTGTTGCAGCACAAGCGGGCGTCGATCTCGCTGGTGCAACGCCACCTGCGCATCGGCTACAACCGTGCCGCGCGGCTGCTTGAGCAGATGGAGAAATCGGGATTGGTGTCGACCATGGCTACCAACGGCAATCGCGACCTGCTGGTGCCGCGGCGCGACGAATGAAGACTGCCCTCATTGCCTGTTGCATGCTGGCGGCCAGCGTGGCCCACGCCGATGCGGTCGAGGCGCTGCGCGAGTTCGCGCGTGATGCGAAGACCGGCCGCGCAGCCTTCACCCAGGTGGTCACGTCGCCCGATGGCGCCAAGAAGAAGACCTCCAGCGGCACCTTCGAGTTCGCGCGGCCGAACCGTTTTCGCTTCAGCTACACCCAACCGTTCGCGCAATTGATCGTCGGCGACGGCCAGAAGATCTGGCTCTACGACGCGGACCTGCAGCAGGCCAGCGTGCGCGCCATGGACAAGGCGCTCGGCGCGACGCCAGCGGCATTGCTTGCCGGCAGCGCGCCAGACAAGGACTTCGAGTTGCGCGCACTCCCCGCCGCGCAGGGTCTCGATTGGGTTCAGGCCACGCCGCGCGCGAAGGATGACAACGCCAACCTGCAATCGTTGCGTGTCGGGTTCAAGGGCAAGACACTGGCCGCCATCGAACTGGTCGATGGTTTTGGTCAGCGCTCGCTGCTGAGCTTCAGCGACATGGCGACCAACGTCGCACTGGGGCCCGAGAACTTTCGCTTCGTGCCGCCCAAGGGCGTCGAGGTGCTTGCGCAGTAGTGTCAGGTGGGGGCTGGCGCGGCGCGACGTTGCACGCTGACCAGCCAGGCCAACGCGACGCCGATCAGCGTCGCTGGCAGCAATGAGCCCAGATTGAGCCAGGTCCAGCCCTGCGTGGTGACCAGGGCACCCGAAGCGAACGAGGTGATGGCCATGGTCGAGAAGACGCAGAAATCCATCGCGCCCTGGGCCTTGTTCTTCTCTGCGGGCCGGTAGGTCTCAGTGAGCAGCGTGCTGCCGCCGACATAGAGGAAATTCCAGCCCACGCCGAGCGTGAACAGCGCGACCAGGAACTGCATCAGCTCGATGCCCGTCAGCGCCACCGCGATGCAGACGAAGTTGAGCACCACACCAATGGCCATGATCGGCAGCGCGCCGAAGCGCCTGATCAGGTGGCCGGTGAAAAGCTCGGCACGAACATGCCCAGCACATGCCACTCGAGCACCAGCGCGGCGTCGGAAAACGGCAAACCGTGGTGCTGCATCGCGATCGGCGTGGCGGCCATCAGCAGGTTCATCACTCCGTAGCCCAGCGCGGCAGCGAGCACTGCGACGATGAACACTGGTTGACGCGCGATCTCGGCCAGCGGCCGGCCGCTGCCGTCGCCTGCTTTCGGCGCCACATGCGCCTCAAACCTGATCAACGACAAGGCCGCCAGCGACAACAATGCCACTGCCACCAGTGCCAGATAGGCCGCAGCGAACGGCACCTCCAGCATTGAGCGGGTGGCGTTCGCCAGGCTCGGCCCGGCGAAGGCGCCGACGATGCCGCCCGCCAGCACCAGCGAAATGGCGCGCTCCTTGAACGCGGGCGCCACCAACTCGGGCCCGGCAAAGCGGTACAGCGCGGCATTGGCGTTGTAGTAGCCGGCGACGACCGTGGCGGCGACCAGCAGCCAGAAGTTCTTGGTGACAGCGGCATAGGCGCACAGCGCGGCCGACAGCGCGGCCACCACCAAGCCGAGCTGGAACGAGCGCTGCCGCCCCCACAGCGCCTGGGTGTGCGCCACCAGGCCCGCCGACAACGCGCCACCAACCACATAGCCCGTCACCGGCAACGTGGCCATCCAAGCCATGGGCGCGAGTGACAACCTGACCAGGCCATTGATGGCGATGAAGACGACGTTATTGGTGAGGAACAGGCCTTGGCAGAGTGCGAGCAGTAACAGATGTCGGTTCATCGAACGATCATCGCATTGCAGCGTTCTGTCGTCGGCTCAGGTTCAGAACCCGTACTTGATGGCCAGGCCGGAGCGGCGCTCGCGCAGCGGGCCGGAGACGGCCCCGTAGGACAGCTTCAACACCGCGTGCTCAGGCCAGAACATCCAGCGCAACCCGACCGCCATCAACGGCCGGCCGCGGTCATCGCCCTCAAGCTCGGCGCGCAGTTCGACGCCGTCGCTGACGGTGCGTTCGACGGCCATCGACCATAGCGTCTTGTCGATGCGAGCATTGCGCTCGCGCGCCGCGCCAAGCTTGGCCTCGACCAGCCAGTCGCGCGCCGGCTCGATCGTCGCCTCAAGCGCAACAAACTGTTCGCTGCGGCGCCAGCCTACGGCACTGCCGCGTTGACTGGCCACGCCGATCGCGAGGGCCCATCCGACACTGCCGCGCTCGCGCTCGCGCAACGTGGTCTTGGCTTCGAGCGCGATGGCCTGGTCGCGTGCACCGCTGCCGTGGCGGCGCGAGAATGCCGCTTCCAACTCGGTTTTCCAGCCGATGCCGCAGGCCAGTCGAAGCGATGACTCGCGCTCAGGGGTGTCGCCGCGGATGTGCTTGCGTTCGCGACCCAGCTCGATGTCGCAGTCGTCCGCCTCGGCCACATCGCCGTCGCTGGCCAGACGATCACTGTCCGCCTGAGCCAGGGCGCAAGTGGCGACGCAGGCCAAGCCGACAAGCCAATGCCGAGTGCGTGTCATCGGGCGGTCTCTTGGGTCATCGTGGCGGTGGCGGATTGTGCCGTACGGCCACCGTGGCGCCGGCCGGGCGCCTACGTCAAATCGCCGGTTACGGCTGCCTTGCGCCGGGCCGCCTACGTCAGCACGCCAATCGACAAAGCGCCCGCCATCGCCGACGCTCAGCCCCACCATGCATGACTCGGCTCAGGCTCGCGTAAACCCCGCCCACTCGCCTGCACCGTGCGCCGGCAAGTCGCCGTCCGTGGCCCTGCTGCGCGCCAACCCGGCCGACGACATCGATCTGCGGCCGTCAGCGTCGAACCCGGTCGACGTGCGCACCGCGTCGCCGCGGCTGTCATGCGTCGTGCCCTGCCGCAACGAGGCCCCGAATCTCGAACGGCTGCTGCCGCTGCTGCGCCTCACGCTGACCCGCTGTACAGCCGAATGGGAAGTGGTGCTGGTCGATGACGGCAGCACCGACGGCAGCGCCCAACTGCTGGCCGATTGGGCACAGGTGCCGGGCTTTCGCGTGCTGCAACTGTCGCGCAACTTCGGCAAGGAAGCCGCACTCACGGCCGGGCTGCAGGCCGCGCGCGGTGAGGTGGTCGTGACGATGGACGCCGACCTGCAGCACTCGCCGGAGCTGATCCCGGCCATGCTCCGGCACTGGCGCGGTGGTGCCGATGTTGTGTATGCGACGCGTCGCGGCCGCGACGATGAGAGCGCCGTCAAGCGCCTGGGTGCGCGCTGGTTCTACGCGCTGGTCAACGCGGCGGATCGCTTCGAGGTACCGGCCGGCGCAGGTGACTTCCGCCTGATGGACCGCGCCGCGGTGAATGCCTTGCTGGCGCTGCCCGAGCGCAACCGCTTTATGAAGGGCTTGTATGCGTGGGTTGGCTTCGACGCGGTGGCGATGCCCTACACGCCCGAGCCGCGCGCGCACGGTCGCAGCCACTTCAGCGCGCTGCGCCTGCTGCGCTTGTCGATCGACGGCCTGACGGCCTTCACCACCTGGCCCCTTCGCGCTGTCAGCGTCGGTGGCTTCGTTTTGGCGCTGCTCGGCTTTGTTTACGGGGCCTACCTCAGCATCAGCTACCTGCTCTACGGCAATGCCGTTGGTGGCTGGACAACGATCGTCGTCAGCATGTTGTTGTTGTCGGGTATCCAGTTGATCGCCATCGGCATTGCCGGCGAATACATCGGCCGCATCTTTGAAGAGGTCAAGGCCCGCCCCTTGTACATCGTCAAGCGCGAACTCGGCAAAGGCCTGCGCGCGACCGGGTCATGAAGGGCCAAGACCGCCGCCACGCTAGGCATGAGCCCGCCGGGCCGCCCCAAGGGCGAATACCGGAGGGCGGAGCCCGAAGGATCCCTGATGAGCCCGCCGGGCCGCCGCAAGGGCGAGTACCGGCGTGCGAAGCACGAAGGTATGCCGATCGGTACGCCGTCCCGGTGCTGATCATGATGTGGCTGGCGGCCACCGCCTGGGTCCGCCCACTGATGCTGCCCGACGAAGGCCGCTACGTCGGCGTGGCCTGGGAGATGCTGCGCGCGGGCGACTGGCTCACACCCACGCTCAACGGCTTGCCGTACTTCCACAAGCCGCCGTTGTTCTACTGGATCACGGCGGCGTCGCTGGGCATGTTCGGTCTCAACGAGTCGGCCGCGCGGCTGGCGCCGCTGCTCGGTGCGACGGCTGGCGCGTTGGCATTGCTTGCCTTCACGCAGCGCTGGGTTGGCAGGCGCGTTGCCACCGTCACCTTGCTGGTGTTGCTGGCACAACCGCTGTGGATCATCGGCGGCCAGTTCGCCAACCTCGACATGCTGGTGGCCGGTTGCATCAGCGCCACCACGCTGTTGCTCGCGCATGCGGCGCTGTGCTTCGAACGCGGCTTGCCCTATCGCCGCGCCCTGGCGGGCGCCTACGCCGCTGCGGCCCTCGGCGTGCTGGCCAAAGGCTTGATTGGCGCCGTGCTGCCGGCGCTGGTGTTGTTGGCATGGCTGGCGATGCGGCGCCGCTGGAGCACACTGTTCGCATTGGTGTGGGCGCCTGGCATGCTCCTGTTCCTGCTGATCGCCACGCCTTGGTTCGCCGCCATGCAATGGCGCTTCAGCGGATTCCTCGACTACTTCTTCGTCACCCAGCACTTCAGGCGCTTCACTGGCAGTGGCTTCAACAACCTGCAACCGTTCTGGTTCTACCCGGCCGTGTTGTCGTTGTTCACGCTGCCATGGTGGCCGTGGGTGCACCGCCAGTGGCGCCGAGGTGCGCTGAGCGATCCGCAACACGGCCCGATCCGGTTGCTGATGTGGCTGTGGCTGCTTGTCGTTGTGGTCTTCTTTTCGCTGCCACGGTCCAAGTTGCTGGGCTACGTGCTGCCCGCTTTGCCGCCACTGGCCTACCTGCTCGCCGACGGGTTCCTGAGCCTGACCCAGCCGTCGGCGCGGCACAGGCGTTTGTGGTGGGGCAGCGCCGCGCTGGCTGCGCTGCTGGCATTTGGTGCCGTGATCACCTTCGCGGCGCACGCGCCGAAGTCGACGCGCCTGCTGGCGGCAGCGCTGAGCGCCCAGCGTGCATCGCATGAGCCCATCTTCATGCTCGGCCAGTACTTCTTCGACCTGCCGTTCTATGCCCGATTGCGCGGCCCCGTCGCGGTGGTCGATGACTGGGCGAGCGCGCGGATAAGTCAAAGCGACAACTGGCTCAAGGAGCTCGCCGACGCCGGCCATTTTGCGAAAGCCGAGGCCTCGCGCGTGTTGCTGACGCCCGAGGCCTTTGCCTCGGCCCTGTGCGTCGCTCCCAAGGCCTGGGTGGTGGCGCCGGCCAGCGCGCTTGGGCCCTATGCGTTCCTGCTCCAGGCCCGCGCCGTTGCCAACACGCCGCGAGCCACGTTGTGGCTGATCGACCCGGCTGATCCACGCACCGCTAGCGCGCTGGGCTGCGCAGGAACGCCCAATGGCGACTAGCCCAGTAGGTTGCCACGGCGACGGCCAGCAGGACCAGCGCCAGGCCGAGCTCGTAGCGCAGGCCACTCCATTGCAGCAGCGCCGCATAGGCCAGTTCATTGAGGGCAAAGCCAGTTGCGGAGATGGCGAAGAAGCGCTCCGCCGCAGCCAGCATGGGCGCTCCGTGTTGAGGGAAGCTGAAGTGGTGGTGGCCGGCGAACGAGACCCCAAAGGCGAGCAACCAACCACCGACATTGGCCAGCAGCGGCGGCAAGCCGGCCTGGGTGACCAGCAGCACGACGACACCGAAGTGCAGCGCCGCTGCCACGCAGCCGACGAAGATGAACCAGCCCACGCGGGCGCCCTCGCTCGCTGGCTTCACGCGCGCCACCCGCAGCGCCGCATCGCCATCTGCGTCGACGACGTTGGCCTGCACGCGGGGATCAACCGTGCGGCGCTGGAACTCGCGGCGTTGGGCCGCGTGAGCGCCCTGAGTTGCCTGGTCGGAGCCCCGGCTTGGCGGGCCTGCAGCCAGTCGCTGACGCCGTTGGTGCGCGACCGCATCGACATCGGCCTGCATCTGGACCTGACCGAATTCCCGCTCATGCCCGCGTCACGCTGTTCGTTGCCGGCGCTGATCGCCAGCGCCTACGGCGGCTGGCTGAAACAGCGCCTGCTGCGCGCCGAGATCGCCGCACAGCTCGAGGCCTTCGAGCAGGCGCTCGGACGACCGCCGGCCTTCGTCGACGGCCACCGGCATGTGCACCAGTTGCCCGGCGTGCGCGACGTGCTGCTCGAGCTGCTCGACCAACGCGGCAGCGCGTTGCGCCCGTGGCTGCGTCGCACGCGGCGCGACGCCTTCGATCGCGGGTTCAAACCCTGGGCCATCGAGGCCCTCGGCGCCGCGGCGCTCAGCCGGCTGGCCGCCCGGCACGGCCTGGCGCAGAACCAGCGCTTGCTCGGGGTGTACGACTTCGTCGGGGGCGCGCCGCGGTACCGGGCGCTGCTGTGTGCTTGGTTCGCCCACGCGGGTGACGGAGATCTGTTGATGTGCCATCCAAGCGTGACGGTGCAGGCCGAGGACCGGATTCTGGCAGCGCGCGGCACCGAATACGAGGTTTTCGCCGGCCGTGGTCTGGTTGAAATGTTGGCCGAAGCCAATGTCGTTGTGCGGCCGATGAGCCAAATTCTGGCTCCGGCATGACGTAGCGCCGCAGTGAACGCGCCTACGTCAAAGCGCCAATCGACACGCTGCCGCCAATCGCCGAAGTTCTGTCTTGCCGGCCGACCCCACAGGCGCAGCCGGATGCGATGTGAAGCCTGTTCAACAAGGAGACCATGATGAATCTGCGCTGTATTCGGAATGACGATCGAGTCCCGGTCCGGCGGCCGCGCGGCGCGCTGGCCACGACCCTGCTGGCTGTCGCTTTGGCGCTTGCCGTGCCGGCGGCCCAGGCCCGCGACGACGACGACGAACTGCGTGATCGCAACTACTGCAGCGCCACGGCCCGGCTGCTTCACAGCGCTTGTGGCTTCGCGGCCAAGGACGACTTCTACGTCCTCAAAGCCAAGTGCATCAACCTGGCCGATGCCCGCGCACGCTCCGAATGCCTGGCCGAAGCCAGCGAGGCACAAGCCGAGGCCGGCAAGGCCTGCCGCGTGCAACTCGACTGGCGCCGCGCCGCCTGCACGGTGCTCGGCGAGGCGCGCTACGACCCGCCGTTCACGCCCGACCGATTCGACGCCGACTTTCGCCAGCTATCGAACCCGAATCCGTACTTCCCGCTCGGCATCGGCAACCGCTGGGTCTATCTCGGCGGCAGCGAGCGCAATGTGCTCGAGGTCGCCAACGAGACCAAGCTGATCGAAGGCGTGACCTGCGTCGTGCTGCGCGACCTGGTGTATGAGAACGGCCGCCTGAAGGAAGCCACCGACGACTGGTATGCCGCTGGCCGCGACGGCAGCACCTGGTATTGCGGCGAGGAGGTCAAGGACTACGAGAGTTTCGAAGGCGACGTGCCGCAACGGCCCGAACTGGTCAAGATCAGCGGCTCGTTCAAGCACGGACGCGAGCGCGACAAGGCGGGCATCATCATGCCGGCGCGTCCGCGCGCCGGGCAAGCGTACCTGGAAGAGTTCTCTCTCGGCAACGCCGAGGACGTGTCGGAAATCCTGACGGCGAGCTACGCCTGGGGCGGCAACCCGGTGCTCGATCAGCTGGTGCCGCGCGAGCTGGTGCTGCGCCTGTGCAACCAGCGCGATTGCGTGGTGACCAAGAACTACTCGCTGCTGGAGCCGGGCATCTACGCCCTCAAGTACTATGCGCGCGGCATCGGATTCTTCCTGGAGACCAAACCCCTTGAAGGTCAACGCCTGCAACTCGTCGAATGCAACTTCGATTCGCGCTGTGCGGCTTTGCCGGCGCCCTGACCGCGTCGGACCGGAGTCTGGACGATGATTGAGTTGGTCGATCCGCGCACCCGTGCCTGGGCCACCGCGGCGGTGGTCGTGGGTATCGTGCTGTTCCTCGGCATCGAACTGCTCGAAGAGCCCACGCCGACGCTGTTCGACTTGCTGCTGGAGCTGCTCAAGGTGGCGCCGGTGGTGATCACCAGCGTTGGCGTCGCGGTGCTGTTTCGCGTTACGCGGCAGCAGCGCGACGATCACCTGCAGGTGATCCGCGACCTCGAGATCGCGCGCGTGCAGGGCCAGCGCTGGCGCAGCGAGTCGCGCGCGCTGCTCAACGGCCTGGGCGAGGCGATCGACGTCCAGTTCACCCGCTGGAGCCTGACCGATGCCGAGCGCGAGGTCGCGTTGTTGCTGCTCAAGGGTCTGAGCACCAAAGAAATCGCCGCGGTGCGCACCGGCAGCGAGCGCACCGTGCGCGAGCATGCACGGGCGATCTACTCCAAAGCCGGGCTCACCGGCCGCGCCGCCCTGTCGGCGTTCTTCCTCGAAGACCTGCTGGCGCCGATCGCCGCCGTGGACTGAAACGGCGCCTGCGCGCAGCGACAATCGGTGCGTGGACCAAGACCTGTTTGGCAACACCGAAGCAGCGGCGCCCGCGGCGCCTGAGGTCGCACGCGCGGATGCACCGCTTGCCGAGCGTCTGCGCCCGCGCACGCTGGCCGAGGTGATCGGCCAGCGCCACCTGCTGGCCCCTGGCAAGCCGCTGGCTGCGGCCTTTCAATCCGGCCGGCTGCATTCGATGATCCTGTGGGGCCCGCCGGGGGTCGGAAAGACGACCCTGGCGCGCCTGGTGGCGGGCGCCTTCGAGGCTGAGTTCGTCGTCATCTCGGCGGTGCTCGGCGGTGTGAAAGACATCCGCGAGGCGGTCGATCGCGCGCAAGCCGCGCGCCGCGCTGGCCGCGCCAGCATCGTCTTCGTCGATGAGGTGCACCGCTTCAACAAGGCGCAGCAGGACGCCTTCCTGCCGCATGTCGAATCGGGCCTGTTCACCTTCATCGGCGCGACCACCGAGAACCCATCCTTCGAGGTCAACTCGGCGCTGTTGTCGCGCGCCACGGTGCATGTGCTGCATCCGCTGGCGGCCGATGAGCTGGCCGAGCTGCTCGAACGCGCGCGTGCCGCCGTGTCGCTGCCGCCGTTCAGCGACGCGGCACGCGATCGGCTCGTAGCCTATGCCGATGGCGACGCGCGGCGCCTGCTCAATACCGTCGAGAACCTGGCCGCGGTGGCGGGCGCGGCCACCCAGATCGACGAACCCTTGTTGGAGCGCGCCCTGGGTGAACCACTGCGCCGCTACGACAAGGGCGGCGAGCAGTTCTACGACACCATCTCGGCGCTGCACAAGAGCGTGCGCGGCAGTGACCCCGACGCCGCGCTGTACTGGCTGGTGCGCATGCTCGACGGCGGCGTCGACCCGCGCTATGTCGCGCGGCGTGTGCTGCGCATGGCCAGCGAAGACATCGGCCTGGCCGACCCGCGCGCGCTGCGCATGGCCCTGGAC
>JANMSS010000303.1:0-3425 GCA_031389585.1 Burkholderiales bacterium | reverse complement strand
CACCAGGTTCAGCGCCGCGTCCACGCACTCGCGCAGCACGAAGGGCTGCGACTCGAGCTCCATGCGGCCGGCCTCGATCTTCGAGAAGTCGAGGATGTCGTTGATGATCGCCAGCAGCGACTCGCCCGATTCGTGGACCATCGTGGCCAGCTCGCGCTGGTCCGCGCTGAGCTGGGTGTTCAGCAGCAGCCCGCTCATGCCGATGACGCCGTTCATCGGCGTGCGGATCTCGTGGCTCATCGTCGCAAGGAACGCGCTCTTGGCCTCGTTGGCGGCCTCGGCGGCCGCACGGGCCTCGCGTTCGCGCTGCGCGCTGCGCAGTTGCTGGAAGGCGCGGTGGACGATGGCGCCGGCGAAGAAGAACGCAGGCGCGGCCGTGCTCACGAGCGCCGCCCAATTGGGAGGTTCGAACAAGCCGGGGCCGATCGCTGCGCCGAGCGGTACGAAGTGGTCGATCAGGCGCGCCATCAGGTGCGGCTGCCACACCACCGCGTCCACCGCAAAAAACATAGCACCCGCTATGCCGACGCGATGCCCGAGCCGCCACACGTGCCACGACGCCGCGAGCCCCACGACCGAAAAGAGGATGCCAATGACGGGGAAGACGACATTTGTGGCGGTGTCCGCGGCGTCGGTCTGCTCCAGCGGGAGGTACAGCAGGAAAAGCATGCCCGTGGCGACCATCCAGCGGTTCCACCGCGGCGCACGCTCGCGCAATCGAAGAAGCTCCGCCCCGGCCAGCAGCATGAGAAAGTTCCAAATGCCAGACCACACGGCGGGCGGCCACACGCCGCTGGCCAGTCCCGCAGGCAGCGACGGACTGAGGCCCGCCCATTCGCCGATGGCGAGCCAGGCGAAGAGCGCGGCAAAGACGAACTGGCCACGGTCGCGGCCGAACGCGCCGAGCGCGGCAGCCACGAGCGTGACGATGAGATACAGCACGCCGACGCCAAGGTGGACCAAGAGCAAGTTCTGTTCGCCCTGTACGGACGGGACCAGATGCACCGCCGTGAGGGTCACGCCGCGACTGCGCTGTACGCGCATCAGCACCGGGCCGTCCTCGGCGCGCAGAGTCGGAAACAGAATCCCCCTCGAGATCCCGTCGTCGTTGCCGACGAGGACTTGGTCGCGCGGGCCGGCGCGGCGTGCGTAGGCAAGCGGGCGCCCGTCGCGCGAGAACACGGCGACTTCCGTGATGTTGTGCGGTGAGAGGCGACCCACGCTGAGAACCCGAGGGGCGAGGCGCGCGACATCGATGCGCAGCCAGCACGGGCTGCCGGCGGCACGCGGCAGCCGGCCGTCTTCGGCGCGCTGCCAGCCGTCGGCCGGCAGGGCGGCGGGCGTCGTGGCCGCGGTGGCAGCATCGCAGCGGTAGTCGAAGGCGACGGGCTGCTCCTGCGCGTGCGCGCTTCCCATCAGCAGCCACAGCGCGAGGGCCGCGAGCGCGACGCGGCGCCTCATGCCGCGCCCCGCGGTGTCACCTGCATCAGCGCCTCGACCAGCGCATCGACTCGAATCGGCTTGGCGATGTAGTCGTCCATCCCGGCGGCCAGGCAGGCCTCGCGATCGCCGGCCATCGCATTGGCGGTCATCGCCACGATGCGCGGGCGTTCGTCGGTACTGAACTTCGCCGTGAGGCGTCGCGACGCTTCGAGCCCGTCCATCTCGGGCATCTGCACGTCCATCAGCACCACGTCGTAAGTCTGGCGCTCGACGCTCTCGATCGCTTCGATGCCGTTGCTCGCCAGGTCGGCGCGGTAGCCCATCTGCTGTAGCAGGCGCAGCGCCAGCTTCTGGTTCACGACATTGTCCTCGGCCACCAGGATGCGTAGCGGGTGGCGTTCGGCCATGCCGGCGCCGGTCTTCGGCTTGGCCGCCGTGGCCGCAGCCTTGGGCGCGACGTCGTGCGCCAACAGCGTGACCAGGGTGTCGAAGAGCTGGCTCTGGCGCAGCGGCTTGGCCAGCGTGGCTGCGAACAGAGTTTCGCCCTGCGCCTCCTTGCGCCCGAGCGAGCTGAACAGCACCAGGGGCAGCGCGTGGCCCGCGGCGCGCAGGGTCCGGGCCAGTTCTGCGCCGTCCATGCCCGGCATGTGCATATCGAGGATCGCGAGGTCGAAGGGTTCGGCCTGCAGCATTGCCGGCACGGCCAACGGATCGGCGCTGTCCTTTACCACCATGCCCCACTTGGCCGCTTGCAGCGCGAGGATGCGGCGGTTGGTGGCGTTGTCGTCGACTACCAGGATGCGCTTGCCCTGCAGCGCCGGCTGCGCGTCGATGTAGTCGCGGCGCGAGCCGGCGGGCAGCGCGGCCGGCCTGGCGCGGATGGTGAAGCGGAAAGTGCTCCCCTGCCCCGGGCCGTCGCTTTCGACCGCCATCGAGCCGCCCATCAATTCGGCGAGCTTCTTGCTGATCGCCAGCCCCAGGCCGGTGCCGCCGTACTTGCGCGACACCGGTATCGGCTTGACCGAGCAGGGCATGTCGCGCCTGTTCCAAAGCTTTTCGCAAGCCGATTCGAGCACCACGCGCAAGTACGGCGGCACCGGCCTGGGGCTGGCGATCAGCAAGAAGTTGGCCGAGCTGATGGGCGGCTCGATGACGGTCGAAAGCGACGGCCCGGGGCAGGGCAGCACCTTCCGTTTTACGATCCACGCCAAGCCAGCCGAGCTGCCCGCGGGCTCGCGCCGCGACTTCATCGGCGCGCAGCCGGCGCTCGCGGGCAAGCGCATCCTGGTGGTCGACGACAACGCCACCAACCGCCGCATCCTCGCGCTGCAAGCGGCCAAGTGGGGCATGGTGGTAAAGGACAGCGCCGATCCGTTGGCCGTGCCGGCGATGCTGCAGGCCGAGCCCTTCGACCTCGCCATCCTCGACATGCACATGCCCGGTATGGACGGCGCCGAACTCGCCCGGGCCCTGCGCGCCGCGGGCCAGACGTTGCCCCTGGTGCTGTTCAGCTCGCTCGGCCGCAAGGAGGCGCAAGGCGAAACGCTGTTCGCTGCCACGCTGGCCAAGCCGTTGCGCCAGAGCCAACTCTTCGACACGCTGGTCACGCTGCTGGCGCACGAGGCCGCGCCCACGGCCGCGGCCGCATCGCCCAAGCCGAAGACCGGCGCCGGCCTGGCCGAACGCCACCCGCTACGCATCCTGGTGGCCGAGGACAACGTCGTGAACCAGAAGCTGGCGCTGCGCCTGCTACAGCAGATGGGCTACCGCGCCGACCTGGCAAGCAACGGCATCGAGGCGGTGGAGAGCGTCGAGCGCCAGACTTACGACGTGGTGCTGATGGACGTGCAGATGCCCGAGATGGACGGGCTCGAAGCCAGCCGCCGCATCGTCGCGCGAGGACCCGAGCGCCCGCGCATCGTCGCCATGACGGCCAACGCGAGGCAGGGCGACCGCGAGATGTGCCTGGCCGCCGGCATGGA
>JANMSS010000284.1:0-3102 GCA_031389585.1 Burkholderiales bacterium | reverse complement strand
GCCCTGCTGACCGTGGGCGACGGCCTGGCGCTGGCGCGCAAACGCTGAGCACCCGGCCGATCGGCGCCCGGCCTCGAATGGCTTACCCGAGCGATAGCTCGAGACGCTTGCCCAATGCCTTCAGCGCGTCCGCCACGGTGTCGATCTTCGTCGCATGCCGAAGCGTCGTGAGGCGGTTCACCTCCTGGGGACGAATGTTCATCAAGCGCGCGAGGTCAGCCGGGCGCGTGCCTTGTGCAAGCATCTCGTTCAGCAACAGCACCTTAGCGCCCACACTGGGGGGCAAGTCGATCATGACTTGTCCACGCTTCGGCGCCGAGGGCATCGGAACCCGCCGGCGATGCTCGAAGTAGAAATCCATGGCCGTCGTCAGCGCGTCGGCAGCCATGGCCAGCGCCGCTTCGCGCGATGGCGCACCCGTCAGGGCTTCGGGAATGTCGGGGAACGACACCCTGAAGCCATCGCCGTCTCTTGCAATACGGGCGGGATAACTCAGCATTTCATTTGCCCTTCTGCTTCACACCCAACCAATAGTAAACAAAAATGCTTACGGCCGCGAATGCCAATTCCCACAGCCCTACTGCGGCGTGTACCCTTCGCCCCGCGCCTTGCGGGCCCCGACCGGAGTAGCGATGCCCGACACCAAGCTGATCCTCGACCACGTTTACGACCACGAGGCCGCGCAGCCCGAGCGCGTGTTCCTGACGCAGCCGGTCGGCGGCGGCGCGGTGGTCGACTACACCTGGGGCCGCACGGTCGACGAGGCGCGGCGCATGGCGGCGCACCTGCAGTGCCTGGGCATCGCGCCGGGCGCGCGTATCGCGATGATCACCAAGAACTGCGCGCACTTCCTGATCGCCGAGCTGGCGATCTGGATGGCCGGCGGCAGCACGGTCGCGGTCTTCCCGACCGAGACCGCCGAGCACCTGCGCTACGTGCTCGAGCACAGCGAAGCCAGCCTGCTCTTCGTCGGCAAGCTCGACCAGTGGCCGCAGCAGGCCGCGGGCGTGCCGGCGGGCCTGCCCTGCATCGCGCTGCCGCTGGCGCCATCGACGGCGCAGTTGGCAAATTCTGAGCGCTGGGACGACATCGTCGCGCGCACCGCGCCGCTCGGGGGCCGGCCGCAACGCGCCGCCAACGACCTGGCGATGATCTGCTACACCTCGGGCTCCACCGGCCAGCCCAAGGGCGTGATGCACAACTTCGGCCGCATCACGCGCACCATCGAGTGCATGCGGGCCGACCCGGAGCGCCAGCTGCCCGCAGGCGTGCCCTGGCGCACGATCTCGTACCTGCCGCTGTCGCACATCTACGAGCGCGCGGTCGTCGCGTGCCGCTGCCTGCAGGCGGGCGACGGGCAGATCTTCTTCAGCGACTCGCTCGAGACCTTCATCGACGACGTGAAGCGCGCGCGGCCCACGATCTTCGTCTCGGTGCCGCGCCTGTGGTTGAAATTCCAGCAGGGTGTGCTGCAGACAATGCCGGCGGAAAAACTGGAGGCGCTGCTGGCCGATCCAGCCACCGCAGCGGCCGTCGGGAGCAAGGTGCTCGCCAGCCTGGGCCTCGGTGAGGTTTGCCGCGCCTCGAGCGGTGCGGCGCCGATCCCGCCCTCGCTGCTGGCCTGGTACCGGCGCCTGGGCCTGCCGCTGATCGAGGGCTACGGCATGACCGAAGACTTCGCCTACTCGCACCGCACGACCAACGACTTCAAGCCCAGCGGCCACGTCGGCGTCGCCTGCCCCGGCGTGCAGGTGCGCATTGCCGACGACGGCGAGGTGCTGATCAAGTCGCCCGGGCAGATGGTCGGCTACTACAAGCGGCCCGACCTGAACGCCCTGGCCTTCACCGAAGATGGCTACTTCCGCACCGGCGACATGGGCGAGCTGGCGGCCGACGGCCAGCTGAAGCTCACCGGCCGCGTCAAGGAGCTGTTCAAGACCGCCAAGGGCAAGTACGTGGCGCCGGCGCCGATCGAGACGCTGCTCAACGCGCACCCGATGGTCGAGCTGTCGATCGTCTCGGGCCTGGGCCAGCCGCAACCCTATGCGCTGGTGATGCTCGCCGAGCCGTTGCGGCCCCAGCTGGGTGATCCGGCCGTGCGCGAGCGCGTGTCCACCACCCTCGCCCAGTTGCTGCATGACGTCAACGACGGCTTGGCGCCGCATGAGCGCCTGCAACTGCTGGTGATCGCACGCGAGCCCTGGTCGGTGGACAACGGCTGCCTGACGCCGACGATGAAGATCCGGCGCAGCCGCATCGAAGCCGCGTTCGCGGCACAGGTCGAGGGCTGGTACGCGATGCAGGGGCCGGTGCTCTGGGCTTGAGCCGCGGCGAGGCCCGCCCGGGCCCGCGTCAGCCGGCGTTGCGCCGCGCCACCCAGACGACAGCGCCTTCGGCGCCGTAGCGCTCGCTGTGCTCGACCGCGCGGGTGAGCTCGAAACTCTGGCCGGCCTGCAGATGCTGCGTGTCGGCGCCGACGGTGAGCCACATTTCACCCTGCACCACCAATGCATTGACCGCAAACGAGTGCACATGAGGCTGCAGCACGAGGCCGGGCGACCAGCGCCGCTCGATGACCTCGTCGAAGCCCCGCACCTTGGCGTCGGCCTCGAATTGCTCGTAGGTGAGACTGGGCTGGGTCATGTTCTGAACTCCGTCATCAGCTCGCCGGCCAGCGGCGCGGCGTCGATCATGCCTGTGGCGTCGGCGACCTGGGTGCCGTTGACCCACACGCCATGCACGCCGATGGCGTCGGTAGTCAGTCGTGGCGCGCCGCCAGGCAGGTCGAAGACCCGGCGCTTGGGACCGCGGCCAACCGTCGCCGGGTCGAACAGCAACAGATCGGCAGCGTAGCCCTCACGCAGCAGGCCGCGCTGCGGCATACCGAACAGCAGCGCACTCTGGCTGGTCAGGCGGCGCACGGCCTCGGGCAGGCTCATTGCGCCGCGCTCGCGCACCCAGTGGCCGAGCAGGTGCAGACCGAAGCCGGCGTCGGTGAAGAAGGTCAGGTGGGCGCCGGCATCACTGAGCGAGACGATGCTGTGCGGGTGGTTCAGCATGGCGCCGACCGCGGTTTCGTCGTTATTGAGCAGCTGCGCGGTG
>JANMSS010000250.1:0-2620 GCA_031389585.1 Burkholderiales bacterium | reverse complement strand
TGGTGCATCAACGCTTCTCAACCAACACCTTCCCCGAGTGGCCGCTGGCGCACCCCTACCGCATGGTCGCGCACAACGGCGAGATCAATACCGTCAAGGGCAACTTCAACTGGATGCGCGCACGCGAGGGGGTGATGAAGTCGCCGGTGCTGGGTGACGACCTGGCCAAGCTGTATCCGCTCAGCTTCGAGCACCAGAGCGACACCGCCACCTTCGACAACACCCTCGAGCTGCTGACCATGAGCGGCTACCCGCTGGCGCACGCGGCGATGATGATGATCCCCGAGGCCTGGGAGCAGCACGAAGGCATGGACCTGCGCCGGCGCGCCTTTTACGAGTACCACGCGGCCATGCTCGAGCCCTGGGACGGCCCGGCCGCCATGGTCTTCACCGACGGCAAGCAGATCGGCGCCACCCTGGATCGCAACGGCCTGCGGCCCGCGCGCTACATCGTCACCGACGATGACCTGGTGATCATGGCCAGCGAAACCGGCGTGTTGCCGATTCCCGAGAACCGCATCGTCAAGAAGTGGCGCCTGCAGCCCGGCCGCATGTTCTTGATCGACCTCGAGCAGGGCCGCATCGTCGACGACGAGGAGTTGAAGAACCAGTTCGCGTTTGCCAAACCCTACCGTCAGTGGATCGAGAACGTCCGCGTCAGGCTCGACGCAATCGACGTCGCGCCCGCTGCGCCGCTGCCGGCGGCCGAGTCGCTACTCGACCGCCAGCAGGCCTTTGGCTACACGCAGGAGGACCTCAAGTTCCTGATGAGCCCGATGGCCGCGCATGGCGAAGAGGGTGTCGGCTCGATGGGCAACGACTCGCCGCTGGCGGTGTTGTCGGACAAGAACAAGCCGCTCTACAACTACTTTAAGCAGCTCTTTGCGCAGGTCACGAACCCGCCGATCGACCCGATCCGCGAAGCCATCGTGATGAGCCTGAACAGCTTCATCGGCCCCAAGCCCAACCTGCTCGACATCAACGCCGTCAACCCACCCATGCGGCTGGAGGTGACGCAGCCGGTGCTCGACTTCGACGACATGGCGAGGCTGCGCTCGATCGAGCAGCACACGAACAACAAGTTCAAGAGCTACGAGATCGGCATCACCTACCCGCTCGACTGGGGCCGCGCCGGCATCGAAGCCAAGCTGGCGTCCCTGTGTGCCGAAAGCGTGGACGCCATCAGGAGCGGCCACAACATCCTGATCATCACCGACCGCCACCTCGGCCGCACGCAGGTCGCGATCCCTGCGCTGCTCGCGCTCTCCGCCGTGCACCAGCACCTGGTGCGCGAGGGCCTGCGCACCACCGCCGGCCTGGTGGTCGAGACCGGCTCGGCGCGCGAAGTGCACCACTTCGCCGTGCTCGCCGGCTATGGCGCTGAGGCCGTCCACCCCTATCTGGCGCTGGAAACGCTGGCCACGCTGCATGCCGAGCTGCCCGGCGGGTTGAACGCCGACATGGCGATCACCAACTACGTCAAGGCCGTCGGCAAGGGCCTGTCGAAGATCATGTCGAAAATGGGCGTGTCGACCTACATGAGCTACTGCGGCGCGCAACTGTTCGAGGCCATCGGCCTCGAGTCGTCGTTGGTCGACAAGTACTTCCGCGGCACGGCCAGCCAGATCGGCGGCATCGGGGTGTTCGAGGTCGCCGAGGAGGCGCTGCGCATGCACCGCGCCGCCTTTGGCGACGACCCGCTGCTGGCCTCGATGCTCGATGCCGGCGGCGAGTACGCCTGGCGGGTGCGCGGCGAGGAACACATGTGGACGCCCGACGCCATTGCCAAGCTGCAGCATGCCGTGCGCGCCGGCAAGTTCGAGACCTACAAGGAGTACGCGCAGCTCATCAACGACCAGAGCCGCCGCCACATGACGCTGCGCGGGCTGTTCGAGTTCAAGGTCGATCCCAGCAAGGCCATTTCCGTCGACGCGGTCGAGCCGGCCAGCGAGATCGTCAAGCGCTTTGCCACCGGCGCCATGTCGCTGGGCTCGATCTCCACCGAAGCCCACACCACGCTGGCGGTGGCCATGAACCGCATCGGCGGCAAGAGCAACACCGGCGAAGGCGGCGAGGACCCGGCGCGCTATCGCAATGAGTTGAAAGGCATCGCGATCACCGATGGCACCAAGGTCAGCGACGTGATCGGTGCCAAGGTCATCGCTGCTGACTACACGCTCAAGGCCGGCGACAGCCTGCGCAGCAAGATCAAGCAGGTGGCTTCGGGCCGCTTCGGCGTGACCACCGAGTACCTGGTCAGTGCGGATCAGTTGCAGATCAAGATGGCCCAGGGCGCCAAGCCCGGCGAGGGCGGCCAACTGCCCGGCGTCAAGGTCAGCGAGTACATCGGCATGCTGCGCCACTCGGTGCCGGGCGTGGGCCTGATCAGCCCGCCGCCGCACCACGACATCTACTCGATCGAGGACCTGGCGCAGCTGATCCACGACCTGAAGAACGCCAACCCGCGTGCCAGCGTCAGCGTCAAGCTGGTCAGCGAAGTCGGCGTCGGCACCGTGGCCGCGGGCGTGGCCAAGTGCAAGGCCGATCATGTGGTGATTGCCGGGCACGATGGCGGCACCGGTGCCTCGCCCTGGTCGAGCATCAAGCATGCCGGCACGCC
>JANMSS010000226.1:0-5916 GCA_031389585.1 Burkholderiales bacterium | reverse complement strand
CCGGCTCAGGCTCGACGCTCGCCGCCGCCGAGGCGATCGGCTATCAGAGCGTTGGCATCGAACGGGACCAGGCGTACTTCGACGTCGCCGCGCAGGCGATTCCGCGCCTGGCTGCCTTGCGCATCGAGCCGAAGTGAGGCGCGTCCACATCAGACGCGGTAGACCCAGTTCCTGCGCAGCGTGGCAATGCCTTGGGCGTGCAGGGTCGCGGTACGCGTGCCGAGCTCACTGCGGGCGTTCTTGCGGAAGTCATCGACGATGACCTGGCCGAGGTAGATCTCGTTGAAGGTCATCGGCTTGCGGGCTACCACCGGCTCGGACTCGTTGTCGACTGCATAGACGAATACGCACATCCACTGATCGCGCGCGCCGTGTGTGTCAACCGCGCCACCCGCCTTGCGCGTGGTCTTGATCTCGACGCCCAGCTCGCCCGCCTTGACGGCGTTGTTCGAATACACGCATTCACATCGTAGACGAAGTCGTAGACATCCTGGACAGCAAGCCGGAAGTCCTCCAACCTCAATTCGAACGGTAGCTTGGCGTCGGGATTGAGCTTCGCCGGATCGAGGGCGTTGCGGGCGACGTTCATGAGATGTCGGTCCTCATTCGTTGGCGGCAAGCACGCGCAGGATCTCACTGCCATAGGCCTCGAGCTTCTTCGCGCCGACGCCGCTGATCGCGGCCAAGTCACCGAGCGTGGCCGGCTGCCCGCGCGCCATCGAGGTCAGCGCCGCATCGTGAAAGACGACGTAGGCCGGCAGGTTGTGTTCGCGCGCCACTTCGGCTCGCCAGGCCTTCAGCGCCATGAAGCGCTGCTGCGCCGCAGTGTCGAGTTCGGCAGCGGCGGCCGGGGTGCGGCCCGATCCGCCCCGTTCCTTGCGCACGCGGCTGCGCGGCGCCGCGGCACGCGGCACGCGCAGCACGATCGGCACTTCGCCCTTGAGCACATCGCGCGCGCTGTCGGTCAGCGCCAGCGTGTTGTATTCGCCCTGCGGAACCACGTGGCCGAGGGCCACCAGTTGGCGCAGCACGCCGCGCCAGCGCGTCTCGTCGAGGTCGGCGCCGATGGCGAAGGTCGTCAGGCGCTGGTGGCCATGCTGGGTGACCTTGTCGGTGACCTTGCCGCGCAGCACGTCGATCAGGTGGCCGGCGCCGAAGCCGATGCCACTGCTGTGGTGGAAGCGGTAGATGCACGACAGCAACTTGCGCGCGGCTTCGGTGCCGTCCCAGGTGTCGGGGTGGGTCAGGCAGTTATCGCAATTCCCGCACGCCGAACTTGCTTCCCCGAAGTAGCCGAGCAGGCGCACACGCCGGCAGTCGTGGGCTTCGGCCAGCGCCAGCAGCGCATCGAGTTTGCCGCGCTGCACGCGCTTGAACTCTTCTTCGGCGGGGCTCTCGTCGATCATGCGGCGCTGATTCACCACGTCTTGCAGGCCGTAGACCATCCACGCATTCGCCGGCGCACCATCCCGGCCCGCGCGGCCGGTCTCCTGGTAGTAGGCCTCGATGTTCTTCGGCAGGTCGAGGTGGGCGACGAAGCGCACGTCAGGCTTGTCGATGCCCATGCCGAAGGCAATGGTCGCCACCATCACGATGGCCTCTTCGCGCAGGAAGCGATCCTGATGGCGCTGGCGCAGGCCGGCGTCCAGGCCGGCGTGGTACGGCAGCGCGGCGATGCCTTCGTCGTTGAGCCAGGCCGCGGTTTCTTCGACCTTCTTGCGCGTGCCGCAGTAGACGATGCCGGCTTCGCCCTCATGCTCGTCGCGAACGAAACGCAGCAGCTGGCGCTTGGGCTCGTCCTTCTCGACGATGCCGTAGCGGATGTTGGGCCGATCAAAGCTGGCCACGAAAGTCTCGGCGCCTACGAGCGCCAGGCGCGTGACGATGTCGGCACGCGTGATGTGGTCGGCGGTGGCGGTGAGCGCAATGCGCGGCACACCGGCGTAGCGCTCGTGCAGCACCGACAGGCCCAGGTACTCCTCGCGAAAGTCATGCCCCCACTGGCTGACGCAATGCGCCTCGTCGATTGCAAACAGGCTCAGCAGCCCACGCTCATGCAGCGAATCGAGCATGGCCAGGAAGCGCGGCGTCAGCAGGCGCTCGGGCGCGGCATACAGCAGCACCAATCGGCCCGACCGCAATTCGCGCTCGATGCGCTGCACTTCGTCGCTGCTCAGCGTCGAGTTGAGGAACGACGCATGCACGCCGGCCTCTTCGAGCGCGCCGACCTGGTCGTGCATCAGTGCGATCAACGGGCTCACCACCACGGCGACACCCTGGCCACCGCGGTGGCGCACGATGGCCGGCACCTGGTAGCACAGGCTCTTGCCCCCGCCCGTGGGCATCAGCACCAGCGCGTCGCCGCCGGCCACCACATGGTCGACAACCGCAGCCTGCTGTCCGCGAAAGGCGCCGTAGCCGAAGACCTCGTGCAGGACCTGCTGGGCGGTAGTGGCGGGCGCGGCGGCGAGGGTCACTGTCATGGGTTGCGGCGATGGTAAGCCAGGGGCTCTCGATGCCACGTGCGGCCGCGTCAAGAGCTAGCGTGGCGGTCGCAGCGCCAGCGCACGCATGACAGCGGCCGTGCGCGTCTCCACACCGAGCTTGATGTAGATGTGCTCCAGGTGCTTCTGCACCGTGCGCGGGCTCAGGCCGAGCAGCGCAGCGATCTCGGCGTCGGTCTTGCCATGCGCCAGCCAGTGCAACACCTCGTTCTCGCGCGGGGTCAGGCCCTCGGCGTCGGGCACCACCTGCGCGGGCGCGAGCGGTACCGTACCGGCGGCCCCTGGCGCAGCGTTTTGCGGGTTGCCCTGGCGGTAGAGAAAGGCCAGGTGCGGGCGCAGCACCTCGAGCCGCTCGCAATCGCGCTCGCTGAAGTCCAGACCGCGACGGTTCAACACCAGGCTGACAAGCCGCTGCTCGTCAATCCACAGCGGCACCGCCACGGTGTGCTCGAGGCCGATGCGTTGGTAATAGTCGGCGTAGATCGCAGTGCACCTGAATTCGCTGCGACTCAGCAAATCCGAAATACGCTTCGTGACACGGCCACCGTCGAAGCCGTGGAAACGCACCAGCGGGTGCTCGAAGAAATGGCGGTCGAAGGATTCGATATCGCGTTCGCCCAGGCGCACGCCCGGCAGGCCCACGACGCGGCGGCGCCCGCTGGCAAGGTCGCAATCCGACAGTGTCGTCAGCTCCGAGGCCACGAACTCGGTCAGTGTCAGAACAGCTTGCTGGGCAAAGGTGCGCGCATCGCCGGCCGCAGGCTGCAGCCGCGCCACCAGGGCGAGGGCTGCGGCGTAGTCATTGCGGGTCAGGTGCTTCATCTCAGACGACACAGGGCCGCTCCCAAGTCGTCTGAGCGCCTCTCGGGGGCAGCCAACGCAGTGAGCTTGGGGCGGTCATTGCAGGACAGATACGCAAGGCTGCGTATTGAGTGGCGCCACCGTTCGGCAGGAACATGCCCCCACTGGACCGGCGGCTTGCCGAGTCTAGGAGTGCAGACCAGCGGCCGCAAGGCCCGAAACAGGAGGTGTCATGGCCATCGACGAAGCCAAACTCAATGCCTTCATGGGCCAGTTCGTGGGCGATCTGGGAGCCGTGATGCATGCCGCGACGATCGTCGTCGGCGATCAGCTCGGCCTGTACAAGAAGCTGGCCGAGAAGCCGGCCAAGGTTGAAGACCTGGCGCGACGCACCGAGACCGATGCGCGCTACCTGCGTGAATGGCTGTCGGCGCAGGCGGCCAGCGGCTATGTGCAGTACGACCCGGCCAGCGAGACCTTTTCGATGAGCGCGGAACAGGCCTTTGCGCTGGCCGAGGAGGGCAGCCCGGCCTTCATTCCCGGCGCCTTCCAGATCGCGGCAGCGCAGTTCAAGGCCATCCCGAAGATGGCCGCAGCGATGCGTACCGGCCTGGGGCTGGGTTGGCACGAGCATGACAGCTCGCTGTTCCACGGCACCGAGCGTTTCTTCCGGCCGGGCTACGCCGCCAACCTGGTCAGCCAGTGGATCCCGGCACTCGAAGGCGTGCAGGCCAAGCTCGAAGCCGGCGCGCGGGTGGCCGATATCGGCTGCGGCCACGGCGCCTCGACGATCATCATGGCGCAGGCCTTTCCGGCGTCGAGTTTCGTCGGCTTCGACTTCCACGCGCCCTCGATCGAGGTCGCGCGCGCCTCGGCCGCCAAGGCCGGTGTCGCCGATCGCGTGCGTTTCGACGTCGCGACCGCGAAGGATTTTCCCGGCCGCGACTACGACCTGGTCACCGTCTTCGACTGTCTGCACGACATGGGCGACCCGGTCGGCGCATCGGCGCATGTGCGGCAGAGCCTGAAGCCCGACGGAACCTGGCTGATCGTCGAACCTTTCGCCAACGATCGGCTCGAAGACAACTTGAACCCGGTGGGCCGGATCTTCTATGCCGTGTCAACGTTCATCTGCACCCCCGCGTCGCGCGCCCAGGAGGTCGGCGCCTGCCTGGGTGCGCAGGCGGGCCAGGCGCGCATCGCAAGCGTCGTCGCCGACGTCGGTTTCACGCGCTTCCGGCGCGCGACGCAGACTCCCTTCAACCTGATCTACGAGGCCAGACCATGAGCAACACCAGCACCCCTTCCTCCGTCTCTTCACTGCTCGACGGCCGGCGCTTCGAAGGCGTCGTGCTCGAACGCGGCAAGACTTCGGGCGACGCCGACACGCTGATCTTCGAGCGCGGCCTGTTCCGCTCCACCGCCTGCGACCGCTACGGTTATGGCGACGGGCCGTACAGCGCGCGCGCCGCCGGCGACGGCCTGGCCTTCGAGGCCGAGACTGAAAGCGCGCAGCACGGCAAGCTGCGCTGGGCCGGCACGGTGCACGGCGAAAAGCTCGACGGCACGCTGACGATGCTGCGCGACGGCAAGGCCACGGGCGAGAAATGGGTCGTCGCCGGCGAGATCAAGTAAGGCGCCGGGGATTGCGATGGCGCGCATCGCCGTCATCCAGCAGGCGCCAGTTTTCCTCGACCGCGCGGCCACGCTGGCGCGCGCCGTAGCCGCCGTTGCCGAGGCCGCCACCAGCGGCGCGCAGTTGGTCGTTTTTCCGGAAGCCTTCGTCCCCGGCTACCCGGCCTGGATCTGGCAGTTGCGGCCCGGCGCCGACATGAGCCTGATCGAGCGCCTGCATGCGCGGCTTCGCGCCAACGCGGTCAGCCTGGCCGGCGACGACCTGCAGCCGCTGCGCCAGGCCGCGAAGGAGCACGAGGTCACGGTGGTCTGCGGCATCGAGGAAATCGATGCCGAGTTCAGCCGCGGCACGCTCTACAACGCCGTGGTCGTGATCGGGCCCGACGGCAACCTGCAAAACCGCCACCGCAAGCTGATGCCGACCAACCCCGAGCGCATGGTCTGGGGCCTCGGCGACGCCAGCGGGCTGAAAGCCATCGACACGCCGTGCGGCCGCGTCGGCACGATGATCTGCTGGGAGAGCTACATGCCGCTGGCGCGCAGCGCGCTGTATGCGCAGGGCGTGCAGTTGTACATCGCACCGACTTATGACAGCGGCGAGCGCTGGCTGGCGACGATGCAGCACATCGCGCGCGAAGGCGGCTGCTGGGTTATCGGCTGCGGCTGCGCCTTGCAGGGGCGCGATCTGGCCGACGAGCTGCTGGCCAAGGCGGGGCTGTATCCCGACGCCGACGAGTGGATCAATGGCGGCGACTCTGTGATCGTGGCGCCGGGCGGCAAGATCGTTGCTGGCCCGCTGCACGAGGCGTTCGGCATCCTGGCCGCCGAGATCGACCTCGAACGCGTTGGCATGGCGCAGCGCAGCCTCGACGTGTCGGGCCACTCTGCGCGGCCCGACATCTTCCGGCTGCAGGTGAACACGCGCGCCTTCGCGCCAGTGGAGTTTGCGGCCCGTGAATGACGCCAAGCCGACCCC
>JANMSS010000225.1:0-2918 GCA_031389585.1 Burkholderiales bacterium | reverse complement strand
TGATCGGTCTCACGCTGGCAGGCGAGCCACCCGACAGCGGTATCGCGCTGATCGAGGTGGCGCGCAAGCGCCTCACGCGCCTGCACCGACGGGTGACGGCCGACGCCAAGCGATTTGCCGCGCTCGACGACGCCGCGCGGCATGGCCTGCGCAAGCGCATGAAGCGCCTGCGCTACAGCCTCGAGTTCGTCGCACCCTTGTTTGGCGCCAAGGCCGTGGCCCGCTACCTGGCGTTGTTGAAGCCGGCCCAGGAGGCGCTGGGCAACTACAACGATGTGCTGGTGGCTCAGGCATCCTGCCTGGCTGCCGGCACGCACAGCGCGGGCGATGCCTTCGTGCTCGGCTGGCTCAGTGCACGGCGTGACGCGCTGGCGACCAGCGCGGCGGCTCGGCTCGAGGCGCTGTCGGCCGCAGCGCGTTTCTGGAAGCCGTGATCAAACGGGCGGCATCGGCGCGGGATCGAATGCGCCGGCCACGGTCGGCACGATCGCCTCTTCACCGAGCACCGCCGCAAACCCGGAGCGGCGGATCAACGCCAGCGGCTGCTCATTGACATGGGCCAGCACCAGCCCGATGGTTTGTCTCTTCAAAGTGCGGTGCAACTGCACCAGCGCATCCAGGCCCGAGTTGTCGAGCGAGATCAGGCGGTGCATTTCGAGCACCACGGCGCGCGTGCCGGCGGGCAGTTGGGCGGGCAGGGCCTCGATCTTGCCGACCGCGCCGAAGAACAGCGAGCCGAACAGCTCGAACACATGCACCCCGGGCGGCAGGTTTTCGCTGTCGTGCGGCTTGACGGTGAACAGCGCGCTCATGCGGTAGATGAAGAACACGCAGGCCATGATCAGGCCGACCTCGACCGCCACCGTCAGGTCGAAGACCACGGTCAGGAAGAAGGTGCCGAGCAGGGTCGTGCGGTAAGGCACGCTGAAGTGGCGCAGGCGCCCGAACTCGTGCCACTCGCCCATGTTCCAGGCCACGAACAGCAGGATGCCCGCCAGCGCCGGCAGCGGCACCAGCAAGGCCAGCGGCGCGGCCAGCAGCACGATCGCCAGCAAGGTCAATGCGTGCACGATGCCGGCCACCGGCGTGGTGCCGCCGGCACGCACATTGGTGACGGTGCGCGCGATGGTGCCGGTGGCCGGCATGCCGCCGAACAGCGGGCAGACCATGTTGGCCACGCCCTGCGCCATCAGCTCCTGATTGGGGTCGTGGCGCGGCAGGTCGGCCATGTTGTCGGCGATGCGTGCGCACATCAACGATTCGATGGCCCCCAGCAACGCGATCGTGATGGTTGGAATCAACAACTGCTTGGCGCTGTCCCACGAAAACGGCGGCAGTTCCAGGTCGGGCAGGGTCTGCGGGATGCTGCCAAAGCGCGAGCCGATGGTTTCCACCGGCAAGCTCAGCGCCCAGGCCAGCAAGGACATGCTGACCAGGGCCACCACCGGGCCGGGCATGTGCGCGGCCATGCGCCCGGCGCGCGCGGTCGGCCCCTCGGCCGACTTGCCCGGGATGGCCGCGCGGCCAGACCACAGCTTGGGCCACAGGAACAGGCCGCCCAAGGTGACCAGGCCGATTGCCAGCGCATACGGATTGAAGCTGCCCAGATGGGCTGACAGTGCGGCGATCTGCGAGAAAAAATCGGCCGGCATCTTGTCGATCGACAGACCGAGCAGGTCTTTCAACTGCGACAGCGCGATCAGCACCGCGATGCCATTGGTGAAGCCAATGATGATGGTGACCGGGATGTAGCGAACCAGCGCACCGAGCTTGAACGCGCCCATCGCAAACAGCAGCGCGCCGGCCAATGCCGTCGAGATCAGCAGGTTGGTCAGGCCGTAGCGCTGCAAGATGCCATAGACGATGACGATGAAGGCCCCAGCCGGGCCGCCGATCTGCACGTTGGAGCCGCCGAGCGCCGAGATCAGGAAGCCCGCGACGATGGCCGTGATGAGGCCCTGTTCGGGCTTGAGGCCGGAAGCGATCGCAAACGCCATCGCCAGTGGCAGGGCCACGACGCCCACCGTGATGCCGGCGCCAATGTCGGCCAGCGCACGCGGGCGGTCGTAGCCGTGCAGCGAGTCGAGAAGTCGCGGGCGAAACCGGTGAAGCCGGGTGAACGGGAGCACTGCACGAGTGTAGTGCGGTGCTCCGGCGGACAACGCGCGCTCAGGGGCAGCGCACCTGCGGATTCCAGTCGTTGAAGATGCCGTTGCGGTTGTGCTCCCAGACCCACAGATGCAGCTCGTAGAAGGCCGGCACGTTGTAGCGGTTGGGCGCGCGCACGAGGTGGAAGGGGTGGCCGAACAGCACCGGCGGCTGCGGATGCAGGGCGTCCCAGACATCCTGGAACACGATGTACTCGACGCCCAGCAATTCGAGTCGGCCGTCCTTGGTGGGCTGGTACATCAACGCCTCGGGGCGCAGCGGATCGAGCACGGCATCGAGCAGGCCGCCGTTGAGGTAGTGGATGCCCATCGCGCCCTGGCCCGGCTGCGCCACGCAGTAGCCGTTCCTGTCGGCGAAGGCGTCATAGCCTTCCTGCACCGCGACCTGGATGTCATGGAACTTCTTCGTGGCGCGCCGTACTTCATTGATCGCGGTCTGGATGCTGGCCTCGGACTCGGCCGCGTGGGCGTGGCCGAAGGCGGGTGCATGCAGGCCCAGCAACAGCGCGAGCGCTGCGCCGGCCAGGGACTTCACGGGGGGTTTCATGGTCATCTCCTTCAAGGTTGGTGGAAGCGGGGACCGGGCGCGCTGGATTCAGCGCCTGGGGTTGGCGGTCGTCGGGTCGATCACGGCCGATACCAGCGTGATCCGATTGGCCGGGAAACCGGATTGCTCGGCGTGGCTCTTGATCAGCGCCTCGCTCGGTGCGTTGTAGACGCAATAGATCTTGTCGCCGGCAACGTAGCTGT
>JANMSS010000215.1:0-4697 GCA_031389585.1 Burkholderiales bacterium | reverse complement strand
GGAGGGCAAGTCCGCTGGCGACGTCATCGAAGTGCCGATCGATGGCAATCAGATCTTCGGCCCCCGAGACGACTCGCTGGTTTTTACCTCTGACATCGAAAGCGTCCCCGAGGAGTACCGGCAAATCGGCACCTCCATCCTCATGGAGAGCAACACGGGCCAGACCCGCAGCTTTCTCGTCACAAGGATGGACGACGACACACTGACTGTCGATGGCAACAATCCGCTATGCGGCAGAGAGGTCGTCTTTACGCTCGAGATACTGACCGTGCGCGATGCCACTGATGAAGAGACAAGAGTGGGCGAGGCGATCATGGCAGGCGCGGATATCGACCCGGCACTGATGAGACCTGTTTGAGCCGCGGTGTTGAATGGCATCGGAACATTCACGGCCTTGGTTACTTGCACCTGCAATCCTGACTTCACGACAAGAAAGGTGACTTATGAGCGAGCAAAAGCCCCCCACCAAAGTGCCTGACGGCCATGCGTTTCTTTTGACAACGCGTCAGATGACGCCCAACGAAAAGGGGTTTGTTGGTTACGAAACCATCTGGAAACCGTTCCAGAAGGAAGTCGCATACCAGACGCCGAAAAAGCCGTAGGCGTCAACCCGCAGCATGGATGAGCCGGATCGCGCGGCCACGATGCGAACCCCCATAAGGAAGATTGCCTCAGCGGCGATCGCTTGATTCACGGTCTGCGATGGGAGTGGTCTGGGCGTCGCAGAACATCGACCCCAAGGAAATCAACCCCGAGCTGACCACCTCGGAGCCGTACGTGATGCGCTCGCACGCCGCCACATGGGCGCCGAAGACCTGCACCAGCTTCAGCGCACATGGGAATTGCACCACCGGCTCCTGGCCTCGGAGTCAGTCACCCACCACACGCTGTTCCGCAAGGAAACGCGCTGGCCGGGGTACTACTACCGGGGTGATCACATGAAGCTGGACGATGAGAACTGGCACTGCTTCACCCTGTCGCGCTACGACCGCGAATCCGGCGAGTGGACGATGGAGAAGGCGCCGGCCTACCACATCATCGACTGAGGGGCGGGTCTTCGAACCCGCTCGAAGTCACGGGCGCGACGGTGGACCTGGCGTCCCGTCGTAGCGCTCGGTGCGATGCATCGCGGCCAGGTTCAGAGGTGTTGAATTCGTGGTCTGACGGCCGATACCGGCCTCCTGCGGTTTGGCTATGAGTCAAATCGGAAGTGACCATCGGCAAGTGGCCACGAACGGTCGTAGCGCGCCCTCCGCGAGGGCGGGCCTTCGTCCAAGATTAGGGACGATTGCCCGCAGCGCGCTGCGGCCGCCGCTACACAATGCAACGCGAAGCACGACGCCGCCACGACCATCGAGCAGAGCCGAAAGTGCCTCCGCCATCCTGTGCGTCAACGAATTGGGCTTCGACGTGGCCTGGACACGCCGGCCGCAATCTGTCATCGTTTCCGTCTACTGTGTCACGTCGCCAGCGCAGACGCTGACGTCACGCAATGCAATGAGGGGTGCGCAATGGTTGATCGCGATCACGCCAAGCAATTTGGCGCAAAGCTCTTGAGCATTTTCACCGGGTCAATCCTCACGAAGTTGATCGACATCGGCTACCAAACCGGGTTGTTTGAGGCCTCCAATCTCGGCCCGGCGACCAGCGAGGAGTTGAGCGAGAGAGCCGGAATGCGCGAACGCTACGTGCGGGAGTGGCTGGGGGCCATGGCGACGAGTGGCATCTACACGTACGACCCTGCGACGCAACGCTACACACTCCCGGAGGAACACGCGGTTGCGTTGACGGGCGCAAGCGCTTCGAATCTTTGTCCCAACAGCCGCATGATCAACCACTTCGGCACACACCTGCCTCAGCTCGTGAGGTGCTTTCGCGAGGGTGGCGGCATCCCTTACTCGGCCTATCGACCAGTGTTCACCCAGTGCATGGACGACAGCTGGCGCCGGATTTTCGACCAGCATCTGGTGGACTCATTCATTGGGGCAGTCGACGGGGTGACCGAGGCCCTCCAGCAGGGTATCCGTGTTCTGGACGTTGGCTGTGGGACTGGCCACGCGATGAATTTGCTGGCTCGCGACTTCCCGGGGTCGACATTTGCTGGCTATGACATCGCTGACGACGCTATCGAAAGTGCAAATGCCGAGGCGCAACGTTTGGAGCTAGCCAACGCGGCCTTCAGTGTTGTCGATGTGGCAAAGCTCCCGGACAGTCCCAAGTTTGACCTCATCACGGCCTTCGACGCCATTCACGACCAGGTAGCACCCGATGCCGTGCTCCATGGAATAAGCAGAGCATTGACGCCGAGCGGTACCTTCCTCATGATCGATTTCAAGTTCAGCAGCAAGGTCGAAGACAACGTTGGCAATCCGTTTGCTCCCATGTACTACGGAATCAGCCTGATGCACTGCATGCCCGTGTCGCTGGCGTCTGGAGGCGCAGGCCTCGGAACGGTGTGGGGTGAACAGGTGGCCAGGCGAATGCTGGCTGAGGCAGGTTTCGGCAGCGTTGAGATCCTGGACGTGCCTCGTCCGCAGAATTGCATCTACGTTTGCCGACACTAGGCAGGGTGGGTTCCGGCGCCCATATCAATCGCAAACGCCGTCCGCGATCGGCTGTAACACCACCAGCCAGGGGAACTGACGTGGCGTCTAAGGATCGCCGTTCCGTCGGACCGGCAGCACTACACGCTGCTGATGATGGGCCAACACGAAACAGGCCTCAGGCAGCCTCATCGAGCTGGAACCTTGGCATGAACGGTATGTCGGTGCTACCGACGTCCAGGCCCATCTGTGCCAGCAACGTAGTGATCTGCCCGCGGTGATGGGTCTGGTGATTGAACATCTGCACGACCGGCGCCCACTTCGGTACGGTTCGGGCCTTTCCGTCGGTCTTGCTGGTGTACGTGAGCACTTCGGCCAGCCAGCTCGCTTCAAGCGACGTAACCCAAGTCAAGAGTCGGTTGTCGATGTTCTCGCGCTCCTTGCGCAGTGATGCGAAGTTCTGGGCGTGGGCTGGTGACGCGCCAGCTTCTTGGACGCGGGCCATGAAAGTCCGCTTTCCGTTTCGACCAGTGTCAGGTCAGGTCGTTAGCAGCCGCCAAATCTCACTCAGTTGAATGCGGATGCGAATCAAGGGATGACCCGCGCGCTCATGCCAGCGTGGCGCCGCTCTCTTGTGCTTGAATAGCCCATGTCCGACAGGCGCCTCCAGGTCTTTCACGCGGTCGCCAAGCAGCTCTCGTTCACCAAGGCGGCCGACGCGTTGTTCATGACGCAGCCGGCGGTGACGTTCCAGATCAAGCAGCTGGAAGAGCAATTCAGCACCCGCCTGTTCGAACGCGGTCACGGCCAGATTTCGTTGACCGAATCCGGGCGCGTGGTGTTCGACTACGCCGAGCGCATCCTCGGCCTGTCCGCCGAAATGGAAGCCCGGTTGAAGGACATGACCGGGCAGATGATCGGGCCGCTGCTGATCGGGGCGAGCATGACCATTGCCGAATACCTGCTGCCGCAGGTGCTGGGCGAGTTCACTGCCCGTTACCCCGGCGTCATACCGCGGCTGCTGGTGGCGAACTCGGAAGCCGTGCAGAACCAGGTCGCCGAGCACAGCCTCGATGTCGGCTTCATCGAAGGCGATTCGCTGCTGCCCTCGCTGGTCACCGAGTTCGTCTGCGAAGACGAGTTGCTGGTGGTCTGCGCGCCGTCCCACCCGTTGGCCAAGCTGGAATGCATTGCGCCCGGCCTGCTCGCGCAGCATGCCTACATCAGCCGCGAACCGGGTTCCGGCACCCGCGAGGTCTGCGATCATTACCTGCAGAAGCTCGGCATCGCTGCCGACTCGCTGCAGCCGGTGATGGAACTCGGCAGCCCCGAGGCCCTGAAGGGCCTGGTCGCCACCGGCCGCGGATTCGCGATCATGTCGCGCTCCACCGTCGTCAAGGAAGCGCACATGGGCCTGCTTGTCGGTATTCCATTGGCGCCGCGTCTGGTGAGGAACTTTGCGCTGGTCTACTCGAAGCAGAAGTTCTATTCCAAGTACGTCAGCACCTTCGTCGGCTTCGCCAAGGAACGGCTGGCCGCCATGCAGCCGTGGAAAGAAAACCGCAAGGCTGAAGTGGCTGCGCAGGTCTGAGCGGCGCGCGTGACGCAGGTCGACATGTCCGAATCGAACAAACAGACCCCATCGTCGGTCCCGCGCCTCGTCAACGTCGAGGGGTTGGCAAGGGCGTTGGCGGCCTTTGCCCAGGAACGGCACTGGGAGCAGTTCCACTCGCCCAAGAATCTTGTGATGGCGTTGGCGGGCGAGGTCGGCGAGCTCTCTGAATTGTTCCAGTGGATCACCGAGGACGCCTCGAGGCGGGTGGCCGCAGATCCGAAAACTGCCCAGGCCGTCCGCGATGAACTCGCTGATGTCCTGCTCTACCTCGTCAGGCTCGCCGATGTGCTCGGGGTGGACCTCAACGCCGCCGCGGTGCACAAGCTCGAGACCAACGCGGCCAAGTACCCCGTCTCCAAGGCACGCGGGACGAGCCGGAAGTACACGGAGTTTTGACAGCGGCTGCGATTGCGGCCCCCTGCTCGGCCGCGGTACGCTGCGCGCGCGATGGCGACAAGCACCTCGAGCGGGTGTGGAAGCGGGCAGGCTCGATGTGCGAGCCTGCCTCAAGGCCTTACATGCGGCCCTTCCAAGGGACT
>JANMSS010000184.1:0-6204 GCA_031389585.1 Burkholderiales bacterium | reverse complement strand
TTCGTCTCGCGCTGCATGGACCAGGAGATCAAGGAAGGCCGTGGCTGCGGGCCCAACAAGGACTACATCCAATTGGACC
Organism: Burkholderiales bacterium; assembly: GCA_031389585.1. Lineage (GTDB taxonomy): Bacteria > Pseudomonadota > Gammaproteobacteria > Burkholderiales > Burkholderiaceae_C > CADEEN01. Next base: position 6,125 of record JANMSS010000184.1, on the reverse strand, counting down.
TGACCCACCTCGGGGCAGACACCATCATGAAGCGCCTGCCCAGCGTGTTCGAGATTGGCCAGAATTTCGCCAACGTCGACGTCACCAAGGAAGCCATTCCGGTGGTGCCCACCATCCACTACCAGATGGGCGGAATCCCGACCAACATCAACGGCCAGGTGGTGGCGCCAAAAGACGGCAATCCTAACGATGTCGTCAATGGGTTTTACGCCGTCGGCGAATGCTCTTGCGTCAGTGTGCATGGCGCGAATCGCCTGGGCACCAATTCGCTGCTCGATCTGCTGGTATTCGGCAAGGCGGCGGGCGACCACATCGTTGGCGCGCATGCCAAGTCGAGCGCCTCGCACAAGCCGCTGCCGGCCGACGCCGCCGATGCGTCGCTGTCGCGCATCGCCAGGCTCGACGCCAGCAGCAGCGGTGAGTATTCACAGGACGTGGCCAACGAGCTGCGCAACACCATGCAGCAGCACGCCGCGGTGTTCCGCACGCAGGCACTGCTGAACGAGGGCACGCACAAGGTGGCGGCGCTTCGCGAACGCGTGGCGGCCATCGCCTTGAAGGATAAAAGCAAGGTCTTCAACACCGCACGCATCGAGGCGCTGGAGGTCGAGAACCTGATCGAGGCAGCGCAGGCCACGATCGAGTCGGCGGCGGCACGCCATGAGTGCCGCGGCGCCCACACCGTCAAGGAGTACGAGCGCGCCGCCGACGACCCGCAGTTCCCGCTGGGCCGCAACGATGCGCAGTGGCTGAAACACACGCTGTGGTATGCCGATGGCAACCGGCTCGACTACAAGCCGGTGCAGTTGAAGCCGCTGACAGTGGACAGCGTTCCTCCTAAGGTTCGCACCTTCTGAAACTGGAAAAGACCAACATGGCCAAGCGCACGTTCAAGATTTATCGCTACGACCCGGACAAGGACGCCAAGCCCTACATGCAGACCATCGAGATCGAACTCGATGGCCAGGAACGCATGCTGCTGGACGCCCTGGGCAAGCTCAAGGCGCAGGACCCGACCCTGTCGTTCCGCCGCTCCTGCCGCGAAGGCGTCTGCGGCTCAGACGCCATGAACATCAACGGCAAGAACGGGCTGGCCTGCCTGACCAACATGCTGACCCTCAAGGGCACCATCGTGCTCAAGCCGCTGCCCGGCCTGCCGGTGATCCGCGACCTGATCGTCGACATGACGCAGTTCTTCAAGCAGTACAACTCGATCAAGCCGTACCTGATCAACGACAGCATCCCGCCCGAGAAGGAGCGCCTGCAGTCGCCCGAGGAGCGCGACGAGCTCAACGGTCTGTACGAGTGCATCCTGTGCGCCAGCTGCTCGACCAGCTGCCCGAGCTTCTGGTGGAACCCGGACAAGTTCGTCGGCCCGGCCGGGCTGCTACAGGCCTACCGCTTTATCGCCGACAGCCGTGATCAGGACACCGCCGGGCGGCTCGACAACCTCGACGATCCGTACCGGCTGTTTCGCTGCCACACGATCATGAACTGCGTCGACGTCTGCCCCAAGGGCCTGAACCCGACCCGGGCGATCGGCAAGATCAAGGAGCTGATGGTCCGCCGCGCTGTATGAACGCCCCCCCCCGAAGCGCCTTCGGCGCTCCCCCCCAGGGGGGCGCCGCCAGCGGACCGGCGGAGCCGGATCCGCGGCGGCCGCTTGGTGATGGCGGGCTGCGGCTTTCCGATCTCAACCGCCTGAAGTGGCGCAGCCGCCGCGGCCTGCTTGAGAACGACCTGTTCATCGAGCGTTTTTTTCGCCGCCACGAAGCCACGCTGACCGACAGCCAGGCCGCCGGGCTTCAGTCACTGATTGATCTGGCCGATAACGATTTGCTGGACCTCTTGCTCGCACGCCGCGAGCCCACTGCCGAACTCGACTGCGCCGACGTGCGCGGCGTTTTGGCGCTGATGCGAAACGAAGGACGCCCATCATGATGACCCCCTCCAATGTCAAGGCCACGCTGTCGTTCTCCGACGGCAGCCCGAGCATGGACCTGCCGATCTACAAGGGCTCGGTGGGCCCCGACGTGATCGACATCCGCAAGCTCTACGCGCAGACCGGCAAGTTCACCTACGACCCCGGCTTCATGTCGACCGCGGCCTGCAACTCGAGCATCACTTACATCGACGGTGACAAGGGCGAGTTGCTGTATCGCGGATACCCGATTGAGCAACTCGCGACGCATTGCGATTTTCTGGACACCTGCCACTTGCTGCTCTACGGTGAACTGCCCAACGAGCAGCAGCAGAAGGACTTCCACAAGCTTGTCGCCAACCACACCATGGTCAACGACCAGATGCAATTCTTTCTGCGAGGGTTTCGCCGTGACGCGCACCCGATGGCGGTCATGACCGGCCTCGTCGGTGGGCTCTCGGCCTTCTATCACGACTCCACCGACATCACGAATCCGCGCCACCGTGAGATCGCTGCGATCCGGTTGATTGCCAAGATGCCCACGCTCGTCGCGATGGCCTATAAGTACGGCATCGGCCAACCCTACATGTACCCGAGGAACTCGCTGTCGTACGCAGCCAATTTCACGCACATGATGTTCGCCACGCCGTGCGAGGAGTACGAGCCCAACGACGTGGTGGTGCGCGCGCTGGACCGCATCTTCATCCTGCACGCCGACCACGAGCAAAACGCCAGCACCTCGACCGTGCGCCTGTGCGGCAGCTCGGGCACCAACCCGTTCGCTGCCATTGCCGCCGGGGTGGCCTGCCTGTGGGGCCCGGCACATGGCGGCGCCAACGAAGCCGCGCTGAACATGCTCGAAGAGATCCAGCGCAACGGCGGCATCGAGCGCATCGGCGACTTCATCAAGCAGGTCAAGGACAAGAACAGCGGCATCAAGCTGATGGGCTTCGGCCACCGGGTCTACAAGAACTACGACCCGCGCGCCAAGCTGATGCGCGAAACCTGCCACGAGGTGCTCAGCTCGCTCGGTTTGGGCAACGACCCGCTGTTCAAGCTGGCCATGGCGCTGGAGAAGATCGCGCTCGAAGACGAGTACTTCGTCGCCCGCAAGCTGTACCCGAACGTCGATTTCTATTCCGGTATCGTGCAGCGCGCGATCGGCATCCCGGTCAGCCTGTTCACCGCCGTCTTTGCGCTCGCGCGCACGGTCGGCTGGATCGCGCAGTTGAACGAGATGATCGGCGACCCGGACTACAAGATCGGCCGCCCGCGGCAACTATTCGTTGGTGCCACGCCGCGCGACGTCAAGCCGATCGGCGAACGCTGAGCTCTGGGCTTATAGGCGCAGCGGCCTTGCCGCAGGCGCCGGGGTTGCCGTTCCGGGTTACAATGCCCGCCGTAGGTATACACAAGACCATCGATTCTTGAAGGTCTCTTCTGACCCCGCAGCGTTCTCAACGCCACGGGCACCCGGTTTGAATTCCCCAGGTGATTTTCTTGCGTGTCTCTGCACTGCGACGGCATGTGCTGCGCATTTTTTTCACTTGATAGAGGAATACTCATGACTACCGAAACTACCCAAACCGGCGCCGTCAAATGGTTCGACGAAGGCAAGGGCTTCGGCTTTATTGCCCAAGACGGCGGCGGCAAGGATCTGTTCGCGCACTTCAGCGAAATCCAAGGCGGCGGCTTCAAGACCCTGGCTGAAGGCCAGCGCGTCGAATTTGAAGTCAAGCAGGGCCAAAAGGGCCCGCAGGCCGCTAACATCCGCCCGATTACTGCGTGATGCAGGCTCGCAGGCACTTGGTGCCTGCGAAGAAACCGCAGCCATCGCTGCGGTTTTTTTGTTCCTGAACGACCGCAGCCGACAAGGAAAAGCCCATGCCCAAGGAAGAACTCATCGAGGTCAACGGTGTCGTGGAAGAAGTGCTGCCCGACTCGCGTTTTCGCGTCAAGCTCGAAAACGGCCACCAGCTCGTCGCCTACACCGGCGGCAAGATGCGCAAGCACCACATCCGAATTCTGGCCGGCGACCGCGTGTCGCTGGAGCTCTCGCCCTACGACCTGAGCAAGGGCCGCATCACGTTCCGCCACCTCGACCGCGGCGGCCCGCCGCCGCAGCGCCGCTTCTGAACGCACGCCCCAGCCGCCTCCTTGCGGCTGGTTTGCATTTGGGCGCGCCAGGTTGTCGTGATGACGCCGGTGGCTTTGCAAGTGCCCTTGCACGGGCGCGCGGGAGCCGCCCCGCAGGCTTGCCCTGTTGACGCGCACGCAGCTTGCTGGCACGGTGCGCGGTGGCCGAGGGAGACTCACCAACCATGCCGGGACCGGAGCACAAGAAGAACCCGTCTGCGCCGGCAACCCGCCGCGTTGCGCCCGCGCTGCTGACGGCCGCGCAGATCGCTGCCCTGGCCTGGGCCGGGCAGCGCGCCCATGCGGTCGAGGCGGCGACCTGCGCCCTGGCCGCGCCAGGCCTGAGCGCCTCGGCCCGCATCGCACTGCTCGAGTTGCGTGCCGAGAGCCTGCTGGCCCTGGCACAAACCGCCCGCGCCGCCGCCGACGCTGCTGCGATGTGCAGCCTCGCCGAGCGCGCCGGTTCGGCGGCCCTGCTGGCGCGCGCGCTGGCCTGCCAGTCCTTGGTCCAGGGACGCGACGGCCAGGCCGCCCTGGCGCGCCGGACCGGCGAGGCAGCGGTTGCAGCCGCACAGCGCAGTCGCAAGGCACCCCTGCTGGCGCTGGCCCGCCTGCGCCTGGCCAACGCCGAAATGATGCTCGACCACCCGGCGCCTGCTGTCGAGCAGGCCATGGCGGCAGCCGCTGCTTTTGCAGCCGCCGGTGACCGCGTGCAGCAGGGGCGCGCGCTGCGTATCATGGCGGGCGTTCAGCGCCAGGAGGGCCTCAGCGACGAGTTTCGCGCCATTGCGTTGCAGGCCCTCGAACTGGCCCGCGCCACGGGCGACCGCGCGGGCGAGGGCGCGGCCCTGAACACAGTGCACGGCGCCGATGCCGACATCGCGGTGCGCGTGCGCGGCCTGCAAGCCGCCTTGCAGGCCTATCAGGATGCCGGCGACGAGCCGGGCCAGGCCAATATCTGCAACAACCTCAGCCTGGCCTATGGCCGCCTGGGCCTGTACCGGCGCGCGCGACGCATGATCGTGCGCTGCAATCAGATCAAGGGCCGGTCGCAGCGCCCGGCCGAGTCCATCAACGGCCTGAGCATCCTGTCGCAGCTCGAGCTCTACATGGGCCACCGGGGCGCGGCCGGCGAGGCCCTGGACGCCCTGTTGGCCTGCCACGCGGCCGACCCTGACGAAAGCAAGGTCGGCCTGATCGGCTGGACGCTGGCTGCCCACGACGAATCACGCGGCGAACTGACTGCAGCCATCGCGCGCGACGAAGCATTTCTTGCCCGCGGGGGTGATGCGTGGGTCCGGCCCTTCGTGCTGACCCGTCTGGCCCGCTGCTGGCTGGCCGTGGGCAAGCCTGCCCAGGCCTTGCGGGCCTCGACCCAGGCGGTGCAGATCATCAGCGGGCAACGCGGCGACAGCGGCGGCGGCGTTGCGTCGCTGGCCAGCATGTGGTGGCAGCATGCCCGCGCGCTCGGCGCCAACCGGCAGCGCACTGCTGCGGCGCAGGCGCTGGGCCGCGCCCACCAGGCGCTGGTCGATGGTGTGGCCAGCCTCACCGACGAGGGCCTGCGCCGCTGCTACCTGCATGCCCCTGAGTCGCATACGGCGCTGCTGAAGGCCTGGATTGCCCATGCGCGCCGGCTGCGTCTGCCGGCCGAGCGATTCAGTGCCCACCTGGCCGCACCGGCCGACGTGCGCGAACCGATCGAACGCCTGGTCGAGACCGGCCTGCGCCTGAATGGCTTGCGCAGCGAGGCCGAACTGCACGAGTTCCTGATCGAGGAAGTGGCCGAACTGTTCGGGGCGCAGCACGTCTTGCTCGTGCTCGAGCAGGGCGGCGAGCGCAGCCTGGCCGGATCGATGTTGCCGCCGGGCGAAGCCGCCGAGCCGCTGCTCAAAGCCGTCACCGCCTGGCTCGACGAGGCACGCTCGATGCGCACGACGCGCCTGCGCCACGGCCCCGAAGGCGCCGATGCGATCGACCAGCGCTCCTGCCTGGTCACGCCGCTGATCGCGCAAAGTGAGCTGCTGGGCTACCTGTACGCCGACATCGAAGGCGCGTTCGGCCGCTT
>JANMSS010000151.1:0-2671 GCA_031389585.1 Burkholderiales bacterium | reverse complement strand
CGTCACCAGGTTCTTGTTGGCCGAGAACGAGGCCTGTTCGGCGGTGATGAGCCCGGCGTCGATCTGCTCCTGCAGCAGCGAGTGGTCGCGCGTCATCTGCATCAGGCGGCCGTTGCGCAGGCGGTAGGCGCGCGAGTCGCCCACATGCCCCACCAGCACCCGGGTGCCGCGGAACAGCGACACCACCAGCGTGGTGCCCATGCCGGCGTATTGCGGGTTGGCATTGGCGGCATTGAAGATGGCGCGGTTGGCGTTGTCGACGCAGATGTCCATCGCGCGGCGCACTTCGCTGTCGGTGGCGCTGCTGCCGGCTTCCACCAGCCAGCGTCCGAGTTCGGTCTTGATGAAGCCGGTGGCCATGCCGCTGGCCACCTCGCCAGCGTTGTAGCCGCCCATGCCGTCGGCCAGCACGGCGAGCGAGCTCGATTCGTCGAGCGCCACCGAGTCCTCGTTGTTGGATCGCGCTCGCCCGGTGTCGGTGGCGCAGAAGTATTCGAGGTTCATGGACTGCGGAAGGGGCGCGGCCAAGCTGTCACAAAGTTGTAGCTTGGCGATTGTGCAACGAGTGGTCTGCCGTGCCGGGCTGGCGGAACCCTTGGCGTGCGGAGGAACGCGCCGGAACGTGCGGGAGTGTGCGTTTTGCCGCTCTCACAAAACACTCGGCGCCCCAAGCGGCTGAAGTGCCTGCCGGCCAGCTCGCGCTACGGCATGGGCCGGCGCGCGCCGCAATGCCCTACTTCACCACCAGCACCGGAACGCTGGACTGAGCGATCGTGCTCTGTGTCACGGAGCCGAGCAGCGCAGACGCGCCGGCGCCCAGGCCGCGTGCGCCCATCACGATCAGGTCGCAGGCGTTGTCGCGCACCAGCTCGGCGATGGCGGCGCCCGGGTCGCCGATGCGCAGGTGCGACTGGAATGTCACGCCGGCCGCTTCGAGGACGGCGCGCACCGGTGCGAGCGCGACTTCGCTCTGCTCGCGGTGGTAGTCGTCGACCGACTTGCCCGAAATGAAGCGTGTGACGTCGCCCGACAGCGGCCGCTGCACATTGAGCAGGTGAACTTCGAGCGCGCGGCCATCGCGCAGATCGTCGCGCAGGCAGACCACCTGGCGGGCGGCCTGCACGGCGCTCGGCGAGCCATCAGCGGCCAGCACCACGCGCTTCAAGTGGCCGACGGCCGCTGCCGCCTCGTGAGCCACCCGGCCTTGCCCGGCCGCAGCGCGTTTGCGCCCCGCCAGCCATTTGCCGAGCATCAGCACGAACAAGGCACCCGCAATCCCGGCGCCGTAGCGCACGGCTGCAATCACGTCGGGCCGCTCGACACCGGTTTCATACGGCATCCAGGCACGGAGCGCCGGGTCGGTGACGGCCATCGTGCCGGCGATCCAGCCCAGCAGCATGGCGCCGACGGTGATGACGATCGGGAAGCGGTCCATCAGCTTCAGCACTAGCTGGCTGCCCCAGACGATGATCGGGATGCTGACCAAGAGGCCGAAGATCACCAGCGCCATGGTGTGGTCGCCGCCCGCATTTTCGGCTGCACCGGCGATCGCGATCACGTTGTCGACGCTCATCACCAGGTCGGCCACGATGACGGTTTTCACGGCGCCCCACAGCTTGTCGCTGCCGGCCACGCTGCCGTGCGCGCCTTCCTCGTCTTCGGGCATCAGCAGCTTGACGCCGATCCACAGCAGCAAGATGGCGCCGACGATCTTCAGGAACGGGATCTTCAGCAGCGTCAGCGCGAAGAAAATCAGGATGACGCGCAGGATGATGGCGCCCGCCGTGCCCCACAGGATGCCCTTGGTGCGCTGCGCCGGCGGCAGCCCGCGGCAGGCCAGCGCGATCACCACCGCGTTGTCGCCGCCGAGCAGGATGTCGATCATGATGATCTGACCGACGGCCACCCAGAACTCGGGCGTCATGAACATGTCCATTGCAGGTTCCTCTAACCGAGGTGGGCGACGCCGCCGCTGCTCACAGCAGCCCCTTCAGCAAACGCCCCATCTCGCTCGGGTTGCGTGTCACGGTGAAGCCGCAGGCTTCCATGATCTCGAGCTTGGCATCGGCCGTGTCGGCGCCACCGGAGATGAGTGCGCCGGCATGGCCCATGCGCTTGCCGGCCGGCGCGGTGACGCCCGCGATGAAGCCGACGATCGGCTTCTTCATGTGGTCCTTGCACCAGCGCGCCGCCTCGGCTTCGTCGGGGCCGCCGATCTCGCCGATCATGATCACGGCGTCGGTGCCGGGGTCGTCGTTGAAGGCGCGCATCACGTCGATGTGCTTCAAGCCGTTGATCGGGTCGCCGCCGATGCCCACGGCGCTCGACTGGCCCAAGCCAATCTCGGTCAACTGGGCCACCGCTTCGTAGGTCAGCGTGCCGGAGCGGCTGACCACGCCGATGCGGCCCTTGCGGTGGATGTGGCCCGGCATGATGCCGATCTTGATCTCTTCGGGCGTGATCAAACCCGGACAGTTGGGGCCCAGCAGCAGGGTCTTCTTGCCGCCCGCCGCTTCCTTGGCCCGCATCCTGTTGCGCACCTCGAGCATGTCGCGAACCGGGATGCCCTCGGTGATGCAAACCACCAGGTCGAGCTCGGCCTCGACGGCCTCCCAGATCGCCGCGGCGGCGCCCGCCGGCGGCACGTAGATCACGCTGACGGTGGCACCGG
>JANMSS010000143.1:0-3909 GCA_031389585.1 Burkholderiales bacterium | reverse complement strand
CGACCGGGCGGTAGCGCGTCGGGTCGTCGGACGTGGAATGCGCGCCAGCACGGTAGGTGACCCATTCGATCAGCGTCGGCCCCAGGTTGGCGCGCGCGCGCTCTGCCGCCCACGCCGATGCCGCATGAACGGCCAGGAAGTCGTTGCCGTCGACGCGCAGCGACGCGATGCCGCTGCCCACGCCGCGCGCGGCGAAGGTAGTGGCCTCGCCGCCTGCGATGGCCTGGAAGGTGGAGATGGCCCACTGGTTGTTGACGACGTTGAGGATCACCGGCGCGCGGTAGACGTGGGCGAAGGTCAGCGCGGTGTGGAAGTCGGATTCGGCGGTCGCACCGTCGCCGATCCAGGCCGAGGCTATTTTGCTGTCGCCCTTGATCGCCGCGGCCATGGCCCAGCCCACGGCCTGGATGAACTGCGTCGCCAGGTTGCCCGAGACCGAGAAGAAGCCGGCGCGCTTGTATGAATGCAGCACCGGCAACTGGCGGCCCTTCATGGGATCGCGTTGGTTGGACATCGCCTGGCACATCATCTCGACCATGTCGATGTCGTCGCGCGCCAGCAGCAGGCCCTGCTGGCGGTAGGTCGGGAAGCACATGTCGTCGGTCTGCAGCGCCATTGCATGCGCGATGGCAGTCGCCTCTTCGCCCAGGCACTGGATGTAGAACGAGATCTTCTTCTGCCGCTGCGCGATCAGCATGCGTGCGTCGTAGGCACGCGTCTTCATCATTGCGCGCAGGCCGCGGCACAACTGCGTCGTGTCGAGCTGTGGCGCCCAGGGTCCGACGGCGCGGCCGTCGTCGTCGAGCACGCGCACCAGCGTGTAGGCCAGGTCGCTGGTGTCCACCGGCAAGGCCTCGACCGGCGGCCTGCGCACCTCGCCGGCGCGCGACAGGTGCAGGTAGGAGAAGTCGGTCGCCTGGCCCGGGCGCCCGGTCGGCTCGGGGACGTGCAGCCGAAGGGGCTCTGTGCTCATCCGCGTTCCACCATGCCCGGAAAATGCCGCGACCCGTGCCACTACTGGAGCTTGATCTCGCCGTCGAACCTGACGTCGAGCCGCAGCGCGGCGATCTGCAGCGTCATCGTTGCAGCGAACGTCTCGCCGCCGGTGATCGTGCCCGCGGCGATGGCATTCGCCACCGCCTGTTCGACCTCGCGCTGCGAACTGACGCCGACCGTCTTGAGAAACTTGCGAATGCTGAGGTTGAAGGTTTCCTGGTCCACAAATGCCTCCGTGATGCCGTGGTGATGCCGTGGTGGTGCCGTGCCGCCGCCAGCCTCAATGAATCGGTTCGCCGCAGAAATGGCCGTGGCGCGCCGCGCGCATCAGCTCGTGAAACTGATCGTGCGACAGGCGCAGCAGGTGTTCGTGATCGCCGCCTTCGATGTAGATGACCGCGCTGGCTTCGAGCTCGTCGTCGACCACGGTCTCGATGCCCCAGGCCATGCAGAGTGCGGGCACGGCACCGCGGTCGCAGTCGGCGAACAGGCTCGCGATGCGGGCCTCGTCGGCCAGCCGCAAGGGCTTGCGATCGAGCAGGCGCGACAACTGACCGAGCTTGACGCTGCGGTCGGCCGGCACGACGGCCATCACGCAGCCGGCGTCGTCTTCGACGATCACCGACTTGGCAAGCTGGTGCGGCGGGATGTGTGCGCTGCGCGCGGTCTCGGCGCTGCAGCGGCTGTGCTCATGCGCGCAGAGGTCGTAGTGCGTGCCGCGCTGTTCGAGGTAGCTGGATAGACGCGAGGGGATGGACATGACGGCCTCCGTTGGCAAAAACGACGCGGCTCGGGTTCGGGTGAGACACGGCCTGAGCCCCAGTGCAGTGTGCTCCCGCACGAGCCGCAGCGCCAGACAAACCCTGGGCCTGGCTGCGGAAGGTTCACAATCATCCCGCTGCATGCGCTGCCGCCCGATTCGTGCCCCACCATGCCAGCGGATTGAAGCCATGAAGCTCGCTCGAGCATTCTTGTTGGGACTGGCCCTGCTGGCCCTGTTCAGCCGTGCCACCGGACCGGCCAGCGCCCAGGGGGGTCCGGCGGCCGCAACGGGGCCGCCCGAAACCGTCGTCGTGATGACGGTGAACGGCGCCATCGGCCCGGCAACCGCCGACTATCTGAAGCGCGGCCTCGCGCTGGCAGCCCAGCAGCGCTCGCAGCTTGCTGTGCTACAGATCGACACCCCGGGCGGGCTGGACCCCTCGATGCGCAGCATCATCAAGGACATCCTGGCGTCGCCCGTGCCGGTGGCGGCCTTCGTCGCCCCCGACGGCGCGCGCGCGGCCAGCGCCGGCACCTACATCCTCTACGCCAGCCATATCGCGGCGATGGCGCCGGCCTCCAACCTCGGCGCTGCGACGCCGGTGGCCATCGGCCTGCCAAGCCCGGGCGGCCCACGCGAGAATCCCCTGCCGCCGCGGCGAGCCGCCGAACCTCAGCCCGCCAGCAGTGCGGGCGCAGCCTCCGCGCCGCCGCACGAGCCCGGCGCCGACCCGAGGCGCGCCAAGCAGGTGGCCGACGCGTCGGCCTACATCCGCAGCCTGGCGCAATTGCGCGGGCGCAACGTGCAATGGGCCGAACAGGCGGTGCGCGAGTCCGTCAGCCTGTCGTCGCGCGAAGCGCTGGCCAGCAACGTGATCAGCCTGATCGCGCAGGATGTGCCGGACCTGCTGCGACAGCTCGACGGGCGCGAAGTCACGCTCGCCGCCGGCACGGTGAAACTGGCCACCCGCGGCGCGCAGGTCATCGCCTTCGACGCGGACTGGCGCAGCCGATTGTTGTCGGTGATCACCGATCCGAGCCTGGCCTTGATCCTGATGCTGATCGGCATCTACGGCCTGCTGTTCGAGTTTGCCAACCCGGGCTTTGTGCTGCCCGGCGTGGTCGGCGCGATCAGCCTGCTGCTGGCGCTGTTTGCGCTGCAGATGCTGCCGGTCAACTACGCCGGGCTGGGCTTGATCCTGCTCGGCGTGGCCTTCCTCGTCGCCGAGGCCTTCCTGCCGAGCTTCGGCGTGCTCGGGCTGGGCGGCATTGCCGCCTTCGCCTTCGGTGCCCTGCTGCTCATCGACAGCGATGCAGCGGGCTTCGGCGTGCCGCTGGCGCTGGTTGCGCTGCTGACCGCAGTCTCCGCTGTGTTCGTCTTCTGCGTCGCGGCCATGGCGGCCAAGGCGCGCCGACGGCCCCAGGTCAGCGGCACTGCCGCCCTGCTCGGCGCCAGCGGCGAACTGCTTGAGTTCGCCGCCGGTGAAGGCTGGGCCCTGGTCCAGGGCGAAAACTGGAAAGTGCGCGGCCCGGTCGAACTGCGCCCAGGCCACGTGGTGCGTGTCAAGCGCGTACAGGGTCTGACGCTGGAAGTGGAAGCAGCGCAAGGCCGGGAGCCCACTTCAGGAGCGTAATCATGGTTTTCGGACTGATCGGTTTCTTCGCACTGCTGGTGCTGTTGCTGGCGTCGTCGCTGCGCATCCTGCGTGAGTACGAGCGTGGCGTCGTGTTCCAGCTCGGCCGCTTCTGGAAGGTCAAGGGCCCGGGGCTGGTGTTGCTCATTCCCGGCATCCAGCAGATGGTGAGAGTGGGCCTGCGGGTGATGGTGCTGGACGTGCCGGCCCAGGACGTGATCACGCGCGACAACGTCTCGGTCAAGGTCAACGCCGTCCTTTACTTCCGCGTCGTCGATGCCGAGAAGGCCATCATCCAGGTTGAGGACTATCACGCAGCCACCAGCCAGCTAGCCCAGACCACGCTGCGCGCCGTGCTCGGCAAGCACGAACTCGATGACCTGCTGGCCGAGCGCGAGCGCCTGAACCTCGACATCCAGAAAATCCTCGCGGCCCTGACCGATACCTGGGGCATCAAGGTCACCAACGTCGAGATCAAGCATGTCGATCTGAACGACAGCATGGTGCGGGCCATCGC
>JANMSS010000131.1:0-7369 GCA_031389585.1 Burkholderiales bacterium | reverse complement strand
GGCTGTTCGCGGGCAGTGAGCTGGCTGGCCAGCGCGCCGCCGTCGTGATGAGCCTGGTGCAGTCGGCCAAGCTGAACGGGCACGACCCGTGGGCTTACCTCAAGGACGTGCTGACGCGGCTGCCGACGCACATGAACAGCCACATCGACGAGTTGCTGCCGCATCGCTGGCAGCCGATGGGCTGAGGGCAGCGCCAGCATCGGCGCACGCGCCGGTCAACACGTCAAGGGTGGTACGGCTGGCCGCTTACGAAGTGAATCTGTAGCCGTGTGCCTCTTCACGCCAACTGCAGATGGATGCGCATGAGTTGGCGTCCGCCTCGCGACACGGGCGCACGGCCGTGCCTTCGGACAGGCGCCCATGCGGCGCCGGCGAGGCGGCGAGTCACGGGCGTGGCGCGGCGGGCGCAGCGGCCGAGTCCTGACTCCTGATCAACGACCGCGCTGCCAAGCGCTCATGCACGAACTGAGCGACCAGCGCGTTCCCCGCGTCGTTGTAGTGCAGCGTTGGGCCGAAGAACTCGCTGGTCTTTCGGCCCGTGGCCTTTGCATGGGCCAGCAGGTACGGACCGAAATCGTCGAATGGCAGGTCGCGAGAGGCGTACGTTTGTCGCAAGTGGTGGTACGGCCAGACACCCTTCTGCTCGAAGTACTTGAAGTCCTGCGGGTGTGGCAGTATCACCACCAATGGCGCTCGGTTCCGTGACTTGCTCAGGGTGACGAATTGCTGCGCGATTGCGGCCGAGATCTCCAGTCCGCGGCTGTGGTGGCCCGGCTGGAGAAACGCCATCCACTCGGGTCTTCCAGACACTCTGGACCTGAACCCCTCGAAATTCACCATGTTCCTGATCACGGACACGGAATAGGGAAACGCCAGTGCCACGACGCCCGCGCTGCCCCCGGGTTGGAAGTGCTCGTCGGGCAACTTCATCAGTGGACGGCGGGCGCCGATGACGCGCATGTACTCCTCTTCGGACAGGGTCGGCATCGGCACCAGTTCAAGCTCTTTCGCAGAATTCAGCGCGAAGCGGGGTTTCAGCGCAAACCAGCGGCTGTAGTTCTGCAGATCGCGCAGCCGCGTCAAGTTCCGCAGGACGTTTTCGGTGTGAATCCCGAGGATCACGACGCTTGAGCGGTCGTTCTGATTGCCGGAGAACCGCAGGAAGGCTTGGTCGGTGCCGTAACCGCCGACGCCGAAATTGGCCACGTAGCAATTCAGGCGGCCGGACAGTACGTTGCCCCACTTCAACTTGTCCGAAGAAGCGTCGCCGCCCTCGGTGAACGAGTCGCCATACAACGAAACGCAGCTTGCCCTGCGAGCGTCGGGCGGAAACATCGGATTGTGTTGCGCGCCTGTCGCATCCAGGTTCGCCCCATACTCTTTCGGGTAGGGCCAACCCAGGATCGGATCGCGTTGCTCCAGGTACTGCTGAAAGCCGAATGCCCGCCTGTCGCCGTCAAGGACCGCCGGTACCCGCCACATGCCCCACTTGCTCTGAAGCACTTTCCCTGCGGCGAAGAAGAGGCCCTCGACGAGCACGAAGAAGATCAGCACCATGGCAAGGCTGAACACGCCGGACTTGAGCTTCTCGTTCATGGCGTTGATTGTCCTTGTGTGTTGTTCCGCGGAGCGCCGATGGCGGAGTCCGCGCATTGGGGTGTCGGCGGCCGCAGCTGCCGGTGCGCTGGCCGAGCCGGCGTTCGAGTGGAAGCACCGCCATTGACTACGCTGGCCAGCGTGGGTGTGGCACGCGCGCGGTCGCCCTGGGCAACCATGCGTTGGACCCGCGCCTTGCCTGCGAACCGACCGGCGCGTTTCGCGCCGCCGCGGCAATGCGCCGGCGGCTGCGCCGCGAGGTCATGGGGGACTGCGGACGTCGAATGGTTGCCCATGCCTTTACTGCACCAGCGAAGAGGCCGCGCGCGGCGAGGCTGCAGACGTTAGCGGGTCACCATCCCCAGCGTCAAGTCGTCGCCAATGCCTTGTCGGCACCGGACTTGCCCACAGATTCGCAAGTGTGTAGCATACACACATACAGAGTGCCGACCTGATACGTGTGTTGCGGCAGGCCGGTTGGGTGCTGGACCGCGTGCGTGGTTCGCACCATGTTTTCACGCACCCTGAACGCCCCGGCATCGTTGTCGTGCCGCATCCCAAGAAGGACTTGGGCACCGGGCTGGTCAAGGCCATCCGGCGTCAAGCCGGCATTTGAGAGGACCACACATGCGCTATCCCATCGTCATCGAAACCGGCACCGATTCCACCGCGTGGGGTGTGGTGGTGCCCGACCTGCCGGGCTGCTTCTCTGCCGGCGACTCCATGGAAGAGGCCATGGTTCGGGCTGAAGACGCCGTCACCTCATGGATAGAAGCCGCCCTGGACGCCGGGCAGGACATCCCCAAGCCTTCCAGCATCGACGCCATGCGCGCCGCACACCCTGAGTTGGCCGGTTGGCCGTGGGCGCTGGTGAAGGTGGACCCGGCGACGCTGGACGACACCTTGGAGCGCGTGAACATCAGCTTGCCGCGTCGGGTGCTGCACCGGCTGGATGCGCTGGCCCGCAACGCCGGTGAAACCAGGTCGGGGTTCATCGCCCGCATGGCTATTGAAGGCCGCGAGTCGGCGGCATAGGTGTGAGGGTGCGTCGGGTGCTCGCTCACTGAAACCGGACGCTCAACGATGGCACGCATGTTCAACCCCCCCCGCACCCCGGCCTGACGCTGCGCGACGACGTGCCGCCCGCGCTGGGCCTGACGGTCACGCAGGCTGCGCAAACATGGCGCGCAGAAAGCGCAAAGCGTTAGCAATTACAAACCTGCTAACCCTTTACCCAGTTGGTGCCGGTGAGAAGAGTCGAACTCCCGACCTTCGCATTACGAATGCGCTGCTCTACCAACTGAGCTACACCGGCGCTTTGAAAAGCGGCGAATTATAGAGGCTACGCGTAGCTCACCGAACCCGGGTCGCCGTCGAGGTGGGGCAGGGTGTTGAACGTGATCAGGGTGTGGCGTGTGGGCCCGACCTTGAACTCGCTGAGCGCGCTGTTGCGGATGTGCAGGTTGAGCTCAATGGTGGCCTCGGCACCCAGGCCCAGCACGTGGCCGATGGCGGTGGCGATCGGGCCGCCGCTGGAAACGATGAGCACGGTGTGATCGGCATGCGCGGTGCGCACCTGGTCGAGCGCATCGACGACGCCGGCGACGAAGTCGGAGTGCGTGGGCATGCCCTCGGGTCGCGTGGCCGCGGCCATCCATTGGCGCAGTCCCCGGCGCAGCAGGCGAAAGTGTTCGCGCACCTGCTGGGGCGTGTCGGCGCTGGCCACCGGCCCGGGATGGATGGCGCGCACCACCGCCTGGGCGTCGTACTCGTTCAGTCCTGGCAGCGCCAGCGCGGCGTGCCTTGCCTGCAGGCCGTCTTCGATGCCGGCCAGCGTCTGCGCATGGCGGCGCAGCGTGCCGGTGAGCACGGCGTCAAAGTGCGTCCCGCGTTCGCGGAACCACGCACCGAGCCTGCGGCTTTGCTGGTGGCCGAGCGCGCTCAACTGATCGTAGTCGGCCGCGCCCATCGAGGCCTGGCCGTGGCGTACGAGGTACAGGGTGCCCATGGTGGCGGGCATTGTGCAGCCCGTGCCCCCGCGTCGACCCACTGGCCTAGACTGGGCGCAACACGATGCGAGCGCGGGGAGCTTCGATGAGAGTCGGTGTCTTGACCGGGGGTGGCGACTGCCCCGGGCTGAATGCGGTGATCCGTGCGGTCACCAAGTCGCTGATCGCGCACGCAAACGCCGAAGTGGTCGGCATTGAACAGGGCTTCCTCGGCCTGATCGAGCGCCGCTCGCGGCCGCTGCGCTGGGACGATGTCTGCGGCATCCTCGGCCACGGTGGCACGATCCTGGGCACCCACAACCGCGCCAACCCGTTTGCCTACTTCGGTGCCGAGGGGGCCGACGTGTCGGCCGCGGCGCTGGCCTACGCGTCCGAACTCGGCCTGGATGCGCTGTTGGTCATCGGTGGCGACGGCAGCATGGCCATCGCCGAGCGCTTCGCACTCCTGGGCTTGCCGGTCGTCGGCGTGCCCAAGACGATCGACAACGACTTGCACCACAACGACCGCAGCTTTGGTTTCGACACCGCCGTGGCGACGGTGACCGACGCGCTGGGCCGCCTGGAAACCACCGGCCAGAGCCATGGCCGCGTGATGATCCTCGAGACCATGGGCCGCTATGCCGGCTGGATTGCGCTGGAAGCCGGTCTGGCCGGCGCGGCCGATGTGATCCTGCTGCCCGAATTGCCGTACTCGGTGGCCGCGGTGGCCCAGCGCTGCCGCGAGCGCGAGCAGCGCGGCCGCCTGACGCTGATCTGCATCGCCGAAGGTGCCGCGCCCGCGGGCGCGTCGATGACGGTGGCCGAGCGGATCGCGGCCTCGCCAGATCCGGTGCGCCTGGGCGGCGTGGCCCATGTGCTGCGCGGGCAGTTGCAGCCGCAAGTCAACAGCGAAGTGCGTGCCACGGTACTCGGCCACTTGCAGCGCGGCGGAGCGCCCACCCCTTTCGACCGCGTGCTGGCGACGCAGTTCGGCACCGAGGCGGCCATGATGGTGCGCCGCGGCGAGTTCAATCGCATGATCGCGCTGCAAGGCGGGAAGCTGTGCAGTGTGGCGTTGGCCGATGTGGCCGGGCGCAACCGCACCGTGCCCGTGGATCACCCGCTGCTGGCCTGCGCGCGGCAGATCGGCGTCTGCCTGGGCTGAGCGCAGCGCCGCCGGCGCGAGGCGGCTGCGGCCTTGGGCACAATCGCATGCATTGCATGAACCAGGAGCCCCGATGCCCGCAGCCAAGATCCTCGTCGCCCAGGGCGGCGGCCCCACCGCCGTCATCAACCAGTCGCTCGCCGGCGTGGTGCTGGAAGCGCGGCGCTTTGGTGGTGTCGAGCGCATCTATGGGGCGCGCCATGGTGTGCGCGGCATCGTCAACGAAGACTTCGTCGACCTGACCCAGGAGACCAGCCACAACCTCGAACTGGTGGCGGCCACCCCTGGCTCGGCGCTCGGCTCGACGCGCGACAAGCCCGATCTCAAGTACTGCCAGCAGATCTTCGAGGTCTTGCGCGCGCATGGCATCGGCTACTTCTTCTACATCGGCGGCAACGATTCGTCGGACACCGTGCGCATCGTCAACGAAGAGGCGGCCAAGGCCGGCTACGAGCTGCGCTGCATCCACATTCCGAAGACGATCGACAACGACCTGGTGGCCAACGACCACACGCCGGGCTTTCCGTCGGCGGCGCGCTTCGTGGCCCAGGCCTTTGCCGGCGTCAACCTGGACAACGCTGCGTTGCCGGGGGTCTATGTGGCCGTGGTGATGGGCCGCCACGCCGGCTTCCTGACCGCGGCCTCGGCTTTGGGCAAGAAGTTTCCCGACGACGGCCCGCACCTGATCTACGTGCCAGAGCGCATCTTCTCGATTGACAAGTTCCTGGCCGACGTCAAGGCCACGCAACAGCGCTACGGCCGCTGTGTCGTGGCCGTCTCCGAGGGCATCCACGATGCCTCGGGCCGGCCGATCCTGGCGCAACTGGCCAAGCGGGTCGAACACGATGCGCATGGCAATGTGCAGCTGTCGGGCAGTGGTGCGCTGGCCGATCTGCTGTGCGAGGAAATCAAGGCCAAGCTCGGTCTGAAGCGCGTGCGCGGCGACACCTTCGGCTACCTGCAGCGCAGCTTCATCGGCTGCGTCAGCGATGTCGATGCGCGCGAGGCGCGAGAGGTCGGTGAGAAGGCGGTGCAGTACGCGATGTGGGGGCAGCAGGACGGCTCGGTGACCATCAAGCGCACAGGCTATTACTCTGCCGACTACGAACTGGTGCCGCTGACCGACGTGGCCGGCAAGACGCGCGTGATGGACGACGCATTTATCGCCGACAACGGCACCGACATCACCGATGCCTTCCGCCTGTATCTGCGCCCGCTTCTCGGCTCGGACATGCCCGACGCCTACCGGCTGCGGCCGGCGCCAGTCGACAAGGTGTTGAACAAGCGGCGATAGACCGCGCGCACGGAGAGCCTGGGGCCGTCAGTTCAAGATCCTGTGCCCAGGGCGCGCTCGACGATCTCGCGCACGCCGCTGGACAAGTCGCCCTTGGCCGCCACCCGCTCGATCGCCATCCTTGCCGCCGACCGGTAGGGCTCGGCCAGATGGTTCCAGCGATCCATCACCCGCGACAGGCGCGCCGCGAGCTGCGGGTTGAGGGCGTCGATCTGCACCACCTGGTCAGACCAGAACACGTAGCCCGCGGCGTCGCGGCGATGGAACGCCGCCGGGTTGGCGCTGCAGAAGGCCAGGATCAGGCTGCGCGCGCGGTTCGGGTTCTTCAGCGTGAACTCGGGGTGCTGCATCAGTTGCTTGATTCGCGCGAAGACACGGCCGTCGGCACGCTCGGGCATATGCGCCTGCCAGGCAAACCACTTGTCGATGACCAGGGCCTCGCGCCGGAACAGGGCGTGGAAATGCGCCAGCGCGCGCTCCGCCAACTCGGCGTGGGATTCGGTCAGCGCCGTCAACGCGCCCAGGCGCTCGGTCATGTTGCCGGCAACCTTCACGCGCTGGTAGGCGCGATCGGGCCAGACCGCGTCGCCGCTCGCGGCCGCGTTCAGGCACAGCATGGCCAGCGCCTGGTTGGCCAGTGCGCGCTTGCCCGCGCTGACCGGATCGGGCGCGTAGCTGCCCTTGAGCTGGTGGGATTCGAAGGCCCAGACCCAGTCGTCGTCGAGCTCGCGCGCCAGTTGCGCGAGCATGGCGTCGCGCACCGCGTGGATGCGCTGCGGATCGACGCTGTCCATCTGCTCGGCCAGCGAGCCCTCGTCGGGCAGTTCGAGCACCCGGGCCTTGAAGGCCGCGTCGAGTTGCGGGTGGCGCAGCACGGCGCGCATCGCGTCGATGAAGGCCGCGTCGAGCATCACGTCGTGTGGATCACCCTCGGCACGGATGCCCGCCAGCAAGCGGTTCGTGGCCAGCCGCTGTCCAGCATCCCAGCGGTTGAAGGGATCGCTGTCGTGTTGCAGCAGAACCAACAGGTCGGCGTCGGACAGCGGCTCGGCCAGGATCACTGGTGCCGAAAAGCCCCGCAACAGCGAGGGCACAGGCCCGGCGTCGATGTTGACGAAGGTGAAGAAGCTCTTGGTCTCGTCCAGAACCAGCACGCGCTCGGTGTTGGTGGTGGGCGGTTCGTCTTCGAGTTGCAGCGCGATGGCGTGGCCGTTGCGATCCAGTAGGCCGATGGCCATCGGGATCACGAAGGGCAGCTTGGTCGGCTGTCCCGGCGTGGGCATGCCGTGCTGCTCGAAGCCCAGCGTGTACGTGCGGCTCGGCGCG
>JANMSS010000128.1:0-3629 GCA_031389585.1 Burkholderiales bacterium | reverse complement strand
GAACTCGATGGTGTGCCCGTTGCCGCCGGCGGTGCCGATCTTGCCGATGATCGCCAACACGATGTCCTTGGCGGTGCAGCCGCGCGGCAGCGCCCCGTCGACCTTGATCAGCAGGTTCTTGGCCTTGCGCGTCAGCAGCGTTTGCGTGGCCAGCACATGCTCGACCTCGCTGGTGCCGATGCCATGCGCCAGCGCGCCGAACGCGCCGTGGGTGCTGGTGTGGCTGTCACCGCAAACGACGGTCATGCCCGGCAGCGTGGCCCCCTGCTCGGGGCCGATCACGTGGACGATGCCCTGGCGCTTGTCGAGGAAGGGGAAGTACGCCGCAGCGCCGAAGGCCTTGATATTGGCGTCCAGCGTGACCACCTGCTGCCGGCTGACCGGGTCGGTGATGCCGTCGTAGCCGTCTTCCCAGTGGTCGGTCGGCGTGTTGTGGTCGGCGGTAGCCACGATCGAGCTCTGGCGCCAGACCTTGCGCCCGGCCAGGCGCAGGCCCTCGAAGGCCTGCGGGCTGGTGACTTCATGCACCAGGTGGCGGTCGATGTAGAGCGTCGAAGTGCCGTCGTCTTCAGTGTGGACGACATGTTCGTCCCACAGCTTGTCGTAAAGGGTGCGTGCGTTCATGTGTAGGGCCTGCCAGGCCGCGATTGTCGCGCGATATGCGTCGCATCCGCCACTCTGGGGTCATGTTTGGGGTCATGTCTACACTGCCGGTCCCGATGAACAAGCCGCCCGCACAAGCCTCCCTGCCGCCCGTTGGTGCGGCGCCCGCGCGGCCGAGCGCCGACCATGCCACGGTGTTCGACGCGCTGGCCTTCGCGCAGGCGCCGCAGACCGTCGTCCAATTGATCGACCTGATCGAGATGGCCGGCCGGCGCACTGCGCGCGGCGGCGCCTTTCATGCCAACGACGTGCGCCTGGTGCTCGGCGAACTGGCGCGGCAGGGCCATGCCGTGCACGACGAGCGCGGGCGCTGGACGGCCGAGCGCGACGCAGGCTGGCTGCGCTTTCGCGCCATCGTGCTGGACGGGTCCAGCCGCGAACTCTGGTGGCGCGCCTGGCGCGCGCAAAACAAGTTCGATCTCGGCTACCACATTTCGGTGTTCGACAGCGCCACCTACGCAGGCGCGATGCGGGTCGTGGTGCATTGCGGCCGCAGCGCTGCGACGTTCAACCGCCTGGGCAGCCTGGTCGGCGCCAGCATCTTCGGCGAGCCGGCCCTGCGCGAGGCGCTGCTCGCGCCGTTCGACGGTGAACTGCTGGCCCGCCTCGACCCGCCCTACGCGATGGGGCTGGCGAGCAACCTGTTGGCCCACCTCGGGGGCGACGCGCAGGCCGACGAAGTGCCTCTGCTCGATTGGCTGCTGGAGCGCGTGCACTCAGTGCCCGGGTCGGTGCCCGAACCTCTGCACTACCGACTGGCCGAGACCTTGCTGTTTCGCCAGCAGTTCGGCGCGGCGCGTGCCCTGCTGGCAGGCCTGCCCACGCCCGAGTCGCAAGCACTCAGTGCCGGCATCGACATCGCCGAAGGCCGCTACGCCGAAGGCGCGACACGGTACGAGGCCGCGCTGAAGACGCTTGCCGCCGCGACCGGCAGGCGCAAAAACCTGCTGCCGCAGTCGATCGCCTGGCTCTACGCGATGGCGCTGCTGGCGCAACCCGAGCCGGCGTCGTGGGTCAAGGCGCGCAAATTTGTCGCCGCCGAAGCCGGCAGGCGCGGCGCCGACCCGAGCACCTTTTGGGGCCTATGGCAATCGGCGATCGACCAGCGCCTGGGCGACGCCGCCCGCAGCCCCTCGCACTTCCTGCTCACGCGCATGAAGGGCTACCAACGCCACGCGCTGGAAGAGCTGCACCACCTGCTGCTCGCCGCCTGGCTGCGCATGGGCCCTGGCGAGCGCAGCGCGCAGGGTCGGCTGCGCGAGCATGCGGCGTTCCTCGAAACCCGCTACCGCGGCAGCGGCCAGCCCTGGTTGGCCGGGTTGGTGCGGCGCAGCGCTGCGCTGCTGCTCGGCGACGAGCCCGCAGCCGAGGACGCCGCGCTGCCGTTCTTCATCGGCCCCGCACAAGACCGCTGGCGCGAGGCGCTGGCGGCTATCGTTGCCCTCGGCGCCGGCGCCGCGGGCAAGGCGCGCGAGGCCGGTGCGACGCAAGACCGCCTGATCTGGACCGTGCGTGTCAATGCCCACCAGCGCGTCATCGAGATCGCTGCGCTCGAACAGAAAGCCGGCGCGCGCGGCCTGGGCAAGGTCAAGCCCGTCACCCTGGCGACCCTGATTAAGCGCAAGGACCTGCCCGCGCACGACGCCGCCGTGCTGCGCGCGGTGCGGCGCGAGAGCTTCGGCAACCGCCCGTTCCTCAACCTGGCGCTGGCCGTTCCCGCGCTGGTGCACCACCCGCATGTGGCCTGGTCGCACGAACCGCAGCGCTTCATCGAAGTGACCGAGGCGCTGCCGGCGCTCGAAGTGATGACGAGCGGCGAGCACATCAAGTTCCGGCTCGTCGATCCGGTGCAGGCGCCGCCGTCCGACGACTACGTTGATGATGATGACGACGACGATGACGACGATCGCTACATGCGCATCGATCACGGCGTTCTGCAGTCACGGGTGCAGGCACAGCAGACGATGCTGATCGCCGACGGCAGCGACCGCGCGCGCCTGGTGCGCCTGACCCCGGCGCAACTGCGCGTGGCCGAGCTGGTGACGCAGGGCTGGCAGGTGCCGGCGTCGGCCAAGGCCGAACTCGACGCCGCGCTGCGCGTGCTGGCCGCCCACTTCCAGCTTGCCAGCGACGCCGAAGCAGGCCATGAAGTGCCGGCCAGCAGCGTGCTGCACGCCGAGCTGACGCCGCAAGGCGCCGGTTTGAACCTGTCACTGTGGGCGGCACCGTTCGGCGACTTCGGCCCGCGCCTGGCGCCCGGCGCTGGCCGCGAGCGCGTGACCACCGTGCACCAGGGCGCCACCCTGTTCACCCAGCGCAACCTCGACACCGAACGCGCGCGGCGGGTCGCACTGACCCGCGCGCTCGACTTCCTCGACGACAGCGGACACACCTGGTCGCTCGACGAGCCCGAACAGGCACTCGCCCTGGTCGAGGCACTGGCAGCCCTTGCGCCCGGCATCGTCAGCGAATGGCCGAAGGGCAAACCGCTGCGCGTGCGCGCGGTCACGGCGCAGGCGGTCAAGCTCAGCGTGGCCAGCCGCGGCGACTGGCTCGAGGTCGACGGCGAACTCGCGCTCGATGAAGGCGAGGTGCTGCGGCTGCGCTCGCTGCTCGAGTTGGTGCAGCAGGGCAAGAGCCGCTATGTCGCGCTCGGCGCCGGCGACTTCATCGCCTTGAGCGACACCTTGCGCCAGCAGCTCGCCGACCTGAACGCCGTACTGCAGCCCCACAAGCAGGGCCAGCGCATGGCCGGCGTGGCCGCGCTGGCCTGGGCCGCGCAGTCGGATGAGCTCAAGCTCGAAGGCGATGCCGCCTGGCGCAAGCGCAGTGCCGCCTGGGCCGACGCGCAGGCGCAAAGCTTCGAGCTGCCGCGCACCCTGCAAGCCGACCTGCGCGACTACCAGCACAGCGGCTACCGCTGGCTGATGCGCCTGGCGGCCAGCGGCTTCGGTGCCTGCCTGGCC
>JANMSS010000108.1:0-15864 GCA_031389585.1 Burkholderiales bacterium | reverse complement strand
GTCGATGCCGACAAGGCCAAGCTCGGCAAGGCCAAGGCCGACGAGACCCTGTGCACGATGTGCCACCTGGGCGGCTTCGCCGGCCAGAACGAAATCCCGCGCGTGGCCGGGCAGCACTACGACTACACCGTCAAGCAGTTGCGCGCCTTCAAGGCCCGCACGCGCACCAACGATGCCGGCAACATGACCGCCGTGGCCAATACGCTGAGCGACACTGACATCGACAACCTGGCGCATTACCTGGCCGGGCTTTAGCTTCGTTTTGTCGAACGCGCGCTAGAGGTCGTACCAGCCGACGCCGAAGACCACGCCGCTGTCGCGCGAGCCCGCTGCGCGCAGGCGCTGCCACGCCAGGTCGAGTGCGAACTTTTCCTTCTTCAGCCACCAGCGCACGCCGCCGTGCAGCAGCGTGGAATCGCCTTCGCGCGCGGCTTCGGCAAACAGCGTGGTGCCTTTGCCGACCTTGCGCTCGATCGCGACTGAAAGCAGGGTTTCGCGCTTGGCATCGCGCGGCTTGCTCAGGCCCGCGTTGAGATGCAGGGCGCCGTCGCCCTCCGCCAGCGCCAGCGTGAACGGCAGCTTGAGGCTCATGCCGCCGCGCCGCCAGCCACTGCCTTGCAGCTTGTCGAAGGCCAGCGCGGCCACGATGCCCCAGCCGTAGCCGTCGCGCGCGATGTGATTGAACAAATGCTTGAACTCGATCTCGGCGCTGTGCTCGGTGTCACGCGTGCCGCGGTCCAGCGAGCGCGAGAACTCGAATTGCAGCGAGGTCGTCGGGTCGAACGCGTATTCAGGCGCGATGCTCAGCGTGCGCAGCGAGCCAACGCGCTGGACCCAGCTCTCCACCGACCAGACTGCATCGTCGTCCTCTTCGGCCGCGGCGCCGCTGGTGGCGAGGTAGGGCCGGTCGCCGGCCTGCGCTGGCAGGGCGGTGGCCAACAGCACCGCGAGTGTTGCCGCACGCCAGCTTCGCTTCATCACGATCAGAATTTGCGCAGGATGCGCAGCGACAAGAGCGCGCTGCGCGGCGCGCCGGCCTCGAAAAAGCGGCGGTTGGCGTCGTTGACGATCAGGCTGCCGGCATAGACGCGGTCGAAGGCATTGTCCAGGCGCGCCAGCAACTCCAGCGTGAAACCGTCGGGCAGCGCATAGCGCTGGCTGGCGCGCAGGTTGACGAGCTCGTAGCGCGGCGCGGCCTGGGTGTTGGCGTCGTTGGCGGTCGAGGCCGAGGCGGCGCGCACTTCGAACCCGAGTTCGGTCGCGGCCTGCGGCTGCCAGACCAGCTCGGCGAAGGCATTGCCGCGCTGGGTGCCGACGATGCGGTTGCCGGCGGCGATCGGCAGCGTGGGACCAGGGGGGTTGGGGCATGGGAAGGCACAGGCCAGGAAGCCGTCGCGGTAGGTCGCGTCGAGCAAGGTCACGGCAAGCTGGCTGCGCCATTGCGGCGCGAAGCGCCAGCCCAGCGCCAGCTCGGCACCGCTGCGCTGGGTGCGGCCGACATTCTGGAACGCCGAGCGGCCGCCGGCGTTGGTGGCCACGCCGATCTCGTCGTCGACATCGATGCGAAACAGCACTGCGTCGACCGACACGCTGCCGCTGCGCCACTTCGCGCCCAACTCGAACTGCCGGCTTTTTTGCGGCAGCAGCGCGGTGTTGAAACCTCCCGTGTTGTCGACACGGTAGGCCAGCTCGCCCAGCGTCGGCGACTCGAAGCCTCGCGCCACGCTGGCGTGCAGGTTCAGGCCGGGCAGCGCGGTCCAGCGCAGGCCGAGCACCGGGTTGGTGTAGCGCAGGTCGCGCTGCCCCGAGTCGTCGCCGTTGCCCAGGTAGCGGTCTTCGGCCGCCAGCCGCACCTTGCCACTGCGCACGGCGCCGCTGGCCACCACTGACGCGCCGAGTTGCGCCTCGAGTTGCGCGTAGACATCGATCGAGCGGGCCCGGTTGATCTCGTCGCGCCGCAGCGCGCCGATCACGCCGTAGCTCGGCGATGCGACCGTACCGCCGTAGTTGAGGTAGCCACGCCGCTCGTCGCGCTGGCGCTCGAGCGCCGCGCCGGTGACCAGGTCGATGCCATCCCAACGCCAGGCCAGGCGCGCGTCGACGCCGTCGTAGCTGCGGTCGAAGTCGATCACACCGCCACCGTGGCGCACATTGCTTTGCGTGGCCGCGGCAATCGCCAGCCACTGCACCACCGAGCGCTCGCCGCTGTAGGCGGTGAGCGTGCTTTTGCGCAGCGGGCCGGCGGCGGCGAAGCGGTGCCGCCACGACGCGCCGGCCTGCAACTGGCGGGCGGTCTTGCGGGTATCAAACTGGGCGGCTTGCGACGTCGTCTGGTAGGGGTCGGCGTCAAATTGCGCGCGCGTCAGACCCAGCGGATCGTCGGCCGGCTGGTCGAGCGCGCCGAGCTGCACCACCACGCGGTCGGCGCCGCCCTCGTACCCGAGGCGCAGGTTGCCGCTCTTCTTTTGCGCCGCGCTGTGCGGCCGAAAGCCTTCCCACTCCAATGCCGCCGCCGACGCGCGCAAGTCGAACCCCGCGCCCAGCGGCGCGGCCACGCTGGCGCGCACCTGGCGCAGGCCAAAGCTGCCGACATCGATGGTGCCCTCGGCTTTGCCCTCGCGCGCCGGTGCGCTGACCAACGCGATCACGCCGCCCGAGCTGTTGCCGTAAAGCACCGAAAACGGCCCGCGCAAGACCTCCACGCGTTGCGCCCCGGCCAGGTCGAAGTGGCTGACCTGGCCCTGGCCGTCGGGCATCGTCGCCGGGATGCCGTCGGTGTACAGGCGCAGGCCGCGCACGCCGAAGCCCGCCCGGGCGCCGAAACCCCGCGCGCTGATTTGCAGGTCCTGGGCGTAGTTGTTGCGATTGGCGACGACCAGACCGGGCACGCGCGCCATCGCCTCCGACAGGTTGACCAGCGGCCCGCTGCTGCGCAGCGTGGCGGCATCGATCACGGTGATCGCGTAGGGAGCATCCACCGCGGCGCGTTCGGCGATCGAGCCGGTGATCACGACCTGCTCGACGGTTGCCGGCATCGGCTGGGCCAGTGCCGCGCCCGCGACGAACAGGCACCAGGGTAGGCAGCCCGATGCTTGCAGCGCGGTGCGGCGGAGACAGGGCATCAGCATGGCATTGGCAATCGCGACGGTCGATGGTGTCGCCCGCATTAGCGCCCAGCGCCGAATCGGCGCGAAGCAGCACTTACCCGCAGTGCGGCTGGCGTGCACCGCGGATCGCCGGCATGGCAGTCCCATCCTTCGCCTGAGACAATCGCTGCGTGAGCCCACCCGATGCCCCCGACCGCCTGTCGCACCTGCTCAACGCCGACCTGCATTGCCACTCCTGCATCTCCGACGGCACGCTCGAGCCCGAAGCGCTGGCCGCGCGGGCCCAGGCCGGCGGCGTCGAATTGTGGGCGCTGACCGACCATGACGAACTCGCGGGCCAGGCTCGCGCCCGCGATGCGGCGCTGAGGCATGGCTTGGCCTGGATCAGCGGCACCGAAATCTCGGTCAGCTTTGCCGGCACCACGGTGCACATCGTCGGCCTGGGTTTCGACCTCGAAGACACTGCGCTGCGCGAAGGCCTGGCCGCCACGCGCGGCGGCCGCGAGGCGCGCGCGCGCGACATGGCTGCCGGCCTGGCAAAGGTCGGCATCCACGGGGCGTACGAGGGCGCGCTGCCCTATGTCGGCAACCCGGAGCTGATTTCGCGCATGCACTTCGCGCGCTTTCTGGTTGAGCGTGGCATTTGCGCCGACCCCGCCGCTGTCTTTCGCCGCTACCTCACTGAAGGCAAGCCGGGCTATGTGCCGCACCGCTGGGCCGCGCTGGGTGACGCAGTGCGCTGGATCAGCGCGGCCGGCGGCATCGCCGTGATCGCGCACCCGGCACGCTACAAGTTCACGCCGACCGAGGAGTACGCGCTGTTCAGCGAATTCAAGGCCCACGGCGGGCGCGGCGTCGAAGTCGTCACCGGCAGCCACAGCGCCGCCGAGGCCTTGCGCTACGCCGAGATGGCGATCGAGTTCGACCTGCTGGCCTCGCGCGGCAGCGACTTCCACTCGCCCGGCGAAAGCCGCGCCGACCTCGGCACGCTGCCGGCCCTGCCCGAGCAACTGACGCCGGTCTGGCAGGCGCTGACCGACCGCGTGGTGTGGCCGGCATGAAGCGCGGCACCGGCGCGCACCCGGTGGCCGGCGTCGCGCTGATCATCGGCGCGGCCACCTGCTTTGCCAGCCTGGACACCGCCGTGCGCTTCCTCGGCGGCTCGATCGGCGTGGCGCTGCTGCTCGGGCTGCGCTACGCCATCCACACGCTGGCCATGCTGCTGTGGATCGCCGCCTCGCCCGAGAAAAGCTTTCGCACTGCCTACCCGCGATTCCAGGTGCTGCGCGGCGCGCTGCTGCTGTTCTCCACGGCGATGGTCTTCACCACCCTGCAGCACATGCCGGTGGCTGAGATGACGGCCATCGTCATGCTCACGCCGTTGCTGGTCACGCTGCTGGCCCGTGTCTGGCTGCATGAGCGCGTCTCGGCACTGCGTTGGGTGCTCGTCGCCGGCGGGTTCGCCGGTGCGTTGATCGTGATCCGCCCGGGCAGCGGCCTGTTCGGCTGGATCGTGCTGCTGCCGCTGGCTGCCGCGCTGTCCAACGCGGCCTTCCAGTTGCTGACCAGCAAACTGGCCCCGCACGCCAACCCCTACACCACCAACTTCTATACCGGCCTGACCGGCATGGTGCTGGTGCTGCCGTTGCTGCTGGCGGGCTGGCGCGACATCGGCGCCACGCTGTCTGCTGCGCCGACCCTGCACCTGGTGTTGCTGCTGGCAGTGGGCGCGCTGGGCACCGGTGGCCACCTGCTGTTGATCCTGGCACTGGGCAAGGCGCCCACGGCCACCCTGATGCCGTTCCTGTACACGCAGATCGGGGTGGCCGCGCTGGTCGGCTGGCTGGTGCTGGGCGATGCGCCCGATGCCTGGGGCTGTGTCGGGATGGCGGTGATCGCACTGTGCGGCGCGGCCAGCGCCTGGCTCAACGTGCGTGAGGCCGCGGCACAGCAGCGGCCGGTGTCGGCGGTGGCTGCCGACACCGTCGCTGACTAGACCCAGCGACGGCCTGCCCATGTCGCAATACTTCGAAGTCCACCCCGACAACCCGCAGCCGCGGCTGTTGAAGCAGGCGGCGCAGATCCTGCACGGCGGCGGCATTGCGGCGATCCCCACCGACTCGAGCTACGCCCTGGTCTGCCACCTCGACGACAAGGCCGCGGCCGACAGCCTGCGGCGCATTCGCGCCGTCGACGACAAGCACCACCTGACGCTGCTGTGCCGCGACCTGTCGGAGGTCGCCAGCTACGCCCGCGTCGACAACCGCCAGTACCGCCTGCTCAAGCTGGGCACTCCGGGGCCCTTCACCTTCATCCTCGAAGCCACCAAGGAAGTGCCTCGCCGGCTGAGCCACCCCTCGCGGCGCACCATCGGCCTGCGCGTGCCCGACCACCGCGTGACACAGGCCCTGCTCGAACTGCTGGGCCAGCCTCTGCTAGCGACCACGCTGATCGCGCCGGGCGAAACCGAACCGATGAACGACCCGCATGAGATTCGTGAGCGGCTGCAGAAGTCGCTTCAGGCCGTCGTCGATGCCGGCGCCTGCCCGATGCAACCGACCACCGTGATCGACCTCAGCGGCGCCGAGCCGACGTTGTTGCGCCAGGGCCGTGGCAACGCGGCGCGGTTGGGCGTGCGGGCAGCGGCGTGAACTACCCGCGCGCCTCGAGTGTGGCCAGCAGCCGGGTCACGTTAAAACCGAGTTGCACCTGGCCGCGCACCAGCAGCGTCGGCGTGCCCTGGGCGCCGGTGGCGTCATACAGCGCCTGGCACGGCGCATCGCGCTCGATGAAGCATTCGTCGAACGACACTTGGTGCGCGCTCATCCAGCGCCGCGCCTCGCCGCAATAGACACAGGTCTGCGACGACAGCATGCGGATGTCGCCCGGTCGTGCCAGCGCCGCCAGTCGTTGGCCCTGGCGCTGCTCCTGGCCCGCACCCCACCATTGCATGCCGGCCGCGGCGAGCAGCACGAGCCCGAGCAGGACACCGAGCGAGCGGCGGCCGGGTTGTGTGCTCATGGCGTACCGCCGCGTCAGACAGCGGCGGTCACGACCACTTCGATCTTCCACTCTGGCTTGGCCAGGGCGGCCTGCACAGTGGCCCGCGGCGGTGTGTGGCCGGGCACGACCCAGGCCTCCCAGACCCCATTCATGGCCGCGAAGTCGGCAAGGTCGGCGAGAAAGATCTGCGCGCGCAGGATGCGGCCCTTGTCGCTGCCGGCGCGCTCCAGCAGCGCGTCGACCGCGGCCAGCACCTGGCGCGTCTGGCCGCTGATGTCCTGCGAGCCGTCTTCGGCGACCTGGCCGGCGAGGTAGGCCACGCCGTTGTGCACGGCCATCTCTGACATGCGCGGGCCGACGTCGAAGCGTTGGGGATTTGTCATCGGGGGTGTCCTTTGTGCTTGGCAGGTGCGGCGGGCGCGGCCGGTTTGCCGCCGAGTCTGGACTCGGTGCCCGCAATCAATCGGCGGATGTTGAGTTCATGGCGCCAGACCAGCAGCAGGCTGATCATCACGATCGCCAGCGCGGTACCGTCGGCGTCCCAGATCAGCAACTGGTAGAACGGCGCAAAGGCGGCCGCCGCCAGCGAGGCCAGCGACGAGTAGCGCGAAAACACGGCGACGATTGCCCAGGTGGCCAGCGTGGCCACGCCCAACCAGGGGTTGAAGGCCATCAGCACGCCAGCCGCGGTGGCCACCCCCTTGCCGCCCTTGAACTGGAAGAACAGCGGCCACAGGTGGCCGAGAAACGCGGCCAGGCCGACCGCCGCGACCGTGCCGATGCCAAAGCCCAGTCGCGGCGCGAGCAGCAGCGCGGCCATCACCGGCAGGTAGCCCTTCAGCGCGTCCAGGGCCAGCGTCAGCACCGCCGCGCCGCGCTTGCCCGTGCGCAGCACATTGGTCGCGCCGGGATTGCCCGAGCCGTAGCTGCGCGGATCGGCCAGCCCCATCGCGCGGCTGACGATCACCGCAAAGGACAGCGAGCCGACGAGGTACGCCGCCAACACCGCTGCCACGCTCCAGGCCCACGCCATCCACCGCCTCCACTGCGATCAAGGTGGCGCGCAGTTTACGCGCGCAGCTTCGTCACAAGGCGCAGTCGACCGGCGTGGCGCCGAGTTGCTCGGTCAGCACCTTGGGCTCGATGCCGACCAGGAAACCGCGCCGTCCGCCGTTGATGCAAACGCGCGGCAGCAGCAGCACGCTGGCCTGGACATAAACCGGCACGCCCTCGCGCTTGAAACCGAAGGGCGAGGTGCCACCCAGCCAGTAGCCACTGTGACGCTGTGCCACCTCGGCGCCGCAAGGTTCGACGCTCTTGCAGCCGATCGCTCGGGCGAGACTCTTGGTGCTGACCTGGCGGTCGCCATGCATCAGCACGATCAGCGGCCGGGCGCGATCGTCCTGCATGACCAGGGTCTTGACCACCGCATGCTCGTCAATGCCGAGCTGCTGTGCCGACTCGGCCGTACCGCCCTGCTCGACATAGTCGTAGACATGCTCGGTGAAGGCAATTCCCTGCCGGCGCAGCCACTGCGTGGCAGGGGTTTCGCTGACATGCCTGGCGTCCTTGCGGGCCATGCTCAGGGGTCGTCGCGACGCAGCCGGCTCATTGCGCCGGGTCCCTGAGCTCCCAACGAACCTTGTCGATCGCGCCGAGCAGCTCGGGCGCCAGCGTCGTACCCCAGGCGTCGAGGCATTCGTCGAGCTGCGCGATGCTGGTCACGCCGATGATCGTACTGGCCACACGCCAATTGGTGTAGCAGAAGGCCAGCGCCATCTGCGTCGGTGTCAGGCCATGCTCGCGAGCCAGTGCGTTGTAGCGCTTGGCCGCGGCCAGCGATTCGGGCCGACCCCAGCGCTGCTGCCGGAAGCGCTCGAACAACGCCACGCGGCCTTGGCTGGCCGGGTCGTTGAAACCGCGCTCGTCGTACTTTCCCGTCAGCACGCCGAAAGCCAGCGGCGAGTAGGCCAACAGGCCGACGCCAGTGCGGTGCAGGGTTTCGTCCAGGCCGTTGTCGACCACCCGGTTGGTCAAACAGTAGGGGTTCTGCACCGTGGCCACGCGCGGCAGGCCGTGCTGCTCGGCCACGCGCACGAATTCGGCCACGCCCCAGGGGGTTTCGTTGGACAGGCCGATGGCGCGCACCTTGCCCGCCTGCACCAGCTTGCCCAAGGCAGCCAGTTGGTCGTGGATCGAGGTTTGCGGCGCATCGAGCTTGGGGTCGAAATAGATCGAACCAAACGGCAGCGAATTGCGACTGGGCCAGTGGATCTGGTAGAGGTCGATCACGTCGGTGTGCAGCCGGCGCAGGCTGTCGTTGCAGGCCTGCTCGATGGCCTGCGGCGTGACGTCATTGGCGCCCTCGCGCACCCAGTTCATGCCGCGCGCAGGGCCAGCGATCTTGGTCGCCAACACGAGGCGTCGGCGCGCGTCGGGGCGCTTGGCGAACCATTGGCCGATGATCGTCTCGGTGTGGCTGAAGGTCTTGGCCGTCGGCGGCACCGGGTACATCTCTGCGGTGTCGATGAAGTTGATGCCGCGCTCGAGCGCGCGGTCGAGGATGGCGTGCGAGCCGGCCTCGTCGACCTGTTCGCCGAAGGTCATGGTGCCCAGGCAGATGCGGGTCACGTCGAGGTCGCTGCGGCCGAGGCGCGTGGTTTGCATGGTGGGGTGGGTAGAGTGGCGGCGTCCAGTGTGCCTCAGGCGGGATTGACGGAACGCCGCGCCTGACGCATCTTGGCGCCCAACAACACGAACCGAGGACAACCATGATCCTGATCGTCGGAGCCACCGGCCTGCTCGGCCGCGCCACCGCGCTGCCGCTGCTGGCGCAGGGCCATGCGGTGCGTGCGATGGTGCGCGAGCGGGCCAAGGCTGCAGATTTGCACCACGCGGGTGCTGAAATGTGCGTTGGCGACCTGACCGATCCGCGCTCGCTCGAGCGCGCCTGCAAGGGCGTCGAACGTGTCTTCGCCTGCGCCCATTCGTTGCTGGGCCGCGGCCGCAATGCCAGCGCGCAGGTCGACCATGTCGGCCACAGCGCGCTGGTCGCCGCGGCGCGCGATGCCGGGGTTCGGCACTTTGTCTACACCTCGGCGATGGGCGCGCGCGAGGACCATCCGATCGACTTCTGGCGCACCAAGCACGAGATCGAGACCGTCGTGAAGGGCAGCGGCATGGGCTACACGATCCTTCGGCCCGCAGCCTTCATGGAGTGCCATGTGCACCGCTTCAACGGCCAGATGCTGCTGGAAAAGGGCTTCACGGTGATCGTCGGCCCGGGCACCAAGCCGCGCAACTTCGTTGCCGTGCGCGACGTGGCTGGCTTCGCGATCCAGGCCCTGACGCAAGACGATCTGAACGGCTGCACGCTGGAAATTGGCGGCCCCGACAACCTCGGCAACGCCGAGGTGGCCGCGATGTACACCGTGCGTGCCAAGCGCGGGCGCGTCCGCCATGTGTCGATCGGCGCGGCCAAGGTGCTGGCCGCCCTGATCCGGCCGCTGCACGAGGGCGTCGCACGTGTGCTCGATCTGTCCTGCGTGCCCGAGCCTCTGATGAACGAGACCTGGCAGCCGCAGCAACTGCTTGCCGAATTTCCCCGCGACTTGACCACGGTCGATGCCTTCATCGACGCGCGCGTGGCCGAATGGCGGCATGCGCGGCAGGCGCCACCGCGCTGACGCGCGGCTCAGGCCTTGCGACCGGCTGCGGCCCGCGCCTCTTCCTGCAAGCGCAGCACTCGGCGCTGGACCTTGCCGGTGGTGGTCATGGGCAGGGCATCGATGAACTCGATCTCCTTCGGGTATTCGTACGGTGCCAGGCGGCCACGCACATGCTGCTGCAACTGCCCGATCAGCGCGGCGTCGCCTTTGATCCCCGGCGCGAGCACGACATAGGCCTTGACGACGGCGCCGCGCTCGGCGTCGGGCTTGGGCACCACCGCAGCGTTGGCCACCGCGGCATGCTTGACGAGGCAGTTCTCGACCTCGCTCGGGCCGATGCGGTAGCCCGCGGCCTTGAACATGTCGTCGCTGCGGCCCTGGTACCAGAGGTAGCCCTGGGCGTCCATCACCGCCACATCGCCGGTGCGGCACCAGGAGTCGTCGGGGTCACCGGTGAACTTGGCGCGCGTGGCGGTGTCGTTGTTCCAGTAGCCGAGGAAAAAGATCGGGTCGAGTTCGCCGTGGCGGTCGCGCCGGTGCACCGCCACGTCGCCGGGCGTGCCGCGCGGCACTTCATGGCCGACGTCATCCAGCACGGCGATGCGATGGCCGGGATAGGGTCGGCCCATGCTGCCCGGGCGTGCCGGCCAGCCTGGGTGCACGCGGCCGTCGACGCCGACGAAGCAGCCGCAGTTGCCGACGATGTAGTTGATCTCAGTCTGACCGAACATCTCGTTGACGGTGATGCCTAGAGCGTCGCGGCAGTAGGCGAACACCGCGTCACCGACGGCCTCGCCGGCGCTCATCACGGCGCGGAGTTGCAGTCCGGGAAACCGCCGCCGCGGATCCGGCATCGCTTTCATCATCGCCTTCAACGCGGTCGGGAACAGGAAGCTGTGCGTCACCCGATGGCGTTGCATCAACTCGCATGCGCGTTCGGCGTCGAAGCGGCCCTGGTAGCCCAGGACCGTCTGGCCGAAAAACAGCGTCGGCAGCAGCGCGTCCATCAATCCGCCCGTCCATGCCCAGTCGGCAGGAGACCAAAACACGCCGGCACGATGCGGATACCAATTCTGGCTGGCGACGAAACCCGTCAGGTTGCCGATCAGCGCGCGCTGCGGAATCAGCGCGCCCTTGGGCGCACCCGTAGTGCCGCTGGTGTAGATCAGCACCGCCGGGTCGTCGGCAAGGGTCTGCACCGGTGTGATCGCGGCGTGGCGGCCGAGCAGGCAGGCCTGCCAGTCGATGTCGCCGCGCCCGGCGGCTTCACCCACCGAGACCACCGTGCGCAGCGCCGCGCATTCGGCGCGCACGGCCAGCAGCGGTTCGATCGCCGACCCGTCGACGATGGCCAGCACGGCCTGGCTGTCATTCAGCCGGTAGGCCAGCGCGTCGGGGCCGAACAGCATCGACAGCGGCATCGCCACCGCGCCCAGGGCGCTGACGGCCATGTGGGCCACCGCGGTCTCGAAGCGCTGCGGCATCACGATGGCGACGCGGTCGCCGCGCGCCACACCCAGCGCGGCCAGCGCCGCCGCCAACCGCAGCGCGCTGGCGTGCAGGTCGGCGTAGCTGAACTGCGCGACGTCGCCGCGCTCGTGTTCGCAGATCAGTGCCGTGGCTTGCGGCGTTTGCCGCGCCCAGCGCGCACAGCAGGCCTCGAAGAGGTTGAAGTGGCGCGGCACCTGCCAGCGAAAGCTGCGGTAGATCGAGTCATAGGGGTCGCCCATGGCGCAGGCGAGTTTCATTTCGCGCTCTCGAAGGCCGCCAGCCGCTCGCCGCTGATGCGGCAGATGCGCCAATCGGCCATCACGGTGGCGCCGAACTTTTCGTAGACCGCAATCGCTTGGCTGTTCCAGTCGAGCACGCTCCACTCGAAACGGCCATAGCCGCGGTCGGCCGCCAGCCGGCCCAGGTGTTCGAGCAGGGCCTTGCCCAGCCCGCTGCCGCGGTGCGCCGGGCGCACGTACAGGTCTTCGAGGTACAGCCCTGGGCGCGCCAGGAAGGTCGAGAAGTTGGTGAAGAACAGCGCGAACGCCACCACCTCGGCGCCGACTTCGGCCACCACGCATTCAGCCACCGGCCGTTCGCCGAACAAATGTGGCGCCAGTGTGTCGGCGGTGACCTCGAGCAGGTGCGTGAGTTGCTCGAACTCGGCCAGCTCGGTGATCAGCGCCACGATGGCGTCGAGGTCGCGCGGCGCGGCCGGCCGCAGGGTGGGGGCGCTTGTCATGCGCCGATTCTGGCATCGCATTGCAGCACTCGGCATTGGCCGCCGTCGCCTACAGTGCGGGCCATGACGACGCCCTACGCACCCCGCCGCGCCACGGCCGCGCGCTGCCTGCCGATCCGCGGCCTGAGCTACCACCTCGAGTCCTGGGGCGGCCCTGAACTGGCGACGCCCGAGCGGCCGCTGCTGCTGCTGCTGCATGGCTGGATGGATGTCGGCGCCTCGTTCCAGTTCATGGTCGATGCGCTGGCCGTGCTGGAAGCCGAACCGCGCTGGATCGTCGCGCCGGACTGGCGCGGTTTCGGCCGCACCAGCAGCAGCGGCAGCGACAGCTACTGGTTCGCCGACTACCTCGGCGACCTCGACGCCTTGATCGATGCGCTGTCGCCGTCGCAGCCGATCGACCTGCTCGGCCACAGCATGGGCGGCAACGTGGTCATGAGCTACGCCGGTGTGCGGCCCGAGCGCGTGCGCCGGTTGATCAACCTCGAAGGCTTCGGCCTGCCCGACAGCCAGCCGAAGCAGGCCCCCCAGCGCCTGTTGCAATGGCTTGATCAGCTGAAGGCGCCTGCGGGGCTGCGGCCCTACGCCAGCGCCGCCGAGGTCGCCGAGCGCTTGCTGAAGACCAACCCGCTGCTGGCGGCCGACAAGGCGGCGTGGCTGGCCACCCGGTGGGCCGCGCCGGCCGCCGACGGCCAGTGGCATCTGCTGGCCGACGCGGCGCACAAGCGCGTCAACCCGGTGCTGTACCAGGCCGACGAGGTGGTCGAGACCTGGGCCCGCATCACTGTGCCGCTGCTGTGGGTCGAGGGCGCCGACACCAAGGTCAGCCAATGGTGGGGCGATCGCTACCCGCGCAGCGTTTTCGAGGCGCGCCTTGCGCGGGTGGCGCAGGTCGAGCGCGCCACGCTGGCCGATTGCGGCCACATGCTGCACCACGACCAGCCCGAGGCGCTGGCGGCGCGCTTGCTGAGCTTCCTGCGCTGAATTCAGCCTTTGACCAGCCAGCGCCGCTGTTGCGCGAGCTGGCTCAACTGCGCAAAACTGGTGCTGCGCTGCGCACGCGCCGCGGGCCACAGGCGCAACAGCAGCTCGGCCGTGGCCAGGGTGTCGGCTGCGGCCTGATGGCGCACGGCGCAGTCGATGCCGAAATGCGCGAGCCAATCGTCAAGCGCGCGACCGCCGACCTCGGGGTGCAAGACGTTGGCCACCGGCTCGAGGTCGAGCCAGGGGTTGGCCAGCCGGCGGCCCAGCGTGCTTTGCATTGCGCGCTCGATCAGGCTGCGATCGAAGGCGGCATGAAAGGCGATCAGCGGCGCATCACCGAGCCAGCCCTCGAACGCGGCCAGCGCCTGCGCCGGTGGCACACCGGCGCGCTGCTCGCCCACGCCGATGCCATGCAGCAGGATGTTGGCCTTGTCGGCCGGGGCGGCGACCTGGCGCAACACGGCTTCGAAGCTGTCGCCCAGATCGATGCACGGCGTGGCTAGGCCGTGCGGGCGCAGCGCAATCGCGGCCAGCGCGAGCAGGCGGTCGCGGCGCATGTCCAGGCCGCTGGCCTCGACATCGATCACCACCCAGCGGCGGGCGTTGGCCGCTGCGCTGCCCCGCAGCCGCTGCAGCCAATTCATCGGCGGTAGTCCAACTCGATGCGCTGCTGCAGCAGGCGCGCCACGCGCAGGCTCTCCTTGAGCATGCGCCGGTCAATGTCATTGAGCGTGTTGACGTCGATGAGGTTGGGGTTGATCTCGCCGCCGTCTGCCGCGGCGCCGGGGTCGATCGCCCGTTGCGCTCGCAGGCGCAGCATCTGCAGAAACTCGAAGCCGGCGCTCCAGGCCTGGGCCTCGTGCTCGGGAACGCCCAGCGACCGGGCCGCGGCTTCGAAGCGCTCGCGCGTGCCGGTGGCGGTGATGCCATGCGCCAACGCAAACAGCCGCGCCGCATCGACGCAGATCATGGTGCCGTGCAGCTTCAGGTTGAGCAGCGCCTGCGCGCCCTGCGACTGCGTCTCGATACCGCCCAGCCAGTTCAGCGCCGGGCGGTTGTGCAGCGCGTTCTCGGCCAACTGCTTGAGGAAGCGCGGGTTGCGCGCGGCCTGCGCGGCCACCCGCTCGCGCAGGGGCAGGGCGAGTGCGACCGCACCGGCCAAGGGGCGCAAGTCAAAGTAGATGCTGGCCTTGAGCAGGTCTTCGGGCGCGCCCTGCCCGATCCAGGCCTCAAAGCGCGCCAGCCACTCGGCCTGGCTCAGGCAGCAGTCAGGGTTGCTGGCCATCACGTTGCCCTTGCACAGCGGGTAGCCGCAGGCGTCGAGCGCCTGGTTGACCGCGAGGGCAAAGCCCAGCCAGGCCGGGCGGTCGCGCTCGGGGTTGTCGCTGGCAAAAACGATGCCGTTGTCCTGGTCGGTGGCAACGGTCTGCTCGCTGCGTCCCTCGGAGCCGAAGGCCAGCCAGCAGCCGTGCGCCATGTCGATGCCGTGCGCCGGCGCCAGCAGCCCCACCAGCCGCTCTGTCAGCAGGTCGTTGAGGTGGCTGATCAGCGCGGTCAACTGGCGCGCACCCACGCCTTGGCCGAGCAGATTGCCAGCCAGAGCGCGGATGTCGTGCGCCAACGCCGTCAGCGCGGCCACATCGGGCGCTGCGCGCAGCGCCGTGCTCAGCTGCTTGAGCGAGACGCGCTGCAGGGCAAACAGGTCGCGCTCGGAGAGCAGGCCGACAACGCGGCCACCGGGGTCGGTCACCGGCACATGGCGGATGCCGTGGCGCGCCATCGCCAGTGCGGCATCCTGCGCGCTGTGCTGCGCGCTCAGGGTGAACACCGGCGCGCTCATCACCTCGGAGATCGGCGTGTCCAGCCCGCGCTGGGCCAGCGTGACCCGGCCCAGGATGTCATGGCGGGTGAGGATGCCCAGCGCCGCGCCGCTGCCAGGCGCCAGCACCAGCACCGAGCCGATGCGCTGTTCGTGCATCAGGCGCAGCGCGACGACCAGCGGTGTGTCCGGCGCCACGCCCACCGCAGCGCGGCGCAGCAAGTCGCCCAGGTGCGTCTCGAGCGACTGCTCGGCCAGCGTCTGCGCCGCAAAGGCCACCTGCAGCGACTGCCGTGAGAGCTCGAGGAACTGGTGCACACGACGGTTGAGGAAATCGGCAAAGGGCGCGCTCTGAGCGGCCAGCTCGTTCATCGCCGGCAGCGGCAACTGCAGGCAGAAGGTGTCGACATCGGCGGTGTAGTTGCTGCTGACGGGGCGTGCGGCCAGCGCCGCGCCGATCGGCAGCAGGTCGCCGGCCTCGCACTGGAATTCACCCCCCGAGTCGGCCGCCCGCCCGCTGATGCTGCCGCGGCGGATCAGGCAGAGCTGCGTCACCGCGCCATCGGCCGGCGACAACACCACTTCATCGGGTTCGTGATAACTCTGCGACGCCGACTGGATGAAGCGGTCGACATGCTCGGGCGCCATCTGGGCGAACGGCGGCCAACGCAGCAACTCATTGCGCAGGTTGGCCGTCAGGCTGGGCGAAGGGGTCATCCGCGGGAGCTTAAAAGAAGAAGGGCCCCTCGCGGGGCCCTTCTCAGGCGTTGGCTCGACCGGAGTTCAGGTCTGGCCCAGCTTCAGGTCGGGGTAGCGAACATGCTCGACCAGCTCTTGCGTCTTCTGGCTCGGGGCCGGGGTCAGCAGGCTGACGATGATGATCACCGCAATGCCCACCGGCACGCCGAACAGGCCGGCCGAGATCGGCGAGATGCCCCACCAGATGTTGTCGGCGACCGGGCTGGTCACGCCGAACACGCCACGCATCCAGGGTTGCGTGGTGGCCATGTAGTAGAACGTCGTCGAGAGGCCGGCGATCATGCCCAGCGA
>JANMSS010000081.1:0-18402 GCA_031389585.1 Burkholderiales bacterium | reverse complement strand
CCGCCGCGCTTGTTGCGCGTCAGGTCCACGCCAAGTTGCTTCAGCTTGCGGTACAGGTGCGTGCGCTCCAAGCCGGTCTTCTCGGCCACGCGGGTCATCGAGCCGCTCTCCTTGGCCAGGTGGAATTCGAAGTAGCACTTCTCGAAGGCGTCGCGGGCTTCGCGCAGCGGACGGTCGAGCGCAAAACTCTGCTCGCTTTGCGGGCCTACGGGTTGGGCCATGACATGGGTGTGGTGGCCGGCCAGTGGCGGCACGGCGTCATTCAGGTAGGCGATGTCGGCGCGCATCGGGGCCAGCGCGGACGACTGCGGCGCGGCCGACGCCAGCGCCAGGCCCGTGCCTTGCGCCTGCAAGGGCACCCCAGCGGCGCGCGGCGCCGGCTTGGCCAGCGCCTGCTCCACTGCACGCAGCAGCTTTTGCAGCGTGATGGGCTTCTCCAGAAAGGCCATGGCGCCAAACTTGGTGGCCTCGACGGCCGTGTCGATGGTGCCGTGGCCGCTCATCATGATCACCGGCATGGTCAGCTGGCCGCTGGCGCCCCATTCCTTGAGCAGCGAGATCCCGTCGACGTCGGGCATCCAGATGTCGAGCAAGACCAACTCGGGCTTGATGCGCTCGCGCACCGCGCGCGCCTGCGCTGCGTTCTCGGCCAATTCAACCGCATGGCCTTCGTCGGTAAGGATCTCCGATAACAGGGCGCGGATGCCAAGTTCGTCGTCAACTACAAGAATGGTGGCCATGGAAACTCAATGCGCCTGCGGTGCCGCAAGCTGGGTGGGGTCGACGCTCGGCGCAGCGGCGAGATTGGAAAATGATAACGAAACCTGCGCGCCTGCTGCGGCGCGCGCGTCGTGGGGGTCGCTGCCACTGCGATTGCCGATGCGAACCCGTGCGCCGTGTTCATCGGCAATCTTCTTCACCACCGCCAGGCCCAGCCCGGTGCCTTTGCTCTTGGTGGTGACGTAGGGCTCAAACGCCCGCTTCAAAACCTTGTCGGCGAAACCGGGACCATTGTCATGCACGGCCAGACGCACGGCGCGCGACTCCCCCAGTTCGTTACGCACCGGTTCGGTACTCACCTGCACCTGGCCGTCGGCGCGGTCGGCCACGGCATCCAGTCCGTTCTGCACCAGGTTGTGGATCACCTGGCGCAACTGCGTGGCGTCACCGACGATCCACGGCAGATCGTTCGCGCAAGCCGCAACCAGGTGCCCATGCTCGATGGCATCGCCGTAGAGCGCCAGGACCTCGGCCACCAGGGCGTTCAAATCCAGCGGCCCCAGCGTGGCCGCCGGCAAGCGCGCGTAGTCACGGAACTCGTTGACCAGCTGCTTCATGGCCTGCACCTGGGTCACGATGGTGGCCACCGAGCGGTTGAGCAGGCTGGCGTCGTCGGCTGGCAGCTTGGCTGCGAGCTTGTGCTGCAGGCGCTCGGCCGAGAGCTGGATCGGCGTCAGCGGGTTCTTGATCTCATGCGCCAGGCGCCGTGCGACTTCGCTCCAGGCCGCCGAACGCTGCGCCGAAACCACCTCGCTGATGTCGTCGAAGACAAGCAGCCGCGCATCGTTGGGGAGGGTAGCGCCGCGCAGCAACAGGCTCAGTGTCTCTGCACCGGGCAGTTGCAGCTCGAAGGAGTCCTGCCAGTGGTCTCGCTCCCCCGCCTCCGGGCTGGCGCGGTGCAATTCGAAGCGCTGCCACACCGCCAGCGCCAGGGCTTCGAGGCCGGCCACGTCGGCCAGCGTGCGCCCGCGGTAGGCCGACAGCGGCAGTTTCAGAATGCGCGTGGCGCCGGGGTTGACGGTGTCGATGCGGCGTTGGCTGTCAAAGACAATGACGCCGGCGGTCAGGCTGTCGAGGATCGTTTGCAGGTGGGTGCGCGCACTCTCGAGTTCGGACACGCCGCGCTGAACCTGTTCTCGCGCGTGGCCGAGTTGCTCGGTCATGAGGGCGAAGCTGCGTGTCAGGCCACCGATCTCGTCGCCCGAGGTCGACACCGGCTTGGCCGTCAGGTCGCCAGCGGCGACCTGCTTGACACCCTCGGCCAGCAGCAGCAGCGGCCGCGCCAGCCGGGTGCCGAGCAACGCTGCCAGCACCATGGCGCCGAACACGGCCAGGATCAGAGCCAGCGTGAGCGTGCCGATGTACATCTTGCGCAAGCCGTCGCGTGCCAGCGCACGCTGCTGATACTCACGGTAGGCCGCCTGCACGGCCAGCGCATTGCGGGCCACTGAAATCGGCACCGGCTGCGCCACGAACAGGTAGCGCTCCTCGCTGCCCAGCAGGATGTCGGCAGAGGGCAGGCGGGCCAGCGCCCGAACGCGCGCGCGGGGCTCGGCGCCAGGCGCAATGTCGTCGTCCAGGCCCTCGATCTGGCTGACCACGCCCTGGTTCCTGGCCTGGCGCAACATGGCCGCGCTGGGCCGCTCGGGCACTATGGCGCTTGAGCTGCGGCTGGCGGTCACGAGAATTTGCCCACCCGGCCCGACCAGCGCCACCTCCTGCGCCGCCAGTTGTTCGCGCAGCCGCTCGAACGCCAGCGGCGCCGGCGCGCCGCGCGTCTCGCCCAGCCGATCGGCAGCCGCGCGCGTCTTGGTGCCCAGATCGGTCACCAGGGCATCGAGCGTGCCGCGTCCAAGGTTCAGGCCGGCGTCGAGTGCGCCCTGCACGCGGGCGTCGAACCAGACTTCGATGCTGCGCGAGACGAACTGGTAGCTCACGGTGTAGATCAGCGCACCCGGCAGCACGCCGACCAGCGCGAAGATGCCGGCCAGGCGGATCAGCAGCAGGGTGCCGAACTTGCCCTGGCGCTTGCGCACGACCAGGCGCACTGCGGCCAGCAGCACCACCAAGCCCAGCAGCGCCGCGACCGCCAGGTTGAGCCAGAACAGCCAGACGAACTGGCGCTCGTAGAAGGCCGGGGACTCGCCCGTCAGCGCCACCACGAAGCCCAGGACCAGCGCCACGCCGGTGAGGGCCACGCTCGCCACCAGCCAACCCCAGCGCGCGGACTTGGTCATTTGGTGGCGTCGGGCGCGAGCTTGATGTTGCGCTCAACGCCAACCGACCAGTCACCGATGCCGCCGATCCCGCCGAGCCCGATCTGCATCGGTCGCGGCAGCTGCGAGGTGTCCAGCCGCCAATTGAAGTCGACATAGTGGCGGCCGTCGGGCTCGACATCACGTGCCTCGGCGATGCGCCAGCCGCTGCTGCTGGTGGTCGCGGCCAGGGCTTCGGTCAGGCTGGGATAGCTCTGTCCGAGCCCGCCCTGGCTGACGCGCCAGGTCGACGTCAAGGGCTGAAAGCTCACCCGCCATTCTCGGCTGGCCCGGGCCACGCGCTCGTCGCGCCAGAACCAGCGGGTCCGCCACAGCGTGGCTTGAGCCGTGAAGTAGATCGGCACGCCGCGCCGGACGGCCTCTTCGACGGCCGGCGGCAAGGTCACGCGCAGCTGGTAGTCCAGGCTCAGAGCCGCCTCGTCACGGCGTGCCTTGAGGTCGAGCACTTCGACCCCCTGGGCTTGGGCGGACGGCCCGACCAGTCCCAGCACCAGTGCGACGAGCAGGACGCTGAACAGCCAATGCCAACCCGGCACCACACGTGCGCGCAGCGGGCGCCGCGTCGCGCGGTGCCCGAGGAGCTGGCACACCGCGGCGAAGCAGGGCATTGAAGCGCTCAGGGTTTGTGGATCAGGGCATAGTAGAAGCCATCCGGCGTGGCGGCCCCTGGGTTGACATTGTCCGGCAGGGGCAGCAGGTGGCCGGGCGAGGCAGGGTCCACCGTCGCCGCCTCCTGCCCGTGTCGTTGCAAAAAAGCGTCGATCTGCAGCTGCCCCTCGGCCTTGAAGACCGAGCAGGTCGCGTACAGCAGCCGTCCGCCCGGTGCCAGCAGGGGCCACAGCGCGTCAAGCATCTGCGCCTGAATGCTGGCCAGCGCGGCGATATCACCGGGCCGGCGCAACCAACGGATGTCGGGGTGACGTCGCACGATACCCGAGGCGCTGCAGGGTGCATCGATCAGGATCGCGTCAAACGGCCGGCCGTCCCACCAGGCGGCTGGCACGCGGGCGTCGCCAACTTTCAAGGTGGCGCTAAGCTGCAGGCGGTTCAACGTGTCCTGGACGCGCAGCAGCCGTGCCGCGTCACTGTCCAGCGCCAGCAAATCCAGTTCGGCGAGTTCGAGCAGGTGCGCCGACTTGCCGCCCGGCGCGGCACAGGCGTCGAGCACCCGAACCCCCGGCGGCAGGCCCGGGCCCAGCAGCAGGGGAGCGGCGCGCTGCGCCGCGGCGTCCTGCACCGACACTTCGCCCTCGGCAAAGCCAGGCAATTGCGCCACCGGACAGGGCTTAGCCAGCACCACGCCGTGGCTGCCGATGGCCTGTGCGGCCTGCCCCTGGGCGGCGAGCCGTTGCACATAGGCCACGGCCGTGCTGCGGCGCACGTTCACGCGCAGGGTCATCGGCGGGTGGCGATTGGCTTCGTGCAACAGGGTCTGCCAATGCGCCGGCCAGTCGTGCTTGAGGCGTTCAATCCACCACAGCGGGTGGTTGAAGGCACCGACCGGCTGGCGCCTGGCGGTTGCCACCAGCGCCTCGCGCTCGCGCACAAAGCGGCGCAGTACGGCGTTGACGAAGGCCACGGCGGCAGGCGTACGCTGGTGCGCCGCGTGCACTGCCTGGTCGACCAGCGTGTGGTCGGGGTAGGCCGCACGTTCGCCCGCATCGGGCGGCCACAGCAGCGCGATCGCGCAGACGAGCAATGCGTCGACCGCCGGTGGCGGCGCCTTGGGGGCGACCAGGCTGCGCACCGATTGCGCACCGCCAAGTTGACGCAGCGCCTCGAAGGCCAGCGCCTGCGTGCCGGCCCTCGCAGCGGCCGGCACACGCGCCATCAGGTCGGTCAGCGAGCGGCCCTCGCCGACGCCCTGCACCATGTCGGCGGCGTGACTGAGCAGGTGCGAC
The DNA here is from genome assembly GCA_031389585.1 of Burkholderiales bacterium. GTDB lineage: Bacteria > Pseudomonadota > Gammaproteobacteria > Burkholderiales > Burkholderiaceae_C > CADEEN01. The sequence goes on along the minus strand of JANMSS010000081.1, from coordinate 13,445 downwards.
AGGGCAGGCAGCGGTGGGGCAGACGTCACCGGCTCAGTCTAGTGCCCCAAGACGCCTGCGGCGTCGGCCCCCCGAGGGGGCGTCGCCCGCTTGGGGCGGCCCGGCGCGGGCTAGGGCCAGTGGGGCCATCGCCGAGGCGGCACAATGGCCAGCCCAGTTGTCCGCCAGGAAGGCTCAATGCCGAACCCGACCGTGCCGATTATTCGCAGCGACGACGAGCTGGCGCAAATGCCTGCGTCGGCGCGCATCCGCTACCGGTTGGTGGGCGCCGATTGCCGTTTCCACGCCAACGACAACATTGCCGAGCATGTCCGCGAGGGCGAACTTGACGAGTTGAAGGCCGAGGTGCAGAAACACATGCAGGCCGTGCTCGACGCGTTGGTGATTGACACCGTGAGCGACCACAACACGCGCGGCACCGCCCGGCGCGTGGCGCGCATGTTCATCGACGAAGTCTTCAACGGCCGCTTCGTCAAGATACCCAAGGTGACCGAGTTCCCGAACTTCTCGCGCCTGAACCAGCTGATGATCGTCGGGCCGATCAGGGTCCGCAGCGCCTGTTCGCACCACCTGTGCCCGATCCTGGGCAAGGTCTGGATCGGCGTCATGCCCAACGAACACTCGAACCTGATCGGGCTGTCCAAGTACGCCCGCATCTGCGACTGGATCATGAGCCGGCCGCAGATCCAGGAAGAGGCCGTGATCATGCTGGCCGATGAGCTTCAGCAGCGCGTCAACCCCGACGGCCTGGCCATCGTGATGGAGGCCGACCACTACTGCATGCACTGGCGCGGCGTGAAGGACGACGAGTCGGCGATGACCAACTCGGTGATGCGCGGCGTCTTTCTCACTGACGCCAGCCTGCGCCGCGAGTTTCTGGCGTTGCTGTCGAAGAAGAACGGCTCAACCTGAGCCGCTGGCCCGCCCGCGCCCGATGTAAGTCAGGCCAGCGTGTCGGCCCAGATCGTGCGCGCCCAGTTCCAGGCGTAACTGCCCTCGATCTCGGTCGGGCCCGGCGATACGCCGCCCGAGCCGGCCACCGTCTTGAAGGTTTTCTCCGCCGCCACGTACTCGTGCACGCTGGCGACGTGGATCACGTTCTTGGCGTCGGTGAAGCTGTAGCAGGTGTTGGTCAGCATCGGCGCCGGGTTGATTTCCCAGCCCGCCAGTTCGGCCACGATCGCCGCCGCCGCGACCTTGGCGTGGTTGTTGGCCATGTGGGCGCTCTTGGGCATGGCCGGGGCGACCTGGATCGAGTCGCCGAGCACATGGATGTCCTTGGCCGCCGTGCTTTCGAAGTTCAGGTAGTTGACGTTGCACCAGCGCGCATTCGCGTTGGCCAGCCCGGTCTGCACCGCGATCGCGCCGGCACGCATCGCCGGCAGCACGTTCAGCACGTCGGCCTTGACGTCGTTCTGGATCTCGAACTTGACGCTGTTGGTGCGCGCATCGACCGCGGTCGCGTTGTGCTGGCCGCGGAACTCGACCATGCCGGGGTACTGCTCGGCCCAGACTTTCTTGAACAGCGGGCCCTTGCTCGTCACATCCGGGTTGGCGTCGAGGATCAGCACCTTGCTCTTCGGCTTGGCGGCCTTGAAGTAGCTCGCCACCTGGCACGCGCGCTCGTACGGGCCCGGCGGGCAGCGGTAGGGCACCAGCGGCACCGTGATCGCATACACACCGCCGTCGGGCATGGCTTCGAGCTGGCGCCGCAGCGCGACGGTTTCCGGCCCCGCCTTCCAGGCTTGCAGGATGCGGCCTTCGCTGTTGGCGGCGCGCGAGCCGGCGATGCTGTCCCACATCAGCTCGATGCCGGGCGACAGGATCAGCTTGTCGTAGGCGATGGTCGGACCCGAGGCGAGCACCGCGAGCTTTTTCACCGGGTCGATGCTGGCGACCATGTCCTTGACCACGCGCACGCCGTGGTTCTTCGCCAACGCGGTGTACGGCACAGTGATGTCCGCCATGGTCTTGCTGCCACCGAGCACCAGGTTGCTGATCGGGCAGGAGATGAACGTGTCGTTCGGTTCGATCAGCGTGACCTCGATCTTCTGGTCCGAGAACAGCCGCACGTACTTGGCCGCGGTGGCGCCCCCATAGCCGCCACCCACCACCAGTACACGCGCCTTGCTTGGCACCGAACTGCCCATGCCGGCGCAGCCGGTCACCGCAAGCAGGCCGAAGGCGCCCGAGCCTTGCAGCAGATGTCGTCTTTGCATCATGGCCCGCCCCTTCACTTCTTCTGCGCCGCGAAGTACGCGGCAATCTGATCGATTTGCGCGTCGTTGTAGCCCTTGGCCAGCTGGTGCATCACGGTGGCAGGACGCGTGCCAGCCTTGAAGGTCTTGAGCTGCTCGCTCATGTAGGCGGCTGGCATGCCGGCCAGGCCGGGCACCGCCGCCCCCTGGACCGCCCGGCCCTCGGTGCCATGGCAACTGGCGCAGGTTGCGGCCAGCGCCCTGACCTGCAGTGCCTGGGCGTTCTGCGCCGCCGCGGGCAGGGCCGAAGCGGCCAGCAGCAGCGCGGCACCAATCTGGTTCGACAGCGTCAATTGCCTTCGCATCACAATCGTCTCCTCGGCGTCGCGGCCGTCATTGAATCGTCGGTTCGACCTCAATGTACTGACGTCCCAGGTCGGGAGGCACAGGGGAATCCAGTAGGGTACAACTCAGGCGCAGCGCATCGGCGGCCACCGGGTGCAGCACCGGGCCCTCGGTCAGCACGCGCGCCGCCTCGAACCAGGTGCGCACCAGCACCGGCCGCAGCATCCAGGGCAACGCCTGCAGCACACGCAGTGCGCGCAAAGTGCCGTCGATGTCGTGGCGCTCCCGCGGCGGCAGCGAGGTGCGGTCGTGCCAGGGCGCAGTCACCTTGTCGTACCAGGCCTGACTGGCCGACTCCCCGCTGTTCAGGTCCAGCGTCAACTCGGGCGCAGGCACCATGTGCGACAGGAAGGCGCTGAAGACGCAGACCTTCAAGGCCTGCGCGCTGTCGATCTCGGTCAACTCCATCTCGGCCGCCGCGGGCGGCGCAACGGCGCTGCCGGCGAGCAGATGGCGCAACGCCACCCAGCGCAGCTGATCCATCTGCGTGACCATGCCGTCGGCCGACATCAGGCGCCGCGCGGCGCCGAGCAGTTCGTGCCGCGGCTCCACCGGCCCGGGCGCGAGCCGGCGGGTCAAGGTCTCGAACCAGGGCAGGCGGTGGGTTTGGGGCAGAGCCAACACATCGTCGAGCAGGCGCTCGGCGTCGGCCAGGCCTGGCAGCTCCTCGAACCAGGCAGCACGTTCGCGCTTGCTGCCCGGCTCCAGCATCAGCGCCAACACGACAGCCTGCCACTGCGCCGGCTGTTGCAGGCCATGCAACCGCAGCACCACCTCGCGCAGAGCCGGGTCGCTGCGGTCGATGCGCGGCGCCTTGACGTGCACCAGATTGCCCGAGCGTGGCAGGGTCGAAGGCGAGATCGGGTCCGACATGGCGGCCATTGCAACACGAACCGCGCGTTTTGAGGAATCGCTGCACCCCCTGCCAACAGGGGTCCTCGGCGCCTCAGGCCTGCGCGCCGCGCCAGCGCTCGTAGCCGCTGCGCCTGAGGGTGCAGGCCGGGCAGTGATCACAGCCCCAGCCCCAGGCGCGGCGCGTGCCGCGCTCGCCAAGGTAGCAGGTATGGCTGTGCTCGACGATCAGGTCCGTCAGGGCCTGCCCGCCGAGTTGCTCCGTCAATGCCCAGGTGGCGGCCTTGTCGATGAACATCAGCGGCGTCTCGACGGTCATCGCGCTGCCCAGGCCCAGGCTCAATGCCACCTGCTGCGCCTTCAGTGCGTTGTCGCGGCAATCGGGGTAGCCGGAGTAGTCGGTCTCGCACATGCCGGCCACCAGCACCGAGGCACCGCGCCGATACGCCAGCGCGGCGGCCAGGGTCAGGAACAGCAGGTTGCGGCCGGGGACGAAGGTGTTGGGCAGGCCACCCGCCTGGATCTCGATGGCACGCTCGGTTGTCAAGGCGCTGTCGCCGAGTTGCGCCAGCACGCCAGCGTCGATCACATGGTCTTCACCCAGGCGAACCGCCCATTGCGGGAACGTCGCGCGCAACTCGCGCATGACAGTCAGTCGGCAATCGAGCTCGATGCGGTGGCGCTGACGGTAGTCGAATCCCACCGTTTCGACGCGGGCAAAGCGCTGCAGGGCCCAGGCCAGGCAGACGCAGGAGTCCTGGCCGCCGGAGAACAGCACCAGCGCGCTTCGGGCGTCGGTCATGGCCGGGCGCACAAGGGCGCCATGCGCCCACGTCCAACATCAGGTCCGCACTTCGCGCCCACGCGCTGCATCAGCTTCGCACCTCGGCCCATGCGCACCCTCAGGTGCGCACCTCCCCATTCCCGAGCACGATCCACTTCAGCGAAGTCAGCCCCTCCAGCCCGACCGGCCCGCGCGCGTGGAGCTTGTCGGTGCTGATGCCGATTTCGGCGCCCAGGCCGTACTCGAAGCCATCGGCGAAGCGGGTGCTGGCGTTGACCATCACGCTGGCCGAATCGACCTCGCGCAGGAAGCGCATTGCGTGCCCATGGTGCGTCGTCAGGATTGCGTCGGTGTGGTGTGAGCCACAACGGTTGATGTGCTCGATGGCCTCGTCCAGCGACTCGACCAGCTTGATGCTGATCACCGGGGCCAGGTATTCCTCGGCCCAGTCGGCCTCGACCGCATCGACGACGATCGCGCGTGGCACGCCGCTGACCAGCGCCTTGCTCAGCGGACAACAGCGCATCTCCACACCCTTGGCCGCGAAGATGGCGCCCATGCGCGGCAAGAACCTGGGTGCCACGTCGCGATGCACCAACAGCGACTCGGCCGCGTTGCAGGGGCTGAATTTCTGCGTCTTGGCGTTGTCGGTCACGCGCAGCGCCAACTCCAGGTCGACCTCGCCATCGACATACACATGGCAGTTACCGTCAAGGTGTTTGATCACCGGCACCTTGGACTCGGCGCTGATGCGTGCGATCAAGCCCTTGCCCCCGCGAGGAATGATCACATCGACGAATTCGGGCATGGCGATCAACCGCCCGACCGCGGCGCGGTCGGTGGTGGCCACCAGTTGCACCGCCTCGGGCGGCAGGCCGGTGTCGGCCAGCGCGGCCTGCACCCGCTGCGCCAGCGCCAGGTTGCTGTGGATCGCCTCCGTGCCGCCGCGCAGAATGGCCGCGTTGCCGCTCTTGATGGCAAGCGACGCGGCTTCGATGGTCACGTTGGGCCGGCTCTCGTAGATCATGCCGAAGACGCCCAGCGGCACGCGCATCTGCCCGACGCGGATGCCGCTCGGCTGCTGCTTGACATTGCCGATCTCGCCGACCGGGTCGGGCATGGCTGCCAACTGCTCGCAGCCCTGCGCCACCGTCTCGAGGATCGATGGCGTCAGCTTCAGGCGATCAACCAGGGGCTCGGCAAGGCCGGCCGCCAGTGCTGCAGCGACATCCTTGGCATTCGCCGCCTGCAGGCCGGCACTGTCCTGTCGAAGCCGCGCCGCCAGGGCCCGCAAGGCGCCGTTCTTGGCTGCCGTCGAGGCCGCGGCCATCTGCCGCGACGCCGCGCGTGCCGCCGCGCCGACGTGGGCCATATAGGCAGCGATGTCATCCGAACTCATAACCGGATTGTCGGCGAAACCGCCGGCCTCGACAGCGGTGCGCCCGCTCAGCCCACCCAGGCCAGCACCGCCAGCCAAGCGCCCAGCGTGGCCGCGAAGGCCAGCGTGGAAAACACGATCGCCGCCGTGGCCTCGGCCTGCAGCGTGCCGTAGCGCTGGGCAAAAACCAGCGGATTGCTGCCGACTGGCAATGCGGCCATCACCACCAACACGCCCAGCGGCACGCCGGCCAGCCCGAAACCCCAGTGGGCGACCACCAGCACCAGCGCCGGCATCACCAGCAGCTTGAGCAGCGACAGCCCGATCGCCCCTCTCAAATGGCCCTTCACGCCGTAGTAGGCCAGCGACAGACCGATCAACACCAGGCACAGCGGCACCACCGCCGATCCGACCACGAACAGCGTCTCGTCGACCACCGGATGCAGGCCCAGGCCGGTGGCGTTCCAGCCCAGGCCAGCCAATACCGGCAGCACCACCGGATGGATCACGGTGTTGCGCACCGTCGTGGCCACTGTGGTGGCCAGCGCAACCGGTGCCTGACCGGGCGTGTGCGCCCGTGCGCTGTCGAGTTCGGCCAGCACGGTGCACAGCGAGAGCAGGATCAACGCGTGCAGGCTGACCAATCCGAGGTGGATGCCCAGGCCGAGTTCACCGAACAACGCCGCCGCCAGTGGGATGCCGAGCTGAACGCTGTTGCCAAAGCTGGCCGACAAGGCGCGCACGGCGGGCGCGGGGGCGCCATGCCTTGAGGCCGCGCCGCGGGCCCGCTGCCAGAGATACACCGCCAACAGCAACACCGCCACGGGCAGGAAGTAGGCCCACACAGCGCGCCACGGCATGGCCGCGACATCCAGCCGGACAGTCGTGCGAAACAGCAGCGCCGGCACGAAGATGTAGAAGGCCGCGTTGCTGAGCACGCGCGCCGGATCGCTGCTGTCGGCGCCGGTGCCCAGCCAGCGCATGCGCCCGGCAGCCCAGCCCAGGGCCACGGTGAACCCAATCGCCAGCAGCTTGTAGAAGACAGCGGCGGTCATGGCGTCACTGTGGCGTGGCGCGCACCCGGTGCGTCGAGGGCCAGGCAACCCGAGACCTGGCACGTCGCGTCTGCGGGCTGAGCAGCGGGCCACAGGCGCCGCATCAGGTCGGCCGTAGCCCGCGTGTCAGTGGCTGCCCGGAGGTGCATGGCGTTGTCAATATCGAGGTCGTTCGGGCTTGGCGACGATGGGCGTTCGTTAACCTTTCCGCAGAATTCCCGAACCCAGCTCAGGCACTTGCCCTGGCGCGCCTTAGCATGCAACCTTTGTTTGTCTGTCGCGCCCGACTCGGACGCAGAGGTCATCAATGAACGCACCGTCGGCTCGAAGCTTTTGTCAATTGTCACAGAGGCGATTCGTGTCTCGCATCCGCTTGTGCGGCCTTGTGCGCAAGAGTGTGGCCGCGATGCTGATCGGCGTGGCGCTTCCCTCGATGGCCTGGGAGCCGACCGCGCCGGTTGAACTGGTGGTGCCGGCAGGCACCGGCGGTGGCGCGGACCAGATGGCGCGATTCATTCAGCAGGTCGTGACCAAGCATGGCCTGATGAAGCAGCCGCTGACAGTCGTCAACAAGTCAGGCAACTCGGGCGCCGAAGGGCTGCTTGACGTGAAGGCGGCGCGCGGCAATCCGCACAAGCTGATCATCACGCTGTCCAACCTGTTCACCACGCCCCTGGCCACCGGCACCGATTTCAACTGGCGCGACATCACGCCAGTGCAGATGATGGCGCTGGACCAGTTTGTGCTGTGGGTCAACGCCGAGTCGCCGCACAAGTCGGCCAAGGAACTGCTGGACGCGATGCGCGCGGGCGCGCCAGGCAGCGTCAAGCTCGGCGGCACCGGCAGCAAGCAGGAAGATCAACTCATCAGCGTGCTGTTGGAGACGGCGGCCGAAACTCGGCTGAGCTACGTGCCACTCAAGGGTGGCGGCGATGTGGCCCGGTCCCTGGCCGCGCGCGAAGTCGACATCACCGTCAACAACCCGATCGAGGCCGCCAAGCTGTGGTCCGAGGGCAAGGTGCGGCCACTGTGCGTGTTCGACGGCAAGCGCTTGGACTACCCCGCCAAAGTGGCCGGCAACCAGAGCTGGAGTGACCTGCCAACCTGCATGTCCTTCGGCATTCCTGTGCAGTACCTGATGATGCGCGGCATTTTCATGTCGCCGGGCGTGACCGGGGATCAGGTGGCGTACTACGCCCAGTTGCTGGACAAGGTCCGCGCCTTGCCGGAGTGGCAGCAGTTCATGGCCCAGGGCGCCTTCAATCAGACCACGATGAACGGCGAGCCGTTCATCGTCTGGCTCGACCGCGCCGAGAATTTTCACCGTGTCTTGATGCGCGAAGCCAAGCTGACCCACACCGCTGCCGCGGCGGCCGCCGCATTGGCGTCAAAGGCCGGAGCCGGCGCGCCCATCCCGCCCAAGGACAAGAAGTAGATCGCCGGCTCAGGCGCCGCCGGCCTAGGCGTGACTCGGCGAAACCTCAGGTCGCCTTGTTGCGGGCGGTCTTGGCGCCGGCTGGCGGTTTGGCCGCCCGCGGCGCGAACTCGAAGATGACCTTGCCTTCCTTCTTGTCGTAGGCGAGGTAGGCCTTGAACTTGCGGCGGGTCTTGTTGGAGACGAAGTTTTCGAGCATCGCCGTCTTGCCGACGGCCAGCAGACGGGTCATTTCCTCGCGCGGCACCGGCTGCTGCAGGATGACCTTGCCGCTCTTGAAGTCACAGGTCACATGCGCGCCGACTGCGTGTTCGCAGACGTAGCTGCTGCCATGCTCGTAGACATGGCCCTGGCACTTCGGGCAAGCACCGAGGCTTTGCTGGCCGCCAAAGTCGACCGGCTCGCCGTCGCCCTGTTTGGCGTCGTCGCCAAAATCAAACTCGAGCTTCCAGTTGTCGAGCTCCTCGTCGCGCACCAGGCGCAGCTCGGCGGTGAAGGGCCAGCCGGCCTTGGAGCGAAAGCCTTCGAGCGGGCCGATCTTCTTGTTCGCCAGGAAGGCGTCGGCTTCGGCAGTTTCGAAGGCCCGGCCGGCAGGTATCTTGGTCATCGAGAAGGCACACTTCTCGCAGGCGAAGCGGCGGTAGTTCTCCTTGACCACGCCGGCGCAGTTGGGGCAGGGTGTTGACAAGGTGGCGTAGTCGCCGGGGATCGTGTCGCGGTCGTACTCCTTGGCCTTTTTGACGATGCGCTCGGCCATCGCGGCGATCTCGGCCATGAACACCTTGCGCTTGAGGCGGCCATGCTCCATCTCGGCCAGCTGGTACTCCCAGTTGCCGGTCAGCTCGGGCTTGGTCAGATCTTCGATGTCCAGACCGCGCAACAGCGTCATCAGCTGGAAGGCCTTGGCGGTGGGCACCAGTTCACGGCCGTCGCGGTACATGTACTTCTCGAGCAGCAGGCCTTCGATGACCTGCGCCCGCGTGGCCGGCGTGCCCAGGCCCTTTTCAGCCATCGCTTCGCGGAATTCGTCGTCGTCGATCAGCTTGCCCGCACCTTCCATCGCACTGAGCAGCGTGGCCTCGGTGTAGCGCGCGGGTGGTTTGGTCTTCAGGCCATTGGCGTCGACGCCCTCGGTGCGCAGGACTTCACCGGGCTGCACCGCCACCAAGTTGGCGTCGTCTTCCTGCGCCTCCTTGCCATACACCGCAAGCCAGCCCGGCTTGACCAGCACCTTGCCATTGGTCTGGAAACGGTGCTCCTTGCCGGCGGCATTGACGGTCGAGATCCGCGTCGTGACCATCGACTCGGCGCTGGGATAGAAGACTGCGAGGAAGCGCTTGACCACCAGGTCATACAGCTTGGCCTCGATCTCGCTCAGGCTCTTCGGTGCCTGCAAGGTCGGGATGATGGCGAAGTGGTCCGAGACCTTGGCGTTGTCGAAGACGCGCTTGATCGGCTTGACGTAGCCCTCTTTCAGCGCCGTCTTCGCGTGGCCCGACAAGGGCCGCAATGGGCCGGGCAGGTCTTCCTTGGCCAGCATCGTCATCGTGTCCTTGACGACGGCCAGGTAGTCCTCGGGCAACGCGCGCGAGTCGGTCCGCGGGTAGGTCAAGACCTTGTGTTTCTCGTACAGGGCCTGCGCCAGCGACAGAGTGGTCTTGGCCGAGAAGCCAAAGCGCGAATTGGCCTCGCGCTGCAAGGTGGTCAGGTCGTAGAGCAAGGGGCTGGCCTGCGTGCTGGGCTTGGATTCTTCGGTCACGACGGCCGGCTGGCCGCGGCAGGCCTGCGCGATGGCTTGCGCGTCGGCCTCGTTCCACAAGCGATCGGCACGGCGGTCGCTGACGGGGACGGCGCCAGCCGGGACCCCCTCCCCGGCTTGGTCGTCCTTCTTGAACTCGGGGTCGAACCACTTGCCTTCGTACTCGCCGGCCTGCGCAGCAAAGCTGGCCTTGACCTCCCAGTAGGGCCGCGAGACATGCTTCCTGATCTTCTCCTCGCGCTCGACCACGATCGACAGCGTGGGTGTCTGCACCCGGCCCACTGTGGTCAGGAAGAAGCCGCCGTCGCGTGAATTGAAGGCCGTCATCGCCCGCGTGCCGTTGATGCCGACCAGCCAGTCGGCCTCGCTGCGGCTGCGCGCCGCGTCGGCCAGGCCGAGCATCTGCTTGTCGCTGCGCAAGGCCTCGAAGCCGTCGCGGATGGCTTGCGGCGTCATGCTCTGCAACCACAGGCGTTGCACCGGCTTGTCGATTGGTTTCTTTTCGCTGCCGGCGTACTGCACGATCAGGCGAAAGATCAATTCGCCTTCACGGCCCGCATCGCAGGCATTGATCAGGTCGGTGACGTCCTTCCTCTTGACCAACTTGACCACGGCGTTGAGCCGGGACTTGGCCTTGTCGATCGGCGCCAGGTCGAAGTGCGGCGGCACCACCGGCAAATGCGCGAAGCTCCACTTGCCGCGCTTGACCTCGTACTCCTCCGGCGCCTTGATCTCGACCAGGTGGCCGACGGCCGAGGTGACGACGTAGCGCTCGTTCTCGAAGTGATCGGCGTGCTTCTCGAACTTGCCCGCGCTCGGTGTCAGCGCGCGCACGATGTCCTGCGCCACGCTGGGCTTCTCGGCAATGATCAGTGATTTGCTCATGTTCCCATCTTCCTGCCCAAGTGCGCCACCGCGGCGGTGCCCCAGGCTGACCTACATACAATCCGTTGTCTCGCGCGCACGCACACACACGCGCGCACCCATGAATTCAATGTACCCAATGAAAACAGACGCGCAAGCAGGGCCCTTTTCAACCCCCGATCAAACTCCCGCTGCCCCGCGACTGCGGTCCAACGGTGGCCGGCGCATCCAGATCCGCCGCTCGGGTATCCACGGCAAGGGCGTGTTCGCAATCCAGCCGCTTGCCGAGGGCGAGGCGGTGATCGAGTACACCGGCGAGGTCATCACCTGGCGCGAGGCGCTGCGCCGCCATCCGCACGACCCGAAAGACCCGAACCATACCTTCTACTTCCACATCGACGACAAACGCGTCATCGATGCCAAGCATGGCGGCAACGCGGCGCGCTGGGTCAATCACGCCTGCAGCCCCAACTGCGAGGCTGACGAGGAACATGGGCGGGTTCACATCAGGGCCTTGCGCAATATCGACGCCGGTGAAGAGCTGTTCTACGACTACGGGCTGAGCATCGACGCGCGCTACACCGCGGCACTGAAGAAGCAGTACCCCTGCCGCTGCGGTACCACCGGCTGCCGCGGCACGCTGCTGGCGCCCAAGCGGTGAGCGCGGGCGAGGGCCGGGCGATGGACGATCCGCACGCGGGTTTCCCTGCAGGCAAGGTGCTGCCGACGCACTTGAACTGGCGCGCCGACGCACTGTGGCAGCAGCTCGAGCCGTACCTGCCGGGCCTGTCGGTCGAGGTGCTGGCGCGTACTGAATCGACCAACACCCTGTTGTTGGAGCGCGCGCGGCTGGGCAGCGGCCGCCACGACGCACCGGTCACGACACCGGGCCAGTTGGAGGCCATGGGTTCACATGGCCGCGACCCCGTCGAGGGCGCCGGCCCCTTCGGCCGCCGCGCCGGTGACACCCAGCCGGCGCTGCTGGTGGCCGAACACCAGACTTTGGGCCGCGGCCGCCAGGGCCGCGCGTGGCAATCCAGTGCCGGAGCCTCGTTGACGTTTTCGCTGTGCCTGCCGCTGGCGCCGCGCGATTGGTCGGGCCTGTCGCTGGCCGTCGGCGTGACGCTGGCCGACGCACTCGAGCCGCCCGAACCCGGTCGCGGCCCGCGCTTGCAACTGAAATGGCCCAACGACTTGTGGCTGGCCGATGCGCCGGGGTGCGGCCGCAAGCTCGGCGGCGTGCTGATCGAAACCATCGTCGTCGGCAAGCAGCGCATGGTCGTCGTCGGCGTCGGTCTGAACGTGGCCGCGCAGGCCCTGGCGCCCGGGCCCGAATTGAGCAGCGGCTTTGCCTGCCTGCGGGAACTCGATGCCGCTGCCAGCGCCCCGGCGGCGCTGCACCGAGTGGCCCTGCCGCTGGTCAAGGCCCTGCGCCAATTTGCTCGCGAAGGCTTTGCCGGGTTTGCACCGGCCTATGCACGGCGCGATCTGCTGCTCGGCCAGCACGTGAGCACACAAGACCCTGCCGCCAGCGACGCCACGCTCGAAGGCACCGTCGAAGGCGTGTCAGGCAGCGGCTCGCTGATGTTGCGCGTGGGCTCGTCGCTGCACCTGGTGTCGAGCGGCGAGGTCAGCGTGCGCGTGGCCGACAACGAGGCGGGCAACGCCTGATCCAGGCATGCTGCGCGCGCTGGTTGCCTTTCTGCTGCTGGCCAACCTGGCGTTCTGGGCCTGGAGCCAGGGCGCGCTCGAGCCCCTGGGCCTGACAGCGCCGCGTGAGCGCGATCCGGCGCGCGTGGCCCGGCAGCTGCGACCCGAAGCCGTGCGCGTACTGCCCCCCGTCGAGGCCCAGGCGGCGCTGCGTGCAGCCAGCCAGGCCCAGGCGACCGGCACTGCCACCCGCACCTCGCTGCGCTGCCTGGAGGCTGGGCCCTTCTCGGCCGCCACGGTCGAAGCCGCTGAGCGAGCGCTGACGGCTGCGGCGCTGTCCGGGGCGCGCTGGGTGCGCGTACGCCATGAACTCGCCCCGCAGTACGCGGTCGTTCTTGGCCCCTTCGGCAATCGCGAGGCGCTACAAAAGAAAAGCGAAGAACTCGGGCGCCTGCAAATGCCCGCGGAGGCGCTGGACCTGCCCGGCGACGGTGCCGGTGCCCCGTCTCAACCCGGTTTTTCCCTCGGCCGCTATGACAGCCGAAGCGCCGCCGATACGGCCCTGGCCGCCTTCAACCAGCGCGGCGTGCGCACGGCCCGCGTGGCGATCTTGAAGCCGGTCGACAACGCGAGCCGACTGCGCGTCGACCACGCTACCCCAGTGCTGGCCGAGCAGTTGCGCGCACTCAGCGATGCGGCGCTGGGCGCGGGCTTCGGGCCCTGCGCGACTGCGACTGCGACGCGCTGAGCCGGCCGCGCAGGGCCCACGCCGCCAGCGTCAGCGCCAGCAACCAGGCGCCGCTCATCGCACCGCCACCGCCGCCCGCTGCCGGCGGCGGCGGCGGCGCTTGCGCATTGGCCGGGCGATCCGGACCGAGGGCGGCCGCGTCACGCAACTCGCGCGTGTCGACGAGGTCGCCGAAAGCGCGCGTGTTGACGTAGCCGCCCGGATTTCCGGCGTACACAAGCGCCTGCCACACGTCGAGGATGCCGGCCCCGCAGGTGGTTGCGGTGCATTGGCATCGGCCCGGATTGGCGTCGCTGCACAGGCCCAGGTTGGGCACG
>JANMSS010000054.1:0-6237 GCA_031389585.1 Burkholderiales bacterium | reverse complement strand
TGCCCCCTTGAGGGGGTGCGCCGAAGGCGCTACGGGGGTGGGTCACTAAAACCCCATCGTCTTCGGCAGCCACAGAGAAATCGCCGGCACATAGGTCAGGATCACCAGGCTGGCCAGCAGCGGCACCAGCCAGGGCAGGATCGCCATCGTCGTGCGCTCGACGCTGAGCTTGGCCACGCGCGCCAGCACAAACAGCACCATGCCCATGGGAGGGTGCAGCAGGCCGATCATCAGGTTGAGCACCATCACCAGGCCGAAGTGGACCGGGTCGACGCCGAGCTTGTGGCAAATCGGCAGCAGGATCGGCACCAGGATCGTGATCGCCGCGGTGGGCTCCAGAAAGCAGCCGACGAAGAGCATCAGCAGGTTGGCCATCAGCAGGAACAGCCAGGGCTCCTTGGTGACGGCCAGCACCCACTCGGCGATCTGCGCGGTGACGCCGGTGGCGGTCAGCATCCAGCCGAAGATCGAGGCGGCGGCGACGATGAACATCACCGTGGCCGTGGTCTCGACCGTGTCCAGGCTGACCTTGACGAACATCTTCAGGTTCATCGTGCGGTACCAGACCAGGCCGAGGAACAAGGCCCAGGCGCTGGCGGCAATGGCGCCTTCAGTCGGTGTGAACAGGCCGGTGGTCATGCCACCGATCAAGAGCACCGGGGTCATGATCGGCAGCACCGCCTGGAAGCGGAAGATGCGGTCGAGCACGAAGATCAGGATGATGGCGCCGAAGACCACCGGCTGCGCCTCCAGGCCCAGCTTGTTGACCAGGGCCCAGGTGCCCAGCGGCCAGGCGATGACGATGCCCAGCTCGAGCATCGCGCGGCCAAAGCGGCTGCGCGAAAACTTCACGTCGCCGCCCCAACCGTTCTTGTGCGCGAAGTAGGCCACCGTGACCATCATCAAGAGGGCCATCAGCACGCCGGGCAGGATGCCGGCCAGGAACAGCGCGCCGACCGAGACGTTGGCCATCATCGCGTAGATCACGAAGGGCAATGACGGCGGAATGATGGGGCCGAGCGTGGCCGATGCGGCCGTGACGCCGACCGCGAACTCGAGGTCGTAGCCGTGGTCCTTCATGGCCTTGATCTCGACCGTGCCGAGGCCGGCGGCATCGGCGATCGCGGTGCCGCTCATGCCGGCGAAGATCACTGAGCCGACGACGTTGACGTGGCCCAGCCCGCCCTTCATCCAGCCGACCAGTGCCAACGCAAAGTTGTAGATGCGATTGGTGACGCCGGCGTTGTTCATCAGGTTGCCGGCCAGGATGAAGAACGGCACCGCCAGCAGCGGAAAGCTGTCGATGCCGCCGATCATGCGGTGGATGACGGCAAACGGCGGCAGGTCGCCGCTGATCAGGATATAGAGCAGCGACGAGCCGGCCATCGCGATGGCCACCGGCAGGCCGCTGGCCATCAGGAACAGGAAGAGGATTTTGAGCATGCTGCGGCTGGCCTTGTTCTAGCTGAAGTTCACGTCAGAACGCCGTTCTGTCGCCCATGCTGGACTCGGGCTGCTCAAGCACGCTGTAGCCGCGCTGCCAGTGAATCTTCATGACCCAGAGCGAGCGCAGCGTCATCGCCGCAAAGCCGAACAACACCACGCCATAGACGATATTCATCGGCAGATCGACGATGGTCATCTGGTAGCTGCCCATCTTCAGCATCATCTGCACCGTGAAGACAGTCATCGAGGCCAGGAAAGCGATTCGCAACACATCGACCAGCAGCGCCAGCGTGCGGCAGGCGCGCGCGGGCAGGTAGCGATAGAGCAGATCGACCTGGATGTGGTTGTTCTTGGCCACCCCGATCGACGCGCCGACGAAGACCACGCCGATCAGCAAGTAGCGCGCGATCTCCTCGGTCCACGAGGCCGAGTCGTTGAGCGCGTAGCGGGTGAAGAACTGCGTGAACACGACGCCGGCCAGGGCCCAGAACAGCAGCACGGCGGCCCAGGCCTCGAACGGCGTGTTCGACAAGTCCACGGCCTCGTCGGTGGCGTGGAACTCGCCGTCATCGCCCATCACTTTCGGGCCGGCATCGATGTCCATTTTGAAATCCGTTCGTCCCGAGGTTAAATTTCCGACCGTCCTGAGCCTGCCCTTCGACAAGCTCAGGACGCTCGGGAACACACCGTTCGCCCTGAGCCTGTATTCCGATCGTCCTGCGCTTGTCGAAGGAAGCCTCGCTGCCCCCACCCCGGCCCTCCCCGCGAGGGGGAGGGAGCAGGCGGGCGCTGCGCGCTGATTACTTGATGGCGACGATGCGGTCGTAGTCCTTCTTGTCGAAGCCCATCGACTCGACGCTCTTGGTCTTCAACACCGCGTCGACGAAGCTTTGCCGATTCACGTTGTGGACCGTGATGCCCTTGGCCTTGAACTCGGCCACCAGCTCGGACTCGCGCTGCTTGATCTGTGCCGAAGCCCGCGCCGCGGATTCCAGCGCCACGTCGGAGAAGATTTTCTTCTCGGCGTCGGTCAGCTTGGTCCAAACGTGCGGCGCCACCTGCGTGGTCAGGCCATCGACGATGTGGCCGGTCATCATGATGTGCTTTTGCACCTCGTAGAACTTCTTCGCCTCGATGGTGGTCAGCGGGTTTTCCTGCGCATCGACGGTGCCGTTCTGCAGCGCCAGATAGACCTCGGCAAAGGCGATCGGCGTCGCGTTGGCGCCGCAGGACTCGGGCGTAGCGCGGTAGGCCGGCACATCGGGCACGCGGATTTTCAGGCCCTTCATGCCGGCGCAGTCGGTGAACGGCTTGGTGCTGGTGGTCTGGCGCGCGCCGTAGTAGGTGTAGGCCAGGATCTGGATCCCGGTCTTGTCGCGGAAGCCGTCGATCATTTCCTTGAACACCGCGCTTTTGCTGTAGGCCAGCAGGTGCTCGCCGTCGCGGAAGATGAACGGGTAGTAGGCGATGCCCAGGCGCGGGTAGCTGCGCGCGGCGAAGCTCGGGCCGCTGATGATCATGTCCACCGTGCCGAGCAGCATGCCCTGGTTGATATCGGTCTCCTTGCCCAGCGAGCTGGCCGGGAAGACCTGGATCTCGAACTTGCCGTTCGTGCGCTTCTTGATCTCTTCGGCGGCCCACACGCTCTGCGTGTGATACGGCTCGCTGGTCTCGTACACATGCGCCCACTTGAGCTTGGTTTGCGCGGCGGCAGGCAAAGCCATCGCCAGCACGGCGGCGGCCAGAAAGGTCTTCAACGTCATCCGTTTCATCGCTCGTCTCCTCTAGGTGAATCAGGCCTCGTCGGCCACCAGTTGAACCTTGGTACTGCGGCTGCGATCGAGCGCCAGCTCGAAGGCTTCCTGCGCCCGCGACAGCGGCAGTTGCGCGCTGATCAACGGTCGCACATCGACGCGGCGCGAGCGGATCGCCTGCACCGCGAGATCGAATTCACCATTGGCGCGAAAGGCGCCCACGTAGTCCAGCTCGCGTGCCATCACGCTGTTGGCCGGGAACGGCAACTCGGCCGGCAGCGTGCCGACCTGCACGATGCGCCCGCCGCGCTGTACCGCCGCCAGGCAAGTGGCCAATGCTGCGGCGGCGCCGGCGGCTTCGAGCGCGATGTCGAAGCGGTCGGCGAGCGCGGCCGCGTCGATGTCGCTGCGCACCACCGCGTCGGCGCCGACGGTGCGCGCCATCTCGAGCGGGCGCGCGGCGATGTCGGCAACCACCACTTCGGCGGCCCCGCCCAGGCGCGCGGCGATCACGCACATGCAGCCTATCGTGCCGCCACCCGTGACAAGCACGCGCTTGCCGAAGACCGAACCGGCTCGCTGCACGGCATGCAGGCCGATCGACAGCGGCTCGGCACAGGCGATCTCGCCGAGCGACACATGCGCTTCCGTGATCGGCGTCAGTTGCCGCTCGGGCATCACGAAGGCCTCGGCGAACAGGCCCTGCGCATGCGGGAAGATGCTGGCGCTGCCGAGGAAGAACATCTTGCGGCACAAGTTCAACCGGCCACCACGGCAGTAGTCGCATTGGCCGCAGGGGTGCGAGGGGTCGATGGCCACGCGGTCGCCGAGCTTGACGCGCGTGACGGCGCTGCCGATGGCTTCGACCACACCCGAGGCCTCGTGCCCGGGCACCAGCGGCTCGCGGATCACGAAGGCGCCGACGCGGCCATGCTGGTAGTAATGCAGGTCGGAGCCACAGATGCCGCCCGCGCCCAGGCGCAGGCGCACGTCATGCGGGCCCAGGGCTCTCGGTTCATGCGGTGTGAGCCGCAGATCCAGCGCCCCGTGAAGCGTGCAGGCCAGATTCGAGTTCGTCATGCTGCCTCCATGTCCGGCGCGGCTTCGACCCAGGTCGCCGCGAACCGGTCATGCGAATTGCCGAGGTGGGTGCGCATCGCCGCCCGCGCGCCAGCGACATCGCCCGCGGCCACTGCGCGGATGACGGCGCGGTGCTCGGCTACCGCCAGGCGCCAGCTGCGGGCGTTCTCGAAGTGGCGCCCGAGCTGTTCGAACACGGGGTTCTTGCGCTCGTCCCACAGGTCGGTGATGACGCGCACCAGCGCGGCGTTGTCGCTGGCTTCGGCCAGAGCGACGTGGAACTCGCGGTCACCGCGGTATGGCATCACGCCACGCGCAATATCGTCTTCCATCAGCTTCACGGCCGCGCGCATGCGCTTGAGCACCTCCAGAGGCTTTTGCCGCGCGGCCAGCGCAGCCAGCTCGGACTCGATCAATTGGCGCGCACGAATGATCTCGAACGGCCCCAGCGCCGAATCGACATCACGCCCCTGCGGGGTGGGTGTCTGCGCAGTGACGTAGATGCCCGAGCCCATGCGCACCTCGACCAGCCCCTGGACTTCGAGCGCGATCAGGGCCTCGCGCACCGAGGGCCGCGACACGCCGAGTTGTGCGGCCAGGTCGCGCTCGGGCGGCAGGCGCGAGCCGAGCGCAAACTCGCCGGACGCAATCAGCGTGCGCAACTGTTCGGCGATCTGGCGGTAGAGCCGGCGCGGCTCGATGATTTGCAGGGGCATGGCAAGTTTGGTCAATTGGTCTGACCAGTTGTAGGGCAGTGTGCCCCGATATGGGTCCGCAATGGGCGCTCGTTTCCCCTAGGGCATGCCGGCGGCGGCCCACTCGGCACGTGTGGGCAGGCCATCGGTGTCGCCCCGCACCTGCACCGCGCGCGCGCCGATCCAGGCCCCGCGGCGCGCAGCTTCGTCCAGCGTGCGGCCCTCCAGCAGCGCGCTGATCACGCCTACGGCGAAGCCGTCACCGGCGCCCACTGTGTCGACCACGTGCGCCACCGGATACGCCGGTACACGCCCGCGGCCCAGCTCGCTGTCGTAGTACGCCCCTTCGGCGCCACACTTGACCACCACCCGTTTGGCGCCGCGAGTGCGGTAGAACGCGGCGATCGCTTCGGGCTCGGCGCTGCCGACCAGCGCCTCGCCCTCCGCCTGGCCCGGCAGCATGCAGTCGCACCCTTCGGCGAGCTTGTTCAAGGTCTCGCGCATCACCTCGCGCGAAGGCCACAGCGCAGGGCGCAGGTTGGGGTCGAAGGAGATGCTGCGGCCATGCTGGCGCGCCAGCGCCATCGCGCGCTGGGTCGCGGCCAAGGTGCTCGGCGACAGCGCCGGAAACACACCGCTGACGTGCAGGTGGCGCGTGTTCACGATCCAGGCTTCGTCGATCTCGTCCGGGCCCAACTGGCTGGCGGCCGACCGCCGACGGTGGTACTCGATCGGCGGGTCACGGCCATCGTCGACGCGCCCCTTGAACATGAAGCCGGTGCTCTGGTTCGCATCGCAGACGACGCGCGAGCAGTCGACGCCTTCGCCGCCAATCGCGCCGAGAAGGAAGCGTGCCATCGAGTCGCTGCCGAGCCGGCTTTGCCAGCCGACTTTCAGGCCCAACCGCGCCAGACCGATGGCGACATTGGTTTCAGCGCCGGCGGTGCGCTTGCTGAAGCGCTGCACGTGCTCGAGCGGTCCGGGCTCTTCGGCGACGAACATCAGCATCGCCTCGCCAAGGGTGACGACGTCCATCATGGCCTGCGCTTCACCGCACTTGACAATGCGTGGCTGACTGCGATGCCTGCCGGGTCCCGGCCCGGCGGCCGGGTGACTTTCACTTGCGGCCCCAAATGAAAGTCACCAAAGCAAAGGGGCTGAATGCAAAACCTCTCAGCTCGTTCTTCGCGCCTCGCACACCCGGCCCGGCGGGCCACTTGGCTACACCGCGCAAGACCGAAACGACAGCCCACTCGACGAGG
>JANMSS010000045.1:0-9799 GCA_031389585.1 Burkholderiales bacterium | reverse complement strand
CAACTCGGCCAGTGCCGCGGCGCGCGCCTCGTTGCCTTTGGGCGGCATGTTGGCGGCCTGGTCCCACCAGGCAATCGATGCCAAGTGTTGGAAATGGTGCAGCCGCGTGCAGTGGCTGGCGAGATCGTCGTAGCTTGGCGTATTCATGCGCGCGCTCCTTGTGGGAGGCGCGAATTGTCTCAGGCCGGCGCAGGGCCGCTCCCAAGCGGCCTGAGATCCCCTTGGGGGGCGCGAACGAAGTGAGCTTGGGGCTGTCATCCTAGCCCGGCGTGAAGACGCCGGGAAAGACCCACAGCAGCGCCGCCGTCATCGTCACGTAACGGGCAAATTTGCCGATCGCCATATAGCACACGCAGGGCCAGAACGGCAGCTTGAGCCAGCCGGCCACCGCGCACAGCGGGTCGCCGACGATCGGCAGCCACGACAGCAGGCAGGCCTTGGCGCCGAACTGGTGCAGCCACTTCAGCGCGCGCAGTTCGGTCGGGGTGCGGTGCCGCACTCTTTCGTAGGCCAGCTCGGCGCCGTACCCCATCCACCACGAAATCGCCCCGCCAACCGTGTTGCCGGCCGTGGCCACCAGCACGGCCGGCCAGAACAACTCGGGGTTGAGCTTGACCAGCCCGAACACGGCCGGCTCGCTGCCCATCGGCAGCAACGTGGCCGAGATCAAGGCGATGACGAAGACCGACGACAACCCGAACTTGGGCAGCGCGAGCGCGGCGAGCAGCGGCGTGATCCAGGCATCCATGCAGAGCGGGATTATCGGTAACGAACCGGGCTGAACGCGTGGCTATACTTGCGCCTCTTTTTTCAGCACCCTCCCCCACCGGTACTCTATGAAACTCGGCGCATTCGAGCTGCCGAACAACCTGTTCGTTGCCCCGATGGCCGGGGTCACCGATCGGCCGTTCCGCCAATTGTGCCGGCGCCTGGGTGCGGGCTATGCCGTCAGCGAGATGGTGACGTCCCGGCGTGAACTGTGGTCGTCTCTGAAAACCTCGCGCCGCGCCGACCACGCCGGTGAGCCTGGGCCGATCGCGGTGCAGATCGCCGGCGTCGACGCGGCGGAGATGGCCGACGCGGCGCGCTACAACATCGACCGCGGCGCGCAGATCATCGACATCAACATGGGTTGCCCGGCCAAGAAGGTCTGCAATGTCTGGGCCGGATCGGCGTTGATGAGCAATGCGCCGCTGGCCGCGCGCATCGTCGAAGCGGTGGTCGCGGCCTGCGCGCCGCGCAACGTGCCGGTGACGCTGAAGATGCGCACCGGTCGCTGCGACAGCGAGAAGAACGCGCTGGCATTGGCGCGCATGGCGCAAGCCGCCGGCGTGGCGATGCTCACCGTGCATGGCCGCACGCGCGAGCAGGGTTTCAAGGGCCTGGCCGAGTACGACACCGTGGCCGCGGTGAAGGCCGCGCTGGACATCGCCGTGGTCGCCAACGGCGACATCGACTCGCCCGAGAAGGCGCGCGATGTGCTGGCGTACACGCAGGCTGACGCGCTGATGGTCGGCCGCGCGGCGCAGGGCCGGCCGTGGATCTTTCGCGAGATCGCGCATTTCCTGGCCACCGGAGCGCACCTGGCGCCGCCGAACACGGTCGAAGTCGCCAGCTGGCTTGGCGAACACCTGCTCGACCACTACGGCCTGTATGGCGAAGCCAGCGGCGTTCGCAGCGCGCGCAAGCACATCGGTTGGGCGCTGCGCGAATTGCCCGGCGGCGAAGCCTTTCGCGCCGAGATGAATCTGATCGAAGACTGCGCCGCGCAATTGGCCGCCGTCACTGGCTGGTTTGCGCAACTCGCCCAACAACATCAACGCCTGCCCCGCATCGGCATCGCTGCCAGCGCGGGTGCGGCCAACGACGACCTTGTCGAACTGAGCGCATGACCAAGAAACACATCGACGCCTGCGTGCGTGAAAGCCTGGAGCAGTACTTCAAGGATCTGCGCGGCGCCGAGCCGCACTCGTTGCACCAGATGTTCTGCGCCGCGGTCGAGAAGCCGCTGTTCGACGTGGTGATGAAGCAGGCCGATGGCAATCAGAGCAAGGCCGCCGAGTGGCTGGGACTGAACCGCAACACCTTGCGACGCAAGCTCCTCGACCACAAGTTGATCAAGTAAGCAGGAACCGCGGATCGCTGCGCGACCGTGTCCGGGGGCACCATGAATTCATTGACTGCACTGTTGTCGGTCTCGGACAAGACCGGCATCGTCGACTTCGCGCGCGCGCTGCACTCCAGCGGCGTCAAGCTGCTGTCGACCGGCGGCACCGCCAAGCTGCTGGCGCAGCATGGCCTGCCGGTCACCGAGGTGGCCGAGGTGACCGGTTTTCCCGAAATGCTCGACGGCCGCGTCAAGACACTGCACCCGCGCATCCATGGCGGCCTGCTTGCGCGCCGCGATCACCCCGAGCACATGGCCGCGCTGAAGGCCCATGGCATCGCCACCATCGACCTGCTGGTGATCAACCTGTACCCGTTTGGGCAAGCCATCGCCAAGGCCGATTGCACGCTCGACGACGCGATCGAGAACATCGACATCGGAGGCCCGGCAATGCTGCGCGCCGCGGCGAAGAACTGGCAGGACGTGGCTGTCGTCATCGACCCGCTCGACTATCCGCGCGTGCTGGCCGAGTTGCAGGCCGGCGGCGTCCAGCGCGCCACCAAGTTCATGCTGTCCAAGAAGGTGTTCGCCCACACCGCGGCCTACGACGGCATGATCAGCAACTACCTGAGCGCGATCGAGGCGGGTGCCGAATCGGCAGGCGCCGAAGTGCCGGTGCGAAGCGACTACCCCGCCGTGTTCACGCTGCAGGTTGAAAAGACGCAGGACATGCGCTACGGCGAGAACCCGCACCAGAGTGCGGCCTTCTACCGCGAGGCGGCCGCACCGCGCGGCCTGCTTGCCGGCTGGCGCCAGTTGCAGGGCAAGGCGCTGTCGTACAACAACATCGCCGACGCCGACGCGGCCTGGGAGTGCGTCAAGACCTTCGGCGACGCGCCGGCCTGCGTCATCGTCAAGCACGCCAATCCCTGCGGCGTGGCAGTCGCTGCCACCGCGGCCGAGGCCTATGCCAAGGCACTGCAGACGGATCCGACCTCGGCCTTCGGCGGCATCATCGCCTTCAACGCCGCGCTGGATGGCGCCGCCGCCGAGCAGGTGGCCAAGCAGTTCGTCGAAGTCATCATCGCGCCAGTGATCACGCCTGAAGCGCGCGCGGTGTTCGCGGCCAAGCAGAACGTGCGCCTGCTCGAAGTCGAGTTGTCGAGCGCCGCCAACGCGCTCGACATCAAACGCGTGGGCGGCGGCCTGTTGCTGCAATCCACTGACGCGAAGAACCTGGCCCGGGAAGAGTTTCGCGTGGTCACGCAGCGGGCACCCACCGAGGCCCAGCTCGACGACCTGCTGTTCGCCTGGAAGGTGGCCAAGTTCGTCAAGAGCAACGCCATCGTCTTCTGTGCCGGCGGCATGACCCTGGGCGTGGGTGCGGGCCAGATGAGCCGCATCGACAGTGCGCGCATCGCCTCGATCAAGGCCGAGAATGCGGGGCTCACGCTGGCCGGTTCGGCCGTGGCCAGCGACGCCTTCTTCCCCTTTCGCGACGGCCTGGACGTGGTCGTCGACGCCGGCGCGGCCTGCGTGATCCAGCCCGGCGGCTCGATGCGCGATGGCGAGGTCATCGCCGCCGCGGACGAGCGCGGCATTGCCATGGTCTTCACCGGCGTGCGCCACTTTCGTCATTGAAGCGGCCGGGCATGGCGAGGCTGCGGGAGTGCTCCTCCAGTCGATCGAAATCTATTAGACGCAACGCAAGCGCGCGCGGTGCCCGGTGCAACAATGCCCCGATGCCCCGCAAACCCGCTCTGCTGCTCGCCGGCGTGGCCGCCATCGTTGTCGCAGCAGCGCTGGGGTGGTGGCTGTTGCGCCCACCCACCGCCGCGGCCGTGGAACTGCGCGCCGCGCCGCTGGTGCGCAGCCTGCAGTTCTCGGCCCGTGTCGCGACCGCGTCAAGGGTCGATGTCGGCAGCACGCTGACCGCACGTGTGGTCGAAGTCGCGGTTGCCGAAGGGGCGCAGGTCAAGCAGGGCGACGTGTTGGTGCGCCTGGAGAGCGACGAGTTGCGCGCCGCACTGGCACAGGCCCAGGCCAGCGAACGCCAGGCCGCTGCACGCCTGGCGGGCCTGCGCAGTACCGGGCGCGCCGCCGTGCAGGCCGGTGTGGCCCAGGCCGATTCGGTGCTGGTGGCGGCGCAAACCGAATTGCAGCGCACGCAGGAACTGTTGGCCAAGGGCTTCGTCAGCCCGGCGCGGCTCGACGAAGCGCAGCGCGCGCTCGCCGTGGCCCAGGCACAGCAGGCCAATGCGCGCGCACAAAGTGCGGCCAATGCCGACGCCGGCACCGATGTCGCGCAGGCCCAGGCCCAGTTGGCGCTGGCCCGCTCGACCACCGCCGCAGCACGCGCGCGCCTGGCCCAGACCACGCTCACCGCGCCGGCCGATGCGCGGGTGCTGTCGCGGCTGGTCGAGTCCGGACAGATCGTGCAGCCCGGCAAGGCGCTGATGAGCCTGGCCTTGGCCGGACCGCTGCAACTCGAGGCCCAGGTCGACGAGCGCTACCTCGAGCAATTGCAGGTCGGCCAGGGCGCCAGCGTGGTCGCCGATGCGTTTCCTGGCCAACGCTTCGCCGCGCGCGTGCAGTCGATCGCGCCGCTGGTCGACGCGCAGCGCGGCGCCATCGAAGTCAAGTTTGCACCGCAGGATGCACCGGCGTTCCTGCGCGAAGACATGACGCTGTCGGTGGAAGTGCAGACCGCGCGCCGCGAGCGGGCACTGGCCGTGCCGGTGGCGGCGCTGCGCGGTGACGCCTCCGCGACCGCTGCCACCGTGCTGCTGGCACGCGAGGGCCGCGTCGAAGAGCGCGCGGTGCACCTGGGCCTGCGCACACTCGATGCGGCCGAAGTACGCGAAGGGCTGGCCGAAGGCGACATGGTGCTGCTCGGGCCGCCACTCAAGCCTGGCAGCCGCGTGCGCGTCGACGCCTCGGCTGCCGCCGTCGCTGGCGCTCGCAAGAGCCGGGCCGGCGGCGACGCGGGCTCGGCCCTGACCAACGCGATGGGGCGCTGACGCGTCCGTGCTACCCATGTTCGACTGGCTCGGGTTCGAACGCCGTGTCGCGGTGCGCTTCCTGCGCGAGGGGCGCATGCAAAGCGTGCTCATCATCGTCGGTGTGGCCGCCGGCGTCGCGGTGGTGGCCTACATCTCGGCGCTGATCAGCGGCCTGCAGAGCAGCACGCTGCAAAAGACGCTCGGCACCCAGGCCCATGTCACGCTTCGCGCACTCGAGGACGTGGTCACCCCGGCCATGGCACCGATGCCCGGTGTGGAACTGCTGGCGCAAACGCAGCCGCGCGCGCAACGCGCGCGTTCGATCGGCAACTGGCAGGCGCTGTTGCCGCTGCTCGAAGCCCTGCCCGCGGTCGCGGCCGTGTCGCCGATGGTCTCGGGCGCCGGCCTGGCCGTGCGCGGCGAAGCCACGAAATCGATCGCGCTGCTGGGCGTGGATCTCGACCGCTACGACCGCATCGTGCACCTGCGCTCCAAAGTGGTTGATGGGCAGGCGCGGCTGGGCCCGGGCGAAGGCGTGATCGGGCGCGAACTGGCCGAGGATCTGGGCGTGCGCGTCGGCGACCGGCTGAGCCTGGTCACTGGCAGCGTGACCGAGTCGCTGCGGGTCACGGCGCTGGTCGATCTGGGCGTGCGCGACCTCAATCGCCGCACCGTCATCGTGCCACTGCGCGCCGCGCAGAGCCTGCTCGGCCTGCCCGGCGGCGCGACCACGCTGGACCTGACGCTGGTCGATGTGTGGGCGGCACAGAAACTGGCCGACGAACTGCAGCGCGACTACCCGTACAAGGTCGAAAGCTGGCAGGAAGCCAATGCGCAACTCGTGTCGGCGCTGAATGCGCAGTCGATCAGCACCGGATTGATTCGCGGCGTGGTGATGATCGTGGTCGTGCTCGGCGTGGCCAGCGTGCTGGTGGTGTCTGTCGTGCAGAAGCGTCGCGAGATCGGCATCCTGCGCGCGATGGGCGCCACGCAGGGCCAGGTGCTGCGCGTCTTCCTGCTGCAGGGCGCGATCGTCGGCGCGATCGGCTCGGCGCTGGGCGTCCTGCTGGCCACGCTGCTGGTGTGGCTGTTCAGCACCTTCGTGCGCGGCTCCGACGGCTTGCCGTTGTTCGTGATCACGTTGGCACCGGCGCTGGCGCTGCAGATTGCCGCGCTGGCCACGCTTTGCGGCGTGCTCGCAGCGGTGGCCCCCGCGCGCCGTGCCGCCGCACTCGATCCGGCGCAAGCGATCCGCATGTAGGGCATGGCCGCGAACCACGACACCACTTCGCTGATCGAGCTCAGTGACGTCCGCAAGAGCTACAACCTGGGCCTGCCGAACGAGGCCGAGGTACTGCACGGCTTGTCGTTTCGCGTCGACCGTGGCGAGTTCGTCGCCTTGATCGGCCCTTCAGGCTCGGGCAAGAGCACACTGCTGAACATCGTCGGCCTGCTCGAACCCATGACCGCCGGCAGCTACCGCGTCCGCGGCGAAGAGGTGAGCGGCATGGACGACGCCGGCCTGACGCTGCGCCGGCGCACCACACTCGGCTTCGTGTTCCAGGTCCATCACCTCTTGCCCGCCTTCAGCGCGCTCGAGAACGTGACGCTGCCCGGCCTGATGCGCCAGGGCCGCGTCGATGCCGCGATGCGCGAGCGCGCGCGTGCGTTGCTCGCTGCGGTGGGGCTGGAGAATGCGATGCACAAGCGACCGGGCGAGCTCTCGGGTGGCATGCAGCAGCGCGTGGCGATCGCCCGCGCCCTGGTGCTGGAGCCGCCACTGGTGCTGGCCGACGAGCCGACCGGCAACCTCGACCGCGCGGCCTCCGACGAAGTCTTCGCCCTGCTGCGCGACATGCATGCCAAGTTGGCAACGTCGTTCATCGTCGTCACGCATGACCCGCGGCTGGCAGCCCGATGCGACCGCGTGATCGAGCTCGTCGACGGCAAGATCGAACGCGATGAGCCGGTGGCCGCGCCGCCCGCGGCTATCGACAGCAGCGTCGCGCGGGTCTAGAGTGCAAACGCCGAACTTCGAAGGACACTGAGCCTCAGGAGTCGACAGGGCTCGACGCTCCCCGACGCTGTTGCTTATGCTGCATGCGGTGCATGCGGTGCATGCGGTGCTTGCGGCGCTGCTTTGCCCTGCGGCCGGGGCCGCGTCGCAGACGACGCCCGCCCTTGGGTTGTCCTCCGAAGAAGTGCAGCGCATCGTCGGTCTCGGCCCTTGGCCACCCACACTGCGGCCCGACCCGGGCAACCGCGTATCGGGTCAGGCGCAGGCGATCGAGCTGGGTCGGCGCCTGTTCAGGGACGCGCGCATGTCGCCGGTGGGCTATATCGCCTGCGTGACCTGCCACCAGCCGGATCGCTCATTCACGGACAACAAGCCGCGCGCTCACGGGCTGGCCGATCTGCCGCGCAATACGCCCGCGCTGGCCAACCTGGGCCTGCAGCGTTGGTTCGGCCGGGGCGGCGCCAGTGACAGCCTGTGGATGGCCAGCATCCGGCCGATCCTCGACGCCCGCGAGTTCGACGGCAGCCCGGCCAGCGTGGCCCAGTTGTTCGACCGCGACCCGGAGCTGGCCGCGTGCGACCGCCGGGTATTCAAGGAGTCGCCACAGGCCAGGCCCCAGCGCACGATCGTCAACGTCGGCAAGGCGTTGGCGGCGTTCCAGGAAACTCTGGTCACCGGGCGCACTGCGGTCGATGACTTCCGCGACGCGTTGGCGCGCGGTGACGCGGCCGCGGCCGCGGCGTATCCCGCTGCGGCACAACGCGGGCTGAGGCTTCTTGTCGGCCCGGCGCAGTCTGTCGAGCCGTGGTCAGCCCAACAAGTCGATGATCCGGCTGCATTCCTGCCCACGCTCAGCGATCAATACGGCACACGCCGGCCCGGGTCCACAGCCGGCCTGGCCGGCTGCCCCTAGCGCGACGCAGACCTGAATCACGGGCGCCGCGCCACCTCAGTTCCCCCGATGCGCGCCACATCGGGCTGCGGCTAGCATCGGTGCATGTTCCTTGCCAAGCTGATGAGCCTGCTGCTCTCGTTCATTGCCCGCATCGTCACCGGCACGCAAGGCCATTGGAAGGGTTGCCCGCCCACCGCCGACCAGCGCATCTATTTCGCCAACCACCAGAGCCATTTCGACCTGGTGTTGATCTGGGCCGCCCTGCCCAAGGACCTGCGCTCGACGACGCGGCCAATCGCGGCCAAGGACTACTGGACCTCGAGCCCGTTCAAGCACTGGATCACGCGCGCGGTCTTCAATGCGGTTTACGTGAGCCGGTCGCGCGCCCAGGCCAGCGCCGAGGGCGGGGGCGAAGACCAGGACCCGCTCGAGCCCCTGATCGACGCCTTGAAGCAGGGCGACTCGTTGATCCTGTTTCCCGAGGGCACGCGCAGCAACAAGGGCGAGCCGATGCCGTTCAAGAGCGGCCTTTTCCACCTGGCCGAGCAGTTCCCGGGCGTGCAGCTGGTGCCGGCGTGGATCGACAACGTGCAGCGCGTGATGCCCAAGGGCGAGGTCGTGCCGGTGCCGATCTTGTGCACCGTGACCTTCGGCACGCCGATGCAGCTGCAGCCCAGCGAAGACAAGCGCAGCTTCCTGGACCGTGCGCGCGCCGCGGTGCTGGCGGTGCGGCCGGGCCGGGCATGAACATCGACCTGCACCCCCTGCGCGATTGGTCGGTGCACAGCCAGGTGGCGCTGCTGTTCGTGGCGCTGTTCGGCCTGCTCCTGCTGACTTCGGTGGTGGTCATGCTGTACACGCTGCGCGACACCAGCGAGGCCCGGCGCGAGCGCAACGAACGCATGCAGCGCGACCTGCGCGCGGTGTGGATCGGCTCGGTCGTGTTCTGGCTGGCCTGGGTCTCGGGGCCGCTGGGCGCGACGCTGGCCTTCGGCGTCTTTTCCTTCCTGGCGCTGCGCGAGTTCATCACCCTCGTGCGCACGCGCCGGGGCGACCACCGCAGCCTGATCCTGGCCTTCTTCGTTGCGCTGCCGCTGCAGTACGTGCTGGTGGGTGTGCGCGCCTTCGACCTCTTCACGGTGTTCGTGCCGGTGTACGTGTTCCTGGCGATCCCGGTGGTCAGCGCGCTGTCGGGCGACCCCGAGCGTTTCCTGGAGCGCAACGCCAAGATCCAGTGGGGCATCATGGTCTGCGTCTACGGCCTGGCCCACGCGCCGGCGCTGCTGCTGCTGGACCTGCCGCGCTACGCCGGCCGCGGCGCCTTCCTGCTGTTCCTGCTCGTGATGGCCACCGGCGCGGCGCAGATCGTGCAGGAACTGGCCAGCCGCAAGCTGCGCCGGCGGCCGGTGGCGCGGCAAATCGACCGCAGCTTCTCGTACCGCGCCTGGGCGCTGGGCGTGCTGGCGGCCGGATTGACGGGCGCGCTGCTGTTCTGGATCACGCCGGTGGACCCGCTGCGCTCGGCCGCGATGGCCGCGCTGGCCGGCGGCTGCGGCAACCTGGGCGAGCTCGTGATGCGCGGCCTGAAGAAGGACGCCGGCGTGCGCTACTGGGGCAACCGCAGTTCCGTCACTGGCGCGGTCGGGCTGCTGGACCGCGTCGCGCCGCTGTGTTTTGCCGCACCCGTCTTCTTCCACGCCGTGCGCTGGTACTTCGTGTGAAACAGGCCCCCAGCTCACTTCGTTCGCGCCAGTCGTCGCAGGCAACTGGCCTTCGGG
>JANMSS010000037.1:0-4300 GCA_031389585.1 Burkholderiales bacterium | reverse complement strand
AACCGCGCCCGCGTGGGTCAGCACGTTGCGCTCGTTGAACTGCAAGAAGGCGTCGAGCCGCTGCACCCATTCGGCCATGTGCATCGGCTTCTTGCGCCGGGCCTGGTCTTCGGCGAAGTCGAGGTACATGGTCACGACGCGGTTGAGCTCAGTGATCTCCGGCTGCGACAGATAGTTCTTGGCGACGGTGACATCGGCTTTGCGGATGGGCCCGTGCGGCGCGTTCTTCCACGTCGTCAGGCCCATGTTGGGTTTCACCGCGTCGGCACGGCCCTTGATGACCTCGGCAGCAGTGCGGCCGTGGATGGCGAAGTGCAGTTTGTTCTGCACGGTGGCGAAGAAGGTTTGGCTGAGCGGGTGGGCCGGGTCGTAGTCGATGCTGGTGGCGTAGATGTCGGTGATCTTTTGATAGAACATCCGCTCCGACGTGCGGATGGCGCGGATGCGCTCGAGCAGCTCGTCGAAGTAATCGGCGCCGAGCGAGCGGCCTTCCTTCAGCCGCTCGTCGTCCATCGTGAAGCCCTTGACCAGCAGCTCGGACAGGCGGGCGGTGGCCCACTGGCGGAACGCCGTGCCGCGGGCGGAGCGGACGCGGTAGCCGACGGCGAGGATGGCGTCGAGGGCGTAGTGGTCGATGTTGCGGGCAACCTCGCGGCTGCCCTCGGTTTGAACTATCCGGAAACTCCGGACAGTTGCCTCGGGGTCGAGTTCTCGCTCGCTGTAGATGTTGACCAAGTGCTCGTTGGCAGTCTTCACCGATACCTGGAACAACTCGGCGATCAGTCGCTGCGAAAGCCACACGGTGCGGCCCTCCAGGCGAACCTGTAGGTGGGCGGCCCCGTCCTGATAGATGAGGACCTGACCGTCCGGCAAAGTTGGCTCGAGCGACTTGGGCGACTCGGGCGGTTCGGTCTTATCGGGCATCGACCACCCCTTTCAACTGTTCGCGCACGACGGCCATCAAGCGCTCGCCCTCCCCAAAGCACGCCTCCAACTCCGCCAGCAGCCGCGGGTACTTTTCGGCGAAGGGCTCGCCGTCGTCCACCTGCGCCTCGGCGCCAACGTAGCGGCCGGGGGTGAGCACGAAGCCGTGCTTACCGATGCCCGCTATCGTTTCTGCCTTGCAGAAGCCGGGCCTGTCGCGGTAGGCCCAGGCGCCATGCTGCGCCGCGTTCCACCACGCGGGTGCAGGCTCGCCGCGCCACTGGCGGAAGGCATAGACGATGCGGCCGAGGTCGGTGTTGTTGGTGTCAGTGGTCACCATCAGGGCTCCGTCGGGTCTTGTTCGTGGTGCCGTATCCGGCTGAGTTGCCAAGACGTTGCTTGGGAGACCCAACTGAAGTGTCGGGCTACATGCGCCCCTGTCCGGGTGGTGACGCAGCTCTTGCGGCAGGTCGCCACCGGCATGTTAGCAAGCGTGAACTGGCAGGTCGGCCGCGAACGGCGGCTCCCGCTGCATTGCCATCTTTCGCACGGAGTTGGCGAACGGCGGCATAGGGTCGGCTACCGTCCATCGACACGGCGCAGTGAGCGGCAGGTTCTGCGCACAGCCGACGTTCGAAGGGGGTCGCGCTCGACGACCAGAACATGGCATGCAGGTGCGGAATCGCAGCCCGATGCCGAATTCCGCGCGACACGTTGCGCAAGGCCACGCACCTTGCATCCCCTGATCGAGAGCCATTGTCACCCGTCGATCGAGCTTGCACGCAGGCGCGGCATCGGCAACCTGCGCGTCTTCGGCTCGATGGCGCGCGGCGATGCCGAAACGGCGCTGGTCGGGCCCATGCGCCAGTGGATGGCACAGCGTTGCGCTCATTGACCGTCAGGGAAATTGCGACGCCGTTCACGCTGACCCTGTGCAAGCGCCATGCGGGGCCACCTCGACGAGATCAGGACAGGCTTCGACAGGCTCAGCCCGAACGGATGGTTTGCTGTGCGATCGGTAATTGTCGATAGGGCTCAGATCGACATCTTCTGCCGCACGCCATCAACCACCATGTCCTTGCCGCGCCCGCGGGCAACGATCTCGCCGCGCTCCATCACCAGGTACTGCTCGGCGAGTTCGGCGGCGAAGTCGTAGTACTGCTCGACCAGCACGATGGCCATCGTCTGGCGGTCGGCGAGCATGCGGATGACGCGGCCGATGTTCACCTGATTGGGTGAAGAGAATTTCACCCATTTGAGTGAGCAACATTCATCGTTTCACGGGATTCGCCAGGCTCGTCGCGCTCTCAGCATTCGCTCTGCCATCCGGACGACCCGGTGGCTCATTCGACCTCGGTTGGGGTCGCGGCCGAATGTGACGTCGTTGAATGAGAAGGAGAGCGCTGTGGCCCTATACGAGTATCGATGTGAGCAGGACGGCGTGTTCGAGGTCACTCGGCCGCTCGGTACGGCACCGGCGTCGGTGACATGTTCCGTGTGCGGCAGTGAGGCGCAGCGAATCCTCTCGCTGCCGATGATCCGATCCGGGTCACGAACCGCGTGGACCGCTGCAATGGATCACGCGCAAAAGAGCCGGTACGAGCCCGACGTGGTCACCTCGCTGCCCTCATTAACGAACGCACCCAGGCGAACGATCCCGCTGACTCCCAAGCTACGCGGCCTGCCCAGGCCATGACGATCATCGCTGCACTCGCCATCACACTCATCAGAGTCGAAATCTTGGCTGTTGGTTACCGGACGGTGAAAGAGGAGTTCCTACCCATTGGGCCTGCAGCGTCTCGTGCGCGGATTGCCAGCGTGGGCACCCAATCAGTCAACGAAAGGAGAGCGCACTGAGGAATCAACATGTGGATATTTCGGGCTTTCCCAATGGTCTTCAACTAACGAGTGAGAGGTCTTGATATGCCTAAGAATCTATTCCCGCTGGACAATTCGAAGAAATTCACCAACCAGAAACACGTCGGCCATAACCGCTGGCACCCGGACATTCCTGCCAACGTGACCGTCAAGCCAGGCGAAGTCTTTCGCGCCGATTGCCGCGAGTGGTTCGACGGCGCGATCAAGAACGACAACTCTGCGGATGACATTCGCCACGCCCCGCTGGCAGGGGTGCATGTCCTGTCCGGGCCGTTCCGCATCGAGGGGGCCGAGCCCGGCGACCTGCTGATCGTCGACATCCTCGAAATTGACTCCTGCGATCAAGAGGATTCAGGGCCTTTGTCCGGCATGGGCTGGGGCTACACGGGTGTGTTCGCCACCAAGAACGGCGGCGGCTTCCTCACCGAGCGGTTTCCCGACGCCTACAAGGTGATCTGGGACTTCAATGGCGACGTCGCCACCTCGCGCCACGTTCCGGAAGTCTCCTACACGGGCATCCACCACCCGGGTCTGATGGGCACTGCGCCGTCAGCCGAGTTGCTATCGAAGTGGACGAAGCGCGAAACAGATCTGATCGCGACCGATCCCCATCGTGTGCCGCCGCTGGCTCTGCCGCCATTGCCTGACAGCGCGATTCTGGGCTCGCTCAAGGGTGCCGATTTCGATCGGGTCTCTAAAGAGGCAGCACGGACCGCCCCACCGCGGGAGAACGGCGGGAACCAGGACATCAAGAACCTGACCGCCGGCAGCCGGGTCTTCTATCCGGTCTTTGTGCCTGGGGCGAATCTTTCGTTTGGCGACCTGCACTTCTCGCAGGGCGACGGCGAGATCACGTTCTGCGGCGCGATCGAGATGGGCGGGTTCATGGACCTGCGCGTCGATCTCATCAAGGGTGGCATGGAGAAATATGGCGTGCGTGAGAACGCCATCTTCATGCCCGGCCTGCGCGATCCGCAGTACTCCGACTGGATTGCATTCTCGGGCGTCTCAGTGGACAGCAAGGGCAAGCAGCACTACTTGGACTCGTGGCTGGCTTATGCAAACGCCTGCAACCACGCCATCGACTACCTCATGAAGTTCGGCTACACCGACATTCAGGCGTACATGATTTTGGGGACAGCGCCAGTCGAGGGACGGTTGTCCGGCGTGGTGGACATCCCGAACGCGTGCTCAACCATCTACATCCCCAGGTCGATCTTCGACTTCGACATCCGCCCGTCAGCAACCGGGAAGCCGCACCAGGTGAAACAAGGCATGCAAGTGCCGCGGTCGCCGAACTGATGTCGCAGCACGTTCACGCTGCGCTAGCGCTCAAGGATTCTTGAGAGCGCCAAGTCTGCGTCCCGGCCCCTTGGGGCTGGGGCAGGCTTGGATGGGTTCGGTAACTGACTGAGGAGGACACACCATGTTATTAGGACTGGCTTTGTTTTATGTTGGCGCCGTACTGTGTTTGAACGGCCTCTGGTTGCTTGGTCGG
>JANMSS010000324.1:0-3117 GCA_031389585.1 Burkholderiales bacterium | reverse complement strand
GTTCTCGAATGCATCCAGCACTTCTTTCGCGCTCTTCATCTCACCGGCTTCCTGTCCAGTAATCAGCTTTGCCTGGAATGACCCATTGGACGCCACCGCGTGGGTCCGGGCGGTCACCGTCAGGCATCGCTGGTCAGCGCCATGACGTAGGGCTCCATCGTGCCCCACACGCCCGCGGCTTCGGCCTCGCGCGCGATCTCCGCAGGCGTGGCCTTGCGCTGCCGCAGCGCCTGGCGCAGGCCCTCGATGGCAAGCGCATCGCCCACTGTGCGGCGGTAGCGGAACAGGTCGGCCACCGTCTTGGCAACGCCGAACACAGGCACGGGCGTGCCGGCGATCTTCTTGCGCTCGACGCTGCGGCGCAGAAGCTCGTCAGAGAACCGGGCGATGCGGATCGGCGGATAGGTGAGCCGGGGGCGCCAGTCTTTGCGCCCGATGGCGATCCAGACCTTCGGCGGAGTCTGGTCGGTGAGGCCGTGGAACGCGAGGGCAGAGGCCAGGCAGATGACGCCCTTGGGCACCAGCCGGGCCGCCTCGGCCAGCGACTGCTGCGCATCGAGCGCGGCATTGGGAAGTTGGTAGAGCCCGCGGGCAAGGCGCACGACCTCGCCGGCTTGCTCCATGCGGCTGACCGTGGTGGCGGTGATGCCCGCCTCACTGAACTCCGCGAGCCGCGTCATCCCCCGCCGCTTGAGCAGCGCCAGCGCCTGGGTGCGCTGCGTGGAGGTGTTGGGGGTGGACATGTTATGAATCGTCGGTCGAATCAACGAAACGTCCGAGGATTTATACCACTTCGGGGCGATCAGGAGCAACGGGTCGTTCATCGCCACTCGACTGCGGATTCAACCGCCCTTGGGTGATGTGGCTGCCGAAGCGGCAGCGATGGCATCGCTTCGCTCGATGGATTCCACAGCCACACCGGTACCGACGGGTCGCACACCTGAAGGTACCACCCGCTGCCCTCGATGCCCGCGTGAACGACGAATAGCAACGGTGCCGAACCTTCGCAGTCGGTCAGCGTTGCACTGGCCAGCGCGCTCTCCGCGCCCAGGTTGTAGCGAAGCCCCTTCACGAAGGACCGCCCATCAGCAACGAGCCGCTCGATGAGCTGCTTCTCGAATCCGTCTTCGACCGGCAGCCAGTGCCGTGTCACCGACATTTGCGACAGATCCACGATGGTCGGGATGCCCGCCGCCGCGACGCTGAAGGTCGCGATCATCACCATATGGATGTTCTCGGCCGCGCCCCATAGCGCCAGCGCCGACTCGAAGCGCCGGCCGAGCCGGCGGCAGAGCTGTTCGTCCAGCGCGAAGGCCTGGTCGGGCACATGCTTCACCACGGCCTTGAAGCCATGGCGTGCCGGCACGATCTCCTTTACGTCGGCAATCAGCAGCATCAAGTGCTGCGGCTTGCCGGTTGCAGCGATGGCTTGCGACCACTGCGCCATCCGCCTGGCGTTGATCGCGTCGCGCTGATCGACCGAGCCCGGCCTGGTCCCACAGGCAGTGCAGCAGCCCGCGCAGCAGCGAGAGCTTGGTGCCGCTGCTGGCCACGCTGGCGCTATCCCGGCCCGCGGTGGGCATCGTCGAGCGTCCAGTTTCCCGACGTGGGTTCTGTTCGGAAGAAAATTTCTCTCTTCCTGGTGAGCCCGCGAGGCGTTCAGCGGTGCTCGAGCCAGGCCGTCGGCTGCGGCGGTTGACTGCGGTAGTCCTCAGTTCCGTCAACCCGACGCTGGAACTCCTCACGCCCTGCGCAGTGGGTCTCGCCGTAACCCTTGAGCAGGCGCGGCAGCCGCGCCTGTTCAAGCGCGGCATCGCTGCGCGCGTCACCGAGCGAGCGCTCCAGCAAGGCCAGCCAGTCCGCCATGGCTGCCTGCTCGCGCGCAAAGCGCAGCGAATGCGGGCGCAGCGGCCGCAACGCGCCAGCCAGGCGCAGTGCCAACGCCCCTGTGAGGGACGATGTCTGCAGCCTGACCGCTTTGCCCCTGTCGGGCAGCGCGCCTCGCGCCAACGCGCGGCGCTCCAGCCACAGGCCAAGGCGGCGCGGCAGGATGGCCGCGATCTCCAGCGCGCTGGGCTTGAAAAAGTCGTAGACCCGCACGACATCGGCGTCGCTGGCGTGCACCTCGCGGCGGATGCGCGCCAGTCGCGCCGCACGCGACTTCAGTGACGCCACCTGGATCACGTCTTCGTAGCACATCCACAGCGCCAGATAGCGCGCGGTCTCGCGCGCCACAGCGTGCATCGGTGCCGCGAGCGGGCGGCTTGCCTCGGCACGCACGATGCGCTCAAGATGATCGAGGTAGCGCTTGCCATACGCCAGGCCCTGGTAGGCAGTGGTCTGCGCGGCGCCCCAGCGCGCAAACTCTGCCACCGCTGCGGGTAACGCGGCGATGCGTGCGGCCAGCGCCGCGTGCGGCGGCGGGACCTGCGGCGCATCGCGATCCAGAAGCGGCGGCTCGGCGTGGCCGGGTTCGCGGGCGGCCTGCGTTGTTTCGTCCGTGGACGCGAGCTGCCAAGCCTCGGTGAACGCCGCCAGGCTCTCGGCAACGCCCACCCCCGCGGCGCGGATCGCCGCCTCACAGGCGCTCAGGCTAAGTCCCAAGGCACCGCTGCCGGCCAGCGCGCCGAACAGCGCGGCGCTGATGGCCGCGCGGTGGCGCAAGCACAGCGCCTGCATGTCAAAGAGCACGGCTTGCCGCGACAGTGCGCACGCGGCATCGACGATGCGCTGGCTGTCGAAGCGGCCGTCACCGGCAGCGATCTTCTCGCGCGTGGTGTAGACCCGGTGCGTCGACGCGATGAGGGTGGTGCGCGCCGGCGTGCTCATGCCGCGTTCGAGCATGCGCGCGGCCTCGAGCAGTTCGGCGCAGACCAGAACGTCGACGCGTCCGGGCATCGGCGTCAGCCCCAGCACACGCGGCGGCGTGCCCGGCGCCGGCGTGGCGACGATCTCCAGGTAGTAAGTGGTCGCGCCGGTGCGTTGCGACACGCCAGGCGTCGAGGTGGCCTGCACGCTCAAGCCCTGCGCGCGGGCCGCGTGGGCGATCCAGTCGGACAGCACGCCGCCACCCTGGCCACCCAGTGCGGCAATCAGCACCGTCAGCGGCTGCGCCGG